>CAYJLM010000182.1:0-2507 GCA_964370875.1 uncultured Gammaproteobacteria bacterium | reverse complement strand
TTATAGGAGCTGTCGTGAAAACGGTAGCTGGAGTGAAATGAAGGTTGTAGAATTTGAAAATAACAAGAAATTTGTCATATCTAATTTTGATGGAAATTTTTTTGTAAAATATGAATATCGTGACTTAGGTGAGGGTAGAACCGAGCTAGAGTATTCCGACCGGATGATTGATAAAGACTTTGACAGCCCTATTACAATAGATGTCTTAGAGGATTTAAAAAAAGTAATAGAAGGATAATTTTATTGCCTTTTACAAGGATTCCCTCCGGTCGATAATTAAAATAGCTCTTGACTGCAAAACTCTAAAATTTTCTTCGGAATGTTGCACTAAATTTTTAGCCCTTCGGGAATATAACAAAGGATATGAGGTTACGAAGTACTGCAGACTTCTTCTCCCAAATTGCTCCCGTTGGTCGCAACTTCTCATATCCTTAAACATTGTGCGATGTGGCAGTTAGCATATACGATAGTACAAAATAATTTAACAAAATATGGACTGCATGTTTTGCGACGAGAAAATTTTAAAAAAAGGAGAGGTTATGCGGAATAACACCTGTGTTTTTTTGTCCAGCCAAGGGTATAACCCCGAAGGCGTATTGGAAGGCGCTAGTGTAATTATCCCGTTGGCCCATAAAGCCTCGCCATTTGATTTATCTGACGACGAAGTAGTCGATATGTTCAATCTATTAAAAGAGGGTAGAAAATATCTAGATGAGAAATATAAACCAAGTGGGTATACCCTTGGCTGGAACATCGGTAAGGTAAGCGGACAGATCGAGCCATTCCATGTCCATCTGCATGTCATGCCGAGATATGATGATGAGCCGTTAGCGGGAAAAGGTGTCCGCCATTTTTTAAAACAAAATAACAATAGCCGTATTAAAGAAGTTCGAGTTGGTTGAGGACAAATTTATATTAATATGAAAGAAGAATACTCATAGCCAGACATAAAATACGTCATAAGTTGACTCGGCATTCCTAATTGGATATAATTGGATATAGTTAGTATGTCCAATTAAAAAATATGCGTATTACTAGCCAAAAATTATCAGGCTCAGATCAAATTTCTGACAAGTTTTCCAAGCGGATTGAACAAATTCCATCTGTTATTGTCTCTAAAATCGCCAAAATTGATGAATTAAAAGGGCAGTGGATTACCGGCGCGCGCCTCAGTCCACAGGTTTTGGGTAGGCTGAAAAAGTCGGTTTTGATTACATCCACCGGCGCCTCTACTCGAATTGAGGGTTCCCGTCTATCTGATGAAGATATTGAAAAACTAATGCGAGGTATTAGTGTCCAAAAATTTACCACCCGCGATAAACAGGAAGCGCAAGGGTATTATGAATTATTAGAGAATGTTTTTAATTCATGGAAAAATTTAAAATTTAACGAAAACTTAATCAAACATTTTCATCAAGAATTATTAAAGCATGTAGCGAAAGATGAAAAGCATCGCGGCGAATATAAAAAGGGAGAAAATAGGGTACAGATGATAGATGAGGCCGGTCAGTCAATCGGTATTCTTTTTGATACTTCACCGGCATATCTTACTCCCGGTCAAATGCATGATTTAGTTGAATGGACACAAAAAGCATTAGAAGATAATGCATTTCACCCATTATTGATTATTGGAAATTTCTTAGTTGAATTTTTTAAAATTCATCCATTTTCTGACGGAAACGGGCGATTGTCACGAGTGCTTACCAACATGCTTTTGCTCCAAGCGGGATATTTGTATATACCCTATGTCTCTCATGAAAAATTAGTCGAAGACAATAAACCTGATTATTATATTGCCTTGCGGCGAAGTCAAAAAACCATGGACACGAAGAATGAAAATATTGCTGATTGGTTAGATTTTTTCATGGATATTATTTTGAAACAATCACAAATGGCGGTTGAGTTATTATCAAGGGAAAATATTGGAAAAATTCTGTCGGAAAAACAACTGACTGTTTGGCAGTACATTGAAAAGGCAAAGGAAACCAGCACTGGCGATATTGCGAAAAATACAAAAATAGCCAGGCCAACCGTCAAGCAAACTCTTGAAGTATTACTCAAGCTTAAAAAGATTGAACGAGTTGGATTAGGGAGAAGTACAAGATACAGAATACTCTAAGCGCAGTCGCCCCCCCCCGACTGAACGAATTGATTGGGAAAAAATATATTCAAGAATTTGGCAAAAGAATATGAAAAATTTATTCCAAAAATATATTAGATACAAGCGCAAGCTTAATGAAAAAAAATTTAATCAATTTGAGAAAGAACAAATAATTCATCTAGATAAAGACGAAGTGATTGAGGAGGGTATTTTTAAATTTAAAAATTTAAAGAAGAGTGGTTTTTGTACTTTTTATTGTGGGCTATCATTTTGGAATATTAAGTCAGATTATTTTAAAGAATCGCGGAAAGCTTCGCTTAAAATCAAAAATTTAACGCGGGTGTATATTATTAAAGACGTATCTAGCTTAAATAATGAATACCTAATTTCTCAAATACTTGAAGAT
>CAYJLM010000181.1:0-2563 GCA_964370875.1 uncultured Gammaproteobacteria bacterium | reverse complement strand
GCGCCGTGAATACCGCGTCAAGGATCCCGAGCTTGGAAAACTTTTCATGAAAGCGTGGGGCCTGGCCGGCCAGGTACCGGACATCACGTTTACCCACATTCCCCGAGAGAAAAATAAAGAGGCCGATAAGCTGGTTAACGAAGCATTAGACGAGGCAAAATCGTATTGACATTTGATAGTTTTGTGATATTATTGCTGTGTTATTCGTTCATTGATATCACTAAACAATCTGTGATGATCGCTCCGATTCTTGTCGGAGAGGAAAGTCCGAACATCCGAAATCCGATTTCGATCGGATGGAAAACGGTAGTCGTTAACGGCGACCTATAATAATTATTCTTAGGAGCCCATCAAATAGCTAGATTTCTGGTCAGTTCAGATGCCCCTTGAGGCGAAAACAGTGAATAAGCGACAAGGAATAGTGGACTATTCCGCGAAGCTTTGAGCTGTTTGCAGACCAAGGGGCGCTGAAATGAGCCGGAAGAACTTACACAAGGTTAGTTTTTTGATGGGCTCTAGGGTCAGTGTGAGGTAATGCCTTTTCTCTGATCTCAAATACGAATAGTTGTTGTACGGGATAGTGTAAACAAATGTTTATTTTCCCATCAGAGGTAACAACGGTGGGGGAGCAACAGAAAAGTCCTCTTGAGAGGAGTTCTATTTCATTGTATGGAATGGGATAAGGAACCGCTCGACCAATTTTTTTGGTTGTGTAAGGGTGAAAAGGTGCGGATACTCGAATAAGAGTTGACGCTTGCTTAACGCAAGGGGTAAGAGCGCACCAGTGCCGCAGTGATGTGGTAGCTTGGCAAACACCTACCAGATGCAAGAGTATATTCGCTCGCATGACTCCATGTGAAAATATGGAGCTAGAGAGATGATCATCGCTCCAGTCTCGATTGGAGAACAGAATTCGGCTTACGTGATTGTTTAGTGATACCACTGGGTTATGAAACGTTCAGACCTCACCTTTGCAGCACTCCTTATTCCGCTCGATTTTCTCATGCTTCTATGCGCGGGAATTTTTGCGTATTTTTTGCGCTTTACCGCACTTGCCGCAATTCGTCCGGTTATTCTTGAAATACCCTTTGCCTCATACATCACCTGGAGCGTTTTTGTCGCCCTCTTTTATATTTGTATATTGGCGCTATCTGGGCTGTACTCGATTGGCTTTCGTCGAATTCAGAATGAAGTACAGCGAATAGTTACTGCCGCTTCAACGGCAATCATGCTCGTTATTGTGTTTATTTTTTTTCAACAGGAGCTTTTTACTTCGCGATTTATCATTATCGCAATTTGGATTCTCAGTATCGTTGCGCTCATACTCGGTAGGACGCTCCTCCGTGCTATTCGCATCGTCTTGTTCCGTTATGGTGTTGGTGTTCATCCGGTCGCCTTAATCGGTCCCCAAGAACGCACGCGGATACTCGTGCGAGATTTTTCATCACATCCATCCCACGGATATCGTGTTACTGCGGTTTTTCATGATTTTTCCGAAGGCGTCAAACTGGAACTCGCAACTCACATCAGTGCAAAGCGCATTGACGAAATTATTGTCGTTGACCCATCACTCTCTCGGCCCGTATTACAAGATATCGCAGAATTTGCCACATATCAGCATATTTCATTGCGCTATGCGGCCGATATTGTTGCGGCAAAACGGCTTGCCATGACAATGCTTGCAGGAATCCCCCTTATTGAAATAAAAAGGACAAAATTGGAAGGGTGGGGGAGGATATTGAAGCGTTTTTTTGACATCGTTTTCGCAAGTATTTTTATAATAATTCTTTCCCCGGTTTTTCTCGCCGTTGCCATTCTTGTCGCGCTTGATTCCCCCGGACCCGTTATTTATAAAAATATTCGCGTTGGTCAGCGGGGACTTTTTCCTACATACAAATTTCGCAGAATGTATATAAATCTTTGCACGGGATCGGAGTATGACCGATCTGGAGATGCGGAGAAGCTTCAGGAACACCTCGTGACAACACAGAGTCAACGAAAAGGTCCAATATTCAAGGTGCTTAATGACCCGCGTCAGACACGAGTTGGGGGGTTTCTAGAGCGAACAAGCCTCGATGAACTACCGCAACTGTTTAATGTTTTGATTGGCAATATGAGTCTTGTTGGACCTCGACCCCACATGCCGCAAGAAGTTGCGGGATATGACACTAAGCATCATCAGCTCTTTAGTGTTAAGCCGGGTATTACCGGGCTGGCACAGATTAGCGGACGAAGTGATTTAAATTTTGAAGATGAAGCCCGTCTTGATCTTATGTATGTAGAAAATTGGTCGCCTTTTTTCGATTTTGTTATTTTAATAAAAACGCCATTCGCTGTGTTTTCCAGAAAATCAACTGTATGAAAATTGCGCTTGTCCATGATCATCTTGTGCAGGTTGGCGGAGCCGAAAGGGTACTGCGCATTTTTAATGAACTGTATCCGGACGCGCCAATATATACGCTTGTATATGATCAGCAAAAGATCGGTTCGCTGTTGCCCCCATCAGCGATTCGAACTTCTTTTCTACAAGGAATTCCGTTTGGAAAAAAGAAATATCAGTGGC
>CAYJLM010000180.1:0-2580 GCA_964370875.1 uncultured Gammaproteobacteria bacterium | reverse complement strand
TAGTTATTGGACAACGACATTAGGAAAATCGGCTCTAAGTCTTAATGAACATCCTCTCGGAGTATACAATAGATTATTACTTATAGGAGATGCCAACCTTCTTCACTCTGTAGATAGAAACGGTTTAGCTACAGCCTCAAGGGTTACTCTTCCTCCTGAGTATGAGATAATCAAAATAATGCCGAGTATTGATAAGATATGGCTGTTGACTAAGCATATCTATGGAGGTGACGCTCAGGTGTTCTCATGGGATGGTTTCAGCGATACATATAATTTCCAATATCCTATAAAGGCTTCCGCATGTTTATCAGGTGTACTATTGGATAACATTCCTTACATAGTCACAAATATAGGTCAGATATTAAGATATAATGGAGGTGGCTTTGTTGAGGCCGCTTCTTTTCCAGTATTTAATAAGAATATATATGACGATATAACTACCAGGGTAGGATCAACATGGGGCGATTATATCGGTTTCTCATCAGGAGCAGGGCCAGTCAACGCAAACGGAATGGAAATTATAGATGATAAGGTACATATACTTATTAATGGTAAAATAACCGGTGATAATAATAACCTGTTTGAGAATATGTTATCAGGAATATGGTGTTTAGATGAAGATATGGGTCTCTATCACAGATTCTCATTAAGTCAGTATAAGGCATCAGGAACTATTATCGATTATGGAATGGGAGTAATCCTTCATGCGGGACCATTAGTATCTACTGATAGAAACAACGGGCTGTTTCTTGCCGGAGCATCGTTCTATCCGTCTAATTCGTCAACAGAAACTAGTGCAATATTCATAAATGACACGGATGATACTTTGACAAAGAGGGGATATATAATAACAAGTAGGATTCAGCCGTCCGTGATTCAGAGTATGTTCAACCTCATATGGGTTCAATTTTCCAAAATGAAGTCTGCGACAGATAAGATACTGATAAAAAAGAGACAGAACATTGATCATAATCTGGGATTCAGGGCAGATATAACATTTACAAATACGACTACCTTCACATCTACTAATGCGAACTTTGCAAACGCAACTTCCGGTGACGAGATTGAATTGGTTCGCGGATATGGAGCTGGTACTACTGCTCATATATCTACGATAGCTGTCAATGCCGGGACATATACGATTGTCTTGGACGAGGCAATACCTAATATCGTAAATGGTAACACGGCCAGATGTTATGTCCGCGAATGGGTTAAGATAGATGCATATACAGATTCATCTTCTTCCGGTGACCTGTTTAAAAAATACCCAATAGGAGGAGTCAATCCGTGGGTAGATTTAAAGATAGAATTAAGAGGCTCAGAAGAAAGTCCGACACTGGAACAAATATCAATAGTTTCAAAAGAAAATACAAATCCAAATCAATGATTTATACGCAACAAAATTTTATAGACGAACTGGATGGAAAACTGCACGGAAAGTCCTCAAGTCTTATGAACAGGCAAAAAGTCATAAATAGGGCGGTGAGAAAAGTGTTATCCGATATAGACATCAGAAGTACGAAAAGGAAAGTGGTATCTGCCCCCAAGCTATACAACGGGGTATTTAACTATACCTGTCCTTCTGATCTTAAGGACTTCGCTATAATAGATGTATTCCCACAAGTTAACCGTTCGCTTGATAGTGAAATAATACTAACTACTCCTGAAGAATTTAGCAGGATGAGTTCTTTTAGGAAATTAATGATGGCGATTGATAATGACAGTGGCCTAAGAAAACTTAAGATATCTCTTGAGATAGATGATGATGAGTTAGTAATATCAGAATTGGATTCTCTTACTTCAGGTGGAGGAACATGGACAAGCTTCGGAGACGGGGAGAACATTACAGCCGATCTCGATAATTTCGTTAAGGGTAATGGTTCCATAAATTGGGATATAAGCTCAGCCGGAGGAACAACTGCCGGGATTACGAATGCTAGCCTTAATAGTTTTGATATTGATGATTATACGCCCGCCGGATCGGCATTCGTTTGGGCGTATCTAACGAGCGCCACCGACGTAACTAACTTTATTTTGAGGATAGGACAAGACTCTTCAAATTATAAATCTAAGACCATTACGACAACTAACGAAGGAACAGCATTTGTAAACGGATGGAATCTTCTTAGGTTTGATCTTCAAAGTCTGTCGTCTACCGGCTCGCCAACTGAAACAAGCTGCGATTACGTTGCTCTTTATATGACCAAAGCCGCTGGAAAGGTAAGCGAAACAGATTATAGATTTGACTGGTTAGTATTAAAAAGAGGAAAAATAAATGATATAAGCTATTATTCAAAATATGGATGGCAGACTTCCGCCGGAGTATGGATAGAAAACAGCACTACCACAACTGATCTTTTAAATGCTGATACCGAAGAATTTGATTTATTCGTAATCAAAGCTGCGGAATTAGGCTCTCAGGAACTAAGGGATTATGATGACTATAAAATACACAAGGCAGATTATAAAAACGACAGTTTTATTTATAAAATGAATAATATGAGTGAAAGAAAAACAATCATAAACGAATACTACAGTCTTGGAACGGTCGAAGGGTTCAGATCAATAGATAATAATTAA
>CAYJLM010000179.1:0-2600 GCA_964370875.1 uncultured Gammaproteobacteria bacterium | reverse complement strand
ACCCCGCTATTCGCCGACGAAAGTGTCATAATACCGCGTTTTTGGTCGCGCGGCTCAATATGACAAATAACATCGTTCAGCCCACCACGTGAAAAGAGACTTGTCGCCTTTACTGCGCGCACGAGCTCCTCGCGATCGATAAGTATTTTTGAAAAAAATGTTGACGGAATAATACTTTGGTAGTCTGGAAAGGACCCCTGCACTATTTTTGACACACACTCACACCCATCCATCTTAAACATAATCTGATTTTCAGTAACTACTATCTCGCACTGACCGCCATCATCTCGCAAAATATTACGAGAAAGCTCCTGTATCGTCCTCAACGGCACAATACAGGTAATATCTTCTTGCGAGTCGCCTTGCGCGGGAATACTTTTTTCTGAAAGACGATACGCATCAGTCCCAACACAATATAATTTCTTTTCTTGAGCTCTCCACCACAGGTATACCCCATGAAGCTCTGGCCGTATTTCCTGAGTAGCCGCTGCCTGCGCCGCCGCGCCAAGCGCTCCCTTCAAATCTAGAGAGGTGCACTCTATTCTCTTCCCCTCACTTAACGACGGGATAAGGGGAAACTCATCAGGCGCCATCCCATGGATGGTTGTTTGGTAGTTTTTACAAACCAGGGAAAGAAGGGTGTCATTTTCCGTTCGGAGCTCCACTTTTTCTTTTGGTAAGAGACTAATAAAATCAGAAAAGGTTTTTGCAGGAATCGCAATACTCCCATCCTCTTCAACTTTTCCCCTTACAAGATACTGTATTGCTATTTCCAGATTTGTTGTGTGAAGATAAATAAACTTCCCCTCAGCCCGAAGAAGAATCATAGAAAGAATGGGAAGCCCCGAATCCTTTCCAATACTTGATCGTACAATCTGTAACCCAAGCGCTAGATTTTCTTGTAAGCATGAGATATTCACAACACTAAAGTATTAATTAATAATAATTACATAATAGATAAGTAATAATAGGTGGGTGTGGAGTGGGGATAAGGTGATTTTTAGTTTTAATGAAAAGATTTTTTAATTTAACGTAGGTGGATAATTTTGTAGTAAAAGTGGTGTGAGTGTGAATAATTATATAGTGGGTGTAGTTATTCACATAAAGAGTGGTTATTATTCACAACCCACTCCACACCCCCTTATTAAATATTATATATGCGTTGGCGTATAAGGTCGACATCTTGTTTGATTTTTGGGCTTTGGTCGACATCTTTTATAATCTTATTATAGGCGTGGATAGCTGTGGTGTGATCTCTTCCGCCAATCTCATGGCCAATTGCCGGGAAGGAGCATTTTATTTCTTCCCTCATGAGGTACATAACAATCTGTCTTGGTATAGCGAGCTCTCTTTTTCGAGACTCCCCAATAAGATCTACAATTTCAATATTATAAAACTCTGAAACAATGGTGATGATTTGTTTTGGTGTAATGGATTTCTTTGCGTAACTCATCGTGATTGATGAGAGGATTTGTTTTATTTTATCAAAACTTAGTGTTGTATTATTGAGTTGGCTATACGCAATAATTCTATTAAGAGCGCCCTCAAGTTCCCTAATATTATTATGGACCATGGTCGCGATATAGTTGATTACTTCACTGGAAAGGGTAACACCCCGCTCCCGGCACTTTGTGTCAAGAATGGCAATACGTGTTTCTATGTCGGGTGTTGTGATATCTGCAATCATCCCCCACTCAAGCCGTGAAAGGAGGCGCCCCTCAATTGCCGGAATTGCCTTTGGTGGTCGATCTGATGATATGATAAGCTGGCGGTTTGTTTGGTGGAGCGCGTTAAAGGTGTGAAAAAATTCTTCCTGTGTCCCCTCTTTACTTGAAAGGAACTGGACGTCATCGATAATAAGGACGTCAACGGAGCGATAGGTGTCTTTTAGCTCTTTCGCACGGCCCGAGCGTACGGCCTGGATGTAATCATTTGAAAACTTTTCACAGGTAACAAAAAGAATGCGCTTGTCGGGAAATTTTCGTATGATTTCTTGCCCAACCGCGTGAAGAAGGTGTGTTTTGCCAAGACCAACCCCCCCATAGATAAAAAGAGGGTTGTAGGTATCGCCCGGATTATCGCACACGGCACGGCACGCGGCATGGGCGAGCTCACAGTACTTTCCAACAATGAAGTTATCAAATGTATAGCGGACGTTCAGACCGCCCGGATTGTCTAGCTCCTTTTTCTGCGCGGCACCTTGGGAAAAGGCGGGAGAAAGGGGTTGTGAAAGGGGGGCTTCTGAGACGAAGATGTCGTCGATAGGCTTCTTATTCTCTCTCAACTCTACTTTGTATACAATTTCTTTCACGCCTTCCGGCGTTACATTACGAAGCGCACGAATGATGAGGGTGTGATATTTTTTTTCTAGATATGTTTTTGTAAATGTGTTTGGGACTCCTATAATAACACGATTGTTTTCATGGGACACAACGAACGTTTCACGAAACCACGTACTAAAGTTTGGCTTGCTGAGAAGGATTTCCAGCTCTCCGAGGGCGGCTTGCCATAGTTGGGTGGTATTCATAGGCGCATGTAAGAGATTACTCGATTAAAAGATCCTTAGACGGTTGGTTTTTTGTGTCGCGACTATCTTATCA
>CAYJLM010000178.1:0-2610 GCA_964370875.1 uncultured Gammaproteobacteria bacterium | reverse complement strand
AAAAAGTCATTTTTTCTTTGATAATTTTTCCGGTTCTTTCACCTTACGCCCACCAAAAACACCGCCGGGGGTACAAACGCCGGATTCACATTCACAAGGGTTGTCTGCCGAACACCGAGCTCCTTCTTTTTTCGGACCGCTACATGATGACCGAACAAGCGTCCCACCGGTAGAGATGACCACGGTGGGTGATAGATTTACGGAAATTCCATTGATCGGCGTCACGGCGATTGGTGAAAACTGGACAAGCTCCGGTTTAATAGTCCAAAGGAGTGTATATGAGCCCAGCGCAAGTACAAGTCCGATAATTGCATTGCCCATGATTTTTTTTGATTCGGTCACTTTTCCCGCATCACCTCCGGCGATGAGCCAGAGAACGCCGGCAAAGGTGAACGCAAGGACGGCCAAGACGGCAGCAAACGCGACGGCCCATTCGTATACAATGCCGATGTAGGTAGCGATGGCGGTTCCGTTGACGATTTCCTGTCCATCAATACTCGTCATGGCGCTACTGAAGGGGATTTGAAATGTAAAGTCCGGAAATGTATCACCGGAGATGCGCAGACTGCCGGGTGCCGCAAGGGCGGGGATAGCAAAAACAACCAACAATGCGATAGTCGTTAAAAAAAAGAAAAAAGAAAGATTTTTTTTTGACAACATGCGGAATTGGGGTCAGGCACAAATTCCTGAGGGAAATTGAGCCAGACCCCGATTCTACTGCAGCTGTATCGTATACAATTTCTGCGAATACTTGTCGGTAAAATAGAGCTGACTTTGGTCTTTGGAAATAACGAGATTGGTAAGAATAAGCGCGGGGTCCGGCTCAGCAACCTTTCTTTTTTCCCCGGTGGTCAGATCTATCTTATATAGTGCCTCCCCCGTACTATCCCGCTCAGCGATAACAGGAAGGAGCCCCGCGCCTTCGGGAAGGGTCTTTGGTACTGAGCAGTAGAGTGTTTCATTGTCGAGAAATGAGCATTTGTCAGCCCACGTTTGGATTTCTATTTGTCTGCGATTGTTTCCAATAGTATCGCCAAGCGCATCAACGATCCAGAGCTCGGGACGAAATCCCGAATGAGAGGAATAGCCGCTGTACAAAAGCTGTGTACCGAGTGGAGACCATTGAGTCTGAATATCGCGCCCGTTCACGGTCACCGATTTGAAATTTTCATTATTTTGTCCGATAAAGTAAAGCGTTTTTCGATTGCCGTCGAGCCCCTCCTGAAACAGGCCAACGATTTGACTCGAGGGCGACCATGTGGGCGTGAATTGAGTTGGTTTTTTCCCGAGCGGTTCAATGAGAGTGCCGCCCGATCCGTCAGCTTGTGCCATTGCAAGCCAGCTGTTCTCCGGGTCTTGGGCTACACTCTTAAACGAGATTTTTTCTCCATCAGGAGAAAAGCTAAACGATTCCCAGTGTTTGGGAAGTGTTGCAAGCTGTTTTTTTTCTGAAAAGTCGTAGACAACTTTCGTATCGTCTAAGAATTCGATAACCGCCTTATCTGCGCCTGGGGACCAGGTGACATTTGTTGCTCCGGGGAATGTTTGTTCACTGAGTTTTTCAGACGTGCCATCGGGTTTTATACGATAGAAAGTTCCCGTATAGGAGTCGAATGTCGAAACACTCTGTCCGTCGGAAGAACGCACGGGTGAAAAATTGGCGTCGGGTTGAATTTGGATTGTTTCAACAGGGCCACCTTTTGCCTCCTCCGCGGTTCTTGGGAGCTGTGGCTGTTCGGAGACGGGGAGAGCCGTTGGGGGGCCTTCGGGTACTCGCTCTGGCGGCACATACGCGCCGGGAACAGGGAGCGGAGCGGCAGGTCCGGAAGGTGTCGGTGTCTCCGGCACGATCGGAGTAACTCGGAAAAAGAAAAACCAAATCAATGCGCCAAGCAATATGACGACGACGATGAACCCGATAATGAGTAATATGCGCTTCCAGGGCATAGTGATGGTGTGTATGGAGGTTAGAGTATAAAATTGAGGGTGTAGAGAAATATCACGTGTGAGTTTCTTCCGGCTCATTTTCGACCAGTTTCGCCCCAAAAAAGCGTTGAACTCGTCTGAATACGTTAGTATTCAGCCTTATTCACCATCTTTTTTGGAACAAAACTGGTTCGAAACTGACCGTGAAGCTATTTCTCTACACCCTCAAATTAGTATAGCATACCTAAAAAATTTTTCTTAGAGCCCATCAAATAACTAGCTTCCCGGTCAGTTCTGATTCAACTTTTTTCCAAAAAGGATGATGAATGCGAAGGAATACTGTCGTATTCAGACGAGTTCAACGCTTTTTTGGGGAAAAATTGAACGGAAATGAGTCGGAAGAACTTACAAGGGGTAGTTTTTGATGGGCTCTTACTATGCTGCTTGCTGCTGCGCCGAAATTTTGAGTTGCCTTAGCTCGCTGTTCAGTTTTTTTATTTCCTTTTCTTTTGCCTCTCTTTTATTTTTTGCCATCTCAAGGTCGGTTTGTGCTTCAGCAAGATCGACGACCATGAGAAAGGTGGTTGCGGGGAGTACGTTAATGGCAGGGATCATTTTCAACCCCATAACGAGAACCGATCTGAGCAGACGCTCCGGCTTCACCTCTCGTTCGGTTGTAGCAAC
>CAYJLM010000177.1:0-2617 GCA_964370875.1 uncultured Gammaproteobacteria bacterium | reverse complement strand
CTAATGTATACTCGTCATCCCTCATACCGAACGAATTTGTCTTTACTGATACCCCTTTAAAATATCCTGACTGATTAGGAATCAATGCATGGCAATTAATATTATTGGGATAGTCAATATCATATACGATGTCTGAATTATAGATCGGCGTCACAGATTTTGTTTTTACATAACTGAATGCAAGCACTCCGAGATCCTCATACCGCACAATCAACTCACATGCGACAAAATATCCAATTATAAGCAAGGCAGAAATAACTGCTTTTTTAGTGATCATAGTCGCGGAAAGCCAGTTTTCATTAATTCTGTTTTCTGCCTTATCCCCTCAAAAAAATATGATTTTAGGAAGCCGTTTTTGTAATGGCTATTTGGCGTCGGATCTATTTCTGGAAGCTCTACCGCTATATCTTTCGGATGCGACCGGGCGAATATCTCTTCTTTGTGTTGTTCAAAAAAATCATACAGTTTTTGGGCATAGAGTGCGTGGATGTGCGCGTTTGGATGGCCGTCAGCAGGATAAATCCAGTCGTCTTTTCCATAAGACACACCGAGATTTAACATAAAGAGATTCTTCTTCGAAATACTCTGTAAAAATAATGGTTTGTTCATATCAAAATCAAAAATCGCAACAGCAATACCGGTTCTGCCTTGAAAATCAAGAAGCTTTTCCATGTCACTGTCATGCAATTGTGAAAATGATACTGACAATAGAACCATATCGACATCATAGGCCGGCAACAGCTGCATCTTCTCCAATAGACATTGAGCAGAACACACCAGAACGCCTCCGCCAAAATTTAAAACTTCGTACTTCAAGCTATCATTTTGTTCATTCAATCTATCTTCAAGTACTGAATGATATACACTTTCGATTGGAACACCGAATCCAAATGTTGTCGATGTGCCAAGGGCCACAATGCGAAAGGTGCCTTTCGCCTTCTGAAGTGAGTATTCTTTATCTCGCATGCCAAGCGAATTTATATAAATCATTACACCCTTAAAATATCCTGATTTATTTGGTATAAGTCCAGTATTTCCATTCCGAACATCATAAATATAATCTGAACGGATAAGGCCTTCAAGCGTCCGCGTTTTCTCGTAGTTAAAAGCGATTGCCGCCCCTAGCGCCTCATACCGTACAATCATCTCACATACAACAAAATATCCTGCGAGAAAAAGAAAAAAGAATACCGTTCTCTTTAATTTCATAATTAAAAATTTCCTCACCGATTCGAATAGTCAAGTATACGTCCCCTGCCTGGAATCAGATGGCAATATATTTGCCACTGCACTCCCATCCACCGCCAGAGGATACGCATAGAATCTCCATCCGCCACGGGTGAAACAACGAACCACTGATTCATATGGTTAACACTTCTGCGCCTCCCCGAGGAGCCAGCGCTGGAGCGGAACATACCGAACGGTAGCACCGTCATATATTCCTTAACCTTCCTGATCTTCAGTAATGACAAGCCCTCGCGTAAGTCCTTATTCCGATATCTTCAAATGGACATGGGAGTTACAGCTTTTCATTCATAATCGGCAAAATTATATAATTCTACCTATTAGGTGGCGTAGACCAGCAAGCATTATAGTCATATCGACTTATTCACAATATTTTCAACGGTAATGCAGTCGAAGTTTGCATTCGGATACGCTGTTTTAAATGGGGTCGGCACCGAGCACGTTTCTTTCCATTTACATTCAAAGGCGGAAATAACCACGCCCTGTTTTTCTATTACGTCAATTTCAATACCGGCCCGAGTCCTCCAGAACATGATTTCTGCCGGAAAAATTTCCAGTGGCCCCTTTTTTACTCTCTCTGCAACAAAAAAATTCTCAAAGATTGCCCCTTTATCTGTTCGCATATTCATTGGCGAGGCGATATCTACAAGCGCATTGCGGACCCCCGTGTCAAGAAAAAAGACCTTAAATGCCTTTTTTAATTCATTCCGAGGATTATTAGAAAAAGAATAAATACGTTTAATAATAAAAGCTTGCTCCAATAATCTAAGATAGCGATTTACCGTTGTTCGTGTAACACCCAATCCTAAAGCTAGTTCATTTACTGATACCATCGACCCTACTTGCAATGCCAACATTTTCAACAAATCCTCAAAAACTTTTGGATTACGGATATCCTCAAAAACAAAAACATCCTTATACAAATAGTTTGTTGCGATATTTTTGATCGCAAATAATTTTTCATCGGTAGTTTTAGCAGAAACTACCGCCGGATACGACCCAAATTGCATGAGCGATAATAAATCCGGCTCACTCAATTGCGGGTAGGCCGAAGAAATTTCATGGAGCGAAAGAGGCAGAAGCAAAAATTCGAACGCTCTGCCAGTCATCGGCTCTTTGATCTTATTTGCCAAATCAAAAGATGACGAGCCGGTGGCAATAATTTGAGTCCCCGGATAGGTGTCGTGGAATACCTTTAAAATGGTGCCGATATCTTGAATAGTCTGCGCCTCGTCAAATACTACTATCTTTTTCTCGGCCAATAAGGGCAATAATGTATCCGGTTTTCCTAAAACGAAATGTGAGCGCACGTCTGCCAGCTGGCAATCATAATACGCGCCCATCTGTCCGTATGATGAGATGATTTTTTTAG
>CAYJLM010000176.1:0-2658 GCA_964370875.1 uncultured Gammaproteobacteria bacterium | reverse complement strand
GCTGTCGGTCTAGACATAGCGGATCATACGATAGTTGTGGTCGAGTTGCGTCGTGGCTTATTTGCGCATCAGCCCGTAGTGGCGGCGCAAGCTAAGACCTCGCTTGAGTATGGTGCTGTTGATCATGGGCGGCTGGTTAATAGGAAGATACTTGCAGAAACCCTTGAGGCTCTCTGGATACAATTCGGACACACACCACAATCAGTGATTTTCGGATTGCCTGAACATCAGGTATACTCTTCTATTATACATATCCGGAATGCGCCCGAGATACATGAATTGGTTGCGCAGGCAGCAGCCAAAACATTTCCAATAGAGAAGGACGATATGGCATTTTCGTATACCGTGATTTCAACGTCGCGAGAGCGTGTTGATGTGTTAGTATACGGTGCGAGCAGGGAGGTTATGAATGAATGGCGCGATTTTTTTTCGAGTATGCGCATCGATGTTCAAGCGTTTGATCATGAGTTACTAGCAATCGAGCGGGGATTGTTCGGGATCACCCCGCCCGATACGTGTTGCATAGTCGACCTGGGTGCTGAAAGGACAAAAATAGCGATTTTTTCGAAACGTGGTCTTGAATATGTTCATGCACTGGATTGTGCCGGTGATGCGTTTACGCTCGAGATGTCAAAAGCACTCGAACTCTCCAAAGACCAGGCGGAAAAATTGAAAAGGGAACAGGGGATGGAACCGGTAAATCTGTATGCGATTTTTGTAGAACTCCTGACTCCTGTCGTAACTGAAATTCGCACGGCACTATCCTTTTCGAGCCAACAGAGCGGCGCGGCGCTGTCTTCAGTTGTACTGGTTGGCGGTTCAGCGGAATTGAAAGGTCTTCCCGAATATCTTAGCAAAGAGCTTGGTGTGCCCGTCTCTCGCGGCAAATCGTTTCTCTTATCCCAGACAGCGAATGCAGACATGGAAAAGCTGCATTATATTGAAGCAATCGGATTGGCACTGAAGGGCATTGATCCAATATGGGAAAAGAAATATCCGTCATTAACTTGAGAGTGGTGAGAAATATCACATGTAAGTTTCTTCCGGCTCATTTTCGGCCAGTTTCGTCCCAAAAAGGCGCTGAACTCGTCTGAATACAGCAGTATTCATCCTTATTCATCATCCTTTTTTTGAACAAAACTGACTCGAAACTGACCGCGAAGCTATTTCTCGCCACTCTCAAAATAGTTATCCACTCATATACCGGCAAAATATATGGTATACTTAAAAAATAATGCATAATGTATTCATGTTTTATGCGAAAGTTTGTTTTTCGAAAAGGGTTTACCCTTATTGAACTTTTGATCGTTATCGCGGTGATTGCGATTCTGGCAGCAGTGGCGTTTGTTGCTCTTGATCCTCTTACGCGGTTCCGTGACGCACGTGATGCGCGCAGATGGTCTGATGTGTCCGCGATGCTAAACGCAATCAAGGCGGATCAGGTTGATAGTGGCGGAAGCTACTTGGCTTCAGTCACGGCGATGACAGCCGGTGAGGTTTACATGATTGGTACCGATGCGGCCGCCTGCGACGACTACAATGCAAGCTGCGATACGGCAGTTTCGGCCGATGCGAACTGTGTAAGTCTTGCCGGTTTGGTAACGGCAGGAAAGATGGGAGCTGTACCTATTAGTCCGAACGGTGCCGGTACCTGGGTTGCCGGGCATACCGGGTATACACTACAGCGCGACGCAACCGGTATCCTCACTGCGCGTTCATGTGAATCGGAAAATACGACAGAAATTACGCTTTCACGCTAAGCGAACATGTGAAAAGAGGAGCTTGATGCTCCTCTTTTTTGTTTTGTAACAGAAGGTTAAATCGAGACTGTGCCTATCACTCGCGCAGCTTGAAGCCACGGCACTACAGAATAACGTGCTATAAGGGGGGGCGTTTTGATTGTTGCGCGCATTTTTGCTCGGTGATATGCTGAGGGAATATGCATTGATAGGTATAACGCTATATGGAGCAACGCAAACACAGTATACTTGATAAAAATTCAGAATTCCCATTTTCTCCTTCCCTTGAAAGCGGCGAGACACGTGTCAGCCGTAAGGAAAAGGAGAACCATCAGGTGGATATTCACTCCGTTCACAAAAGTGAGCAAGAAGAATCGCAGGAAACATCAGCTCCGCGGGTTAGAATTGAGCTGATTCTTGGGTCCCACGCGAGCAAAACAGACGCATTGGAGGTTGTCAATCGCCTTCCCCTCGCGGATGGTCTAGCTATTGAGCTCCACGGGCACACCGAACTAACGTGGAAAATTTTTAATGCAATCGCAGAGGGTTCTGTACAAAAAGAACAGATAAGAGAGATCGCTGAACGGTTGACTTCTGATCCTGATTTTATTACTCCTATTCTAGAAGCTGTCCATGGAACGCATAAGCCGATTTTTTTTCTTGATAAAAGCGGTGACAGCGACAATAGCGCTCGTACGTCTCAAAATGAATATGACGCACTTTTGAATAAAATTGAGGATGCGATTGAAAGAGGGGAGTATGAGGAAATTGTAAAGGGAGCAAAAAATTTAGTTGATTTCGAGCTTGTTGTTATGCGTGTACGTGAGCTGGAAATGCAAAATAGATGCGAAAGACTTTTAAAGGATCGATTTGGAAAATTACTTTCCGAACAGTATCCCGGAAAGTCAGAGTATACTAT
>CAYJLM010000175.1:0-2717 GCA_964370875.1 uncultured Gammaproteobacteria bacterium | reverse complement strand
GAGTGGTTTAATCAATATCCCCCAGTCTGTTGCAACAGACGCACAGCCAATGTTTAATACCGTTTACACCAACAATTGGTTTAGAAGCAATGGAAAAACAGGGTGGCTTAACGAGACCTATGGAGGTGGATGGTTTATGGTCGACGACTCATGGATTCGTTCGTACGGTAATAAGAATATTTATCAGAATACCGGCATATTGCGAACGGACGGTACCTTGCAGGTTGGTGGCGATGGAGGGACACTGAACGTTGCCAAAGATGGGAATTTCGCATATCGCACAAACGTACTCTTCGCGAATACAAGCGGCAACGTTGGCATCGGGACGACGAGCCCAAGTAGAAAACTCGATGTCCAGGGTGGCAGTATAGCGCTGGCGGCGAGTGAAGTGATTGGATCGGGAAAGGGCTTCGGGTGTTCAGGATGCGGCCAGGCCGGAACGATAGAGCTTTACAATGGTTCAACGGGAGACATGACTCTCCAAAGCGGCACAAACTATGATTTGGTCCTTAATCCGGGTGGAGGAAGCGTCGGTATTGGTACGGCAAGTCCTCAAGAAAAACTACATGTGGCCGGAACGATTCGGTCAGACGGCGGTACTGGACTTTCATTTCAGAATATAAATGCGTCAGGAAATGGGGCAAATAATCGCGCCATTGTAGCGCAGGACTACTCGCAATGGATTTGGAATACGGCGACAAACTGGGGTCTCTTTTGGGCAGGGAATGACAATCCCGCATATTCGGCATTTGGAACCTCTAATCCTAACGAGATTGTTTTTGTTGGTGCCGGCAATGTTCGTTCATCAATTGACCTTGACAACGGTAACGCCTACTTCCAGGGTTTGGTCCATGCAGGGGGTTCACAAGGTGATGCATTTAGGATTGGGGATGATGCAAAGCTATCAGATATAAATATTGCAAATACAATAGGTCTTTATGGGGTTAAAAATAGTGCGGTTGGCTCTCTTAAACTCGGAAGTGCTGGCGGAACAATTTCAGGGTATAACGGCAATATCGGTATTGGGACGACAAGTCCGACCCTTGCAACTCTTCAGGTGAATGGAAATATTATGTCCGCGCGGGCATCAGATGGAACAAACGCTGGATTTTATGATTGGTATAATAACTCTAACAATCGGCGCTGGCACTTTACAATGCGTTCTGGTGACGATGATAAGCTTCAGTTATATTTTAATAACGGGACGGCAACCAGCCCAAATAATCAATGGAGCGGACCATTTTTGAATATCAACCCAAATGGCAACGTCGGCATCGGACAAGCAGATCCGGACGCAAAATTAGAGATTAATGGAAATGCCGTCATTCATTCGAGGTCTGCAAGCTGGGCGGAAGGACTTCGTATTGTTCGTGACAGTGAAGATGCGTGGGCAGAAATATTTTTTGGAGATTCTGACGGTGATACAACCTCATCAACATCTAAATACGACAAAATACGGTGGGGTATTGGTATCGGAAATACCGGCGATCCTGGGAAAAAAAGTCGCGACCTTCAATTTCTTGCCGGAAATGGGGGGCCATCCAATTTATTAAGCGGATATCATTCGAATGCGGTTTTTGCACTTGATCATGATATGGGCAACGCATTGTTTGGTGGAAACGTCGGTATCGGCACGACAAGTCCTCAAGACAAGCTTCATGTGGTGGCATCAGGAGGATTTCCAAATAATGTCCCCATTGTCGCGCAAAGCAATTCAACATTTTTTGGCGCTCGAGACGCGGCAGGAAATGAAAGGCTTGCGATAAACCTTGATTGGGATGGGACAAGTTATCCGGTCAATTTTTATGATAAATATGATGGATCTTGGCATCAAGATATATCCTTAAAGAACGGCAATGTCGGTATCGGAAAAATAAGTTCTAATGCTTCATATAAGCTCGATGTTGCCGGAATCATTAATGGAGACAGTGGCTTTATAAGCAATAATGTTCATGGAACCGGAACGGCATCGTATCATCCCGGTGGTATTTATGTGGCAAAGACCGCCGCGGCATGGATTTACCCACCCACCATCTATCTTGGTGACCCCAATCCAGCAACATACAATCAAACAACAGTTACTCTTTCGGGCACTTTTAACGTTGGCCAAGTAAATTTTAAGAATAATGCCGGAGTGACTCAAGCGGTTTTTGATAAGGTAACCGGTTATATCGGCATCGGGACGACGAGTCCCGGAAATGGGTGGAGTCGTGGTGGAAAACTTCATATAAATGGAGGAAATGTTCCGAACGGATCAATTGATTGGAATACATGGATTGGTGCGGCGGGAGTTATTCAAAATCCTAATGGCGGAGGTGTTGGGTTAAAATTTCAACACGGAAATGATAGTTCTTACGATCAAGGGAAATGGGCGGGTATAGCGGGTATAGCAGAAAGCGAATGGTCAAATAGCGTCGGGCTCGCCTTTTATACATCAGGATCCAATTCAGTGAAAATGAGAATCAGTGACATTGGCAATGTTGGAATTGGAAAAGCTCCAAGTGCCGGCTACGATGGCTATAAGCTTGATGTAAACGGAACAATAAACGCAAAAGATATAAAAATAAATGGCAGCCCGCTCTCAACGAGCCAATGGACGACGGCCGGAAACAACATTTATTTTCCGGCAATGCAAACTGTTTATTCTTGGGGATCTGCAGTGAACGCAGGGACATCGACGAGCCTTTCTTCATTGCCTCGATGCGATTCTACTCAGC
>CAYJLM010000174.1:0-2732 GCA_964370875.1 uncultured Gammaproteobacteria bacterium | reverse complement strand
TATCTTGAAAGTGAAAGAGGGGTCGCTCATGCGGGAAACAGATAGATTGGGTGCCTTGATACCGTTGGGTGAGAAGCGCAGTATCGAGTCCGTGAACGGATCCTCGCTCGTGTTGACACTTGATCGGGTTGTCCAGCTCATGGCATGCGATCGTCTGAAAAAATGGGTTCTATTACATGGCGCCGATGGTGGATCGATTGTTATTATGGATCCAAAAACCGGGGCGATCATGGCAATGTGCAGTGCGCCCGACTTCGATCCGGAAGAATATTCCAAAGCAGACATCTCTACATACAATAATCCGTCTATTTTTACGCCATACGAACCGGGGTCTATTTTTAAGCCGTTTACGATGGCGATGGGTATTGATCTTGATGAAGTAGCACCGACGACGACGTATGAGGACACCGGCAAAGTTAAAATCGGATCGTTTACTATTAAGAATTCAGATCTCAAGGCAAATGGTAAATCTACCATGATGGACGTGCTTGATAAGTCGCTGAACACGGGAGTTATCTTTGTCGCTCGAAAAGTCGGATTGGAGAAGTTTCATGATTATGTTAAGAAATTCGGATTTGGAACAGAAACGGGGATAGAAATGGACAGGGAAGTTGCCGGAAATATCGCATCCTTGAAAGAAAAACAAGAAATATATATGGCAACGGCGTCGTTCGGACAGGGACTGACAGCCACGCCGCTTCAGATTGCCTCTGCCTTTGGCGCGCTGGCAAATGGCGGTAAGCTGATGCAACCCTATATTGTCGATGAAATAATAAAAGCGGACGGAACACATGTACGCACGAAGCCCAAAGTTTTGCGCCAGGTGATATCACAACGCACGTCTTCGCTCATCGGAGGTATGCTTGTTAATGTTGTGCGAAAGGGGCACGGGAAGCGTGCCGGTGTCGAGGGATACTATGTTGCCGGCAAGACGGGAACGGCCCAGGTTCCCCGAAAGGATGGACGGGGGTACGAAAAAAATGATACGATAGGCTCGTTTGCCGGATTCGCGCCGGTTGATAATCCTCGCTTTGTTATGCTGGTCAAGATTGACCATCCGCGTGCTGTTCAGTGGGCGGAAAGCTCGGCGGCACCATTGTTTGGAGAACTTGCAAAATTTATGCTACAGTACTTTGAAATACCACCTGATGAAAAATGAGTTTGGTGAAAAATAGCTTCCCGGTCAGTTCTGATTCAATTTTTTTCAAAAAAAGATGATGAATGAGAAAGTCAGGCAGAGCCTGATCCGGCTTCGCCGGAAATACTCCTATATCTTTCTGACAAGTTCACCCCGTTAGAAGTTTTATCAAGTGTACGGAGAGTGCTTCTATGCGTTTTCTGTGATCTCGGACTTCTAACGGGGTTCAGCGCTTTTTTGGGGAAAAATTGAACGGAAATGAGCCGGAAGAAAGTATCCCCTGTTATTTTTCACCAGACTCAAATAATATATGAAATCATTGATACAAAAAATACTTACCGGACTTGCGAGAGGTATTATAAAAAAATATAAGCCGGACGTTATTGGCGTGACGGGGAGTGTTGGCAAGACATCCGCAAAAGATGCGCTCGTGTGCGCGCTTGCGGGTAATTTTACCGTTCGGGGCAGCGAGAAGACATATAATAATGAATTTGGCGTACCGCTTACTGTTATTGGTATGCAGTCTGCCATCGGATCGTCAGTGGGGTGGGTGCGCGTGATTGCTCACGCGGTTCACTTATTGCTCTGGAGAGATTTATCATATCCGAGCATTCTTGTTGTGGAAATGGGGGCGGATAAACCGGGGGATATTGAGAAGCTGGTTTCTATCGCACCGCCGAAAATTGGCGTTATCACGGCTATTAGTCCGGCGCATACCGACAGACTTGGAACCCTTGCTGATGTGCTGAGCGAAAAGGGGAAGATGTTTTGTCGTCATTTCACATCCGATCACTGGATGGTTTTGAGTGCCGATGAGCCGCTTCTTCGAGCGCTAGCTGAGAATACCCCTGCATGTGTTATGTTGTTTGGCATGAGTCCTGACGCGCACGTACGGGCTGATGACATCGTACAGCGTTTGGTTTTTAAGAGTGATAGACCGTACGCAAGCGGATTGCAATGCACGGTGACTGTCGGTGACCAATCCGCGCGCGCAGAATTTCCGCATATTATCGGCGCGCATATATTGTCAACAGTACTCTCTGCTGTCGCTGTTGGATGTATTTATCACATCCCTCTTCAAAAGATAGTAGATCAGCTTGCCGCATATCAATCACCCAAGAGTAGGATGCGCCCTATTCCCGGAATCAAAGGAACGCTTATTCTCGACGATACGTATAATTCATCGCCGAAAGCGGCGCGTGGCGCGCTCGATGTACTTGCTGGGTTTGAAATTGATGAAGGAGCGCGGCGTATTGCGGTGCTGGGTGATATGCGCGAGTTGGGTGAGATTTCCGAGCGAGAACATAGAGCAATTGGCGCGTACGCGGCCCAGAATGGTATTGATATTTTTCTCTGTGTCGGGGGCTCCGCGGAGTTTTTTGCCGCCGGCGCACGCGAGGCAGGGCTTGACGAGGACAAGATTTTTGTGTTTAATGACGCGCAGTCGGCGGGTATTTTTTTGCAAGATGTGCTTCGCACTGGCGACGTGGTTCTCGTGAAAGGATCCCAAGCCGTGCGGTTAGAAAAAATTGTAAAAGAAGTGATGGCTGACCCTTTGCGCGCATCGGAGCTATTGGTGCGGCAAGAGGAAGAG
>CAYJLM010000173.1:0-2755 GCA_964370875.1 uncultured Gammaproteobacteria bacterium | reverse complement strand
CTGTAACAGTTACGGCATAGCCACGGATTTATCACCGTGATTTCCTTTTAAGTCTCTCGACCCCTTTGTCAACATTAACGTTTTCAACTATAATCCATCAATTTTTATTTGTCAATGAGAATTTTGTTTAGCGCAAGATTTGAAAATTCTTAACTTATCAAGAAAGAATATGCTCTGTTTTTAAATATTTTAACTGACTAAACCAATTATGGAGGTATACCAAAATACGACGTATATCTGTTTTTGAAAGCGGATTATAGTGAGCAGTCACATTCCTAGATGGACTCAATTCTTCAAACTTTGTTAAAAAACCGTTTAATTTACCTGGAAGATTTGAGAAATAGCGATTAAAATCTCTTGGATAAGATTTCAATATCATAATTAAATCAGTAAAGTCAGAATAATATATTGCATGAGCTCCGCGTTTTCCATGATAAGAATTTCGTTTTTCTTTATTCATTCTTTCACTAGTATTTTTATTAATATTTTGTAGCTCTTTTGTACCATCTATTTTAGAATCCCACCAATTTTCTCCATAGATATTTTTCATTATTGTACTAATAAAATTTCTAAGAGAATTTTCGAATATGTAAAATAATGGGTATATTTTCGTTGACATTAATATTGCCTCGTCAATCACTAATTTTGGTAGAAAAGGATCTTCTATCTCACCAAATTCTGTTTTCAAAACGATATAAGATTTTTTTTCATTATTTATATGTTTTTGGCTTAATGAATGAGTTGGCGTTCCTGTATTAATGGCACTATTTATTCTGTCTTTACTTTCACCAGGAAGTTTATTAAAATCTCTTGAAAAACCAATACCATGTTTACGTGCTAGTAAAAATAAAACTTCTTCTGGAGTAAATCCTTTTCTAGTTCCTCTTGTTATTTTTTTATCCAAAGCTGATTCTGATGGACTTTTAGAAGTCGTATACAAGCGGCGATATAAGTTTTTATACTTTTCTTTCCAAGTCATTTTTTTAATTGTCTAGATGGAACAATTCTAGTTATTGTCGCGGGGTCAACGTTTAATACTTTAGCTATATCTTTACCCTGGATGCCATCTTTGATAAGACCGAGTATAATCAAACGTTTTATTTGCTCAAGTTGATCCATTTTTTGTTCACTACTTTTTTTCATATTTATTTACTTTTAACTAAACCACTCCTAATTTTTGCAATACGATTATTATCTACTTTTCCAAAAATACCTCTAATTTGATCACTTGTGTAGCCTTCTCTACAAAGTAAAAATAAAAAAACATCATTTATTGTTTTATTTAGTACATCAAGTTGTTTTACTATTTTATTTTGCTCCATATTATTTTTGATTAGTGATGCGACTCTTTGTTACTTCAACTGTTCTTTTTGTTGTTCCAAGTATGTCGGCCATATCCTGATTATTAATATTAAAACGCATAAGCAACTTTACGCCATCGGCAGTAGTCATTTTTGATAAATCTTGAATGAAATTTAGCGTAAGCAAGGCGCTCAATTTATTTGATATTTCTTTTAACAGATCTTTATTATCCATATCTTATTTTTTAATTGTTTCCTTAACTTTTGTTTTTCTTATCCCAACAAGCTCTTTATTAATATGTGCTTGGGTTCTACCTAAAATTTCAGCAATATCTCTAGGTCTTAGACTCAAATTATCAAGCAATCTCACCTGATCGATTAACGTAGTCGAAGATTTACCTTCAGGCATACTCCTTAAAAGAATAGAAATCATTACTCCTGAACGTTTGTTGAGCTCAGTTAGGAGCTCAAGGATCTTACTATTAGTTGAGTTATCAGTAGTCATATCAACAAATTCAAACTTATAATTAAGCTACTTAAGCAGTATAAGCTTATGATTGCTAAATGTCAAGAAGTCAAAATATATCAAAATACATCCTTGATATGAAATTTTAAAAAAATAGAATCAAATTGGCGGAGAGGGCGAGATTCGAACTCGCGGTGACATTTCTGCCACGCAGGTTTTCAAGACCTGTTCATTCAACCACTCTGACACCTCTCCTGGAGGTGCGTGCCAGAATCGAACTGGCGCAATAACTGTTTTGCAGACAGTCGCGTTACCACTTCGCCAACGCACCGTGTCCCTCTAATTTTACTTCAAATAGGCATTATTCACAATTGAAGTTATAATAGAACAATGGATAAGACTTTGATGTTAATAATCTTTTTGTTGGTAAAAAGCATCTATTTACCTCTCAACAAAAGAAAATCTAAATATTATTGGAAAATAAAGTTTGACGACAGGATCCCATTTATCCCGATCTTTATAATTCCCTATATCGGCTACTTTTTTTATGTGATCGCGACGATCATTTATTTGTGGAACACAATGTATATTAATAGTTTCTTTATTACCTACATTATCTCCTACATTCTCGCCGGATTATTTTGGTATTTTGTTCCCAATGGAGTTAAAAGACCAAAGATCGAGAGA
Source organism: uncultured Gammaproteobacteria bacterium (assembly GCA_964370875.1). Lineage (GTDB taxonomy): Bacteria > Patescibacteriota > Patescibacteriia > JACQRZ01 > JACQRZ01 > JACQWH01. Next base: position 301 of record CAYJLM010000173.1, on the reverse strand, counting down.
AAAGATATATTCAGTAGGTTAACTAAATTTATCTATAAATATGATGATGATACCAATGGCTTCCCAAGTGCTCATATCTTTGCCACTTTGATCTGTTCGTATTTTCTATTTCTAGCATTTCCAGAAAGATTGGTTTCGATTATAGTGGCTACCCTTTTGATAAGTCTCTCAACAGTCTTTGTAAAACAACATTATATTCTGGATATTATCGGTGGAATTGTCAATTTTGGATTAAGCCTCATGATTAGTGGTCTCTTTGGTAAAATATGATGTGCTTGGAGGGTTAGCTAAGTGGCTCAAA
>CAYJLM010000172.1:0-2774 GCA_964370875.1 uncultured Gammaproteobacteria bacterium | reverse complement strand
CCAACGCGCTCTCGATCCCCTGTTCTGGCATTCAACAAATATGAACCGGATTTCATTGTTCCCGAATACACACGGAAGAAACACAGCTTTCCGATAAAGGGGTCGGCTGCGATTTTGAATGCAAGTGCAGAAAATGGCTCTTTATCATCCTCGTGACGAACAATTTCTGTTTCCGGATCGGCCGGGTGAAATCCTTTCACCGGAGGAATATCGAGCGGAGAAGGAAGATAGTCGTTCACCGCGTCAAGCATGAACTGCACACCCTTGTTCTTCAACGCACTTCCACACAAGACTGGGACCACGGTGCGGGCGATACATGCTTTGCGCAATACGCGCTTAATGTCATCCAAAGAAATTTCCTGGCCTGCCAAATACGCATTCATTAAATTCTCATCGTTTTCAATAATCGCCTCGATCAAATCATGGCGATACTGCGCGGCTTTTTCTTTCATGTCCTCCGGTATATCAACCTCATCGAACTTTGTTCCCATTTCATCTGTATACAAATATGCCTTCTGTCCCAGAAGATCAATAATGCCCTTAAACTGATCCTCGGCACCAATCGGGAGCTGAAGAGGGTGGGCATTTTTTGTGAGGCGATCGTGAATAGACTTGAGGTCAGCATAAAAATCCGCGCCGGTTCTATCGAGCTTATTGATAAAACAAATGCGCGGAACATTATATTTGTCGGCTTGGTGCCAGACCGTTTCGGATTGTGGCTCAACGCCGGCAACACCGTCAAACACGACAACACCGCCATCCAGTACGCGTAATGAGCGCTGAACTTCCACGGTAAAGTCGATGTGTCCGGGGGTGTCGATAATATTCATGCGATGCCCCTTCCAGAAACAAGTCGTAGCGGCAGCGGTAATAGTAATGCCGCGCTCCTGCTCCTGTTCCATCCAGTCCATGGTTGCGGCACCTTCGTGAACTTCGCCAATCTTGTGTTTTTTTCCAGTATAAAAAAGGACGCGTTCAGTGACTGTCGTCTTTCCCGCGTCAATATGGGCGATAATGCCAATATTCCGAGTCTTTTCAAGTGAATATTCTCTAGGCATAGATATGATTATTTTCTTTTGCCAAAGCGGGCAAAGTGAGCAAAGGCGCGGTTTGCCTCGGCCATTTTATGAACATCATTTCTCTTTTTGATGGCGTCTCCCTCGCGATTGAACGCGGCCACAAGCTCCTCTGCGAGTTTTTCCGCGGTCTGCTTGCGCTTCTTTGCGCGTGTTGCGGCCAAAATCCAGCGAAATGCAAGTGCGTATTTTCGCTCGCCGCGCACCGGAATCGGTACCTGATAGTTTGCGCCACCCACGCGTCGTCCGCGCACTTCGATCAACGGAGCGATATTCTTTATCGCCGTATCAAATACATCCAAAGGATCCTGTTTTGTACGTTCGGCAACGATATCCATTGCCTTGAACACAATGGTCTGGGCCGTATTCTTCTTGCCGTCGCGCATGACATAGTTTACAAATTTTGCCACCAACGTATTGCCATACTTTGGGTCGGGGGTAATAAGTCGTTTTGGTGCTGCTTTTCCACGCATAGTGTTATTCGTCTAATTTCTGATTATTTCGCCTCTTTTTTAGGTCTTTTTGCGCCATACAATGATCTGCCCTGACGTCGTGTTGCCACGCCGGAGGTATCATAGACACCGCGGACGATATGGTAGCGCACACCCGGAAGATCCTTTACACGGCCGCCACGGATAAGGACAATGGAGTGTTCCTGGAGATTATGGCCAATGCCAGGAATATATGCCGTTACCTCCATGCCGTTTGACAGGCGGACACGAGCGATTTTACGAAGTGCGGAGTTTGGCTTTTTCGGTGTTTTTGTGGTCACTTTGAGACACACGCCACGCTTGAATGGGCCGTGGACATCGGTTCTGGTGCGTTCCAGGTTGTTTGTAACAAAAAGCATCGCCGGTGATTTGGATTTCTTCACGATGCGCGTTCGTCCTTTTCTGATAAGTTGATTCACTGTTGCCATAAATAATAGTGTCATTCCCGCAAGAGCGGGAATCCCGTCGCTTTTAGTATAAATAAAAGTGCCCTAACGGCACGTGTGTAAAAGCACGTTTTATACAAGATAGGGGTAGTATAGGGAAAAAGATATCCCCTGTCAACCCATTCCACGGGAAGTGTCATCCCGGACGGGAGATCCGGGATCCAGAGTTAGTCCGGAAAAGTCAAATTTTTCATTAAAAACAAAAAACCAGCTACGGACACGTACTCGTTCACGTTGTTATTATAAAATTCTCGACCAAAAAAGACAAGACCTCGGGCACCAACTAAAAATAGTAGTACTTCGAGGTCTCGCGCCGATGCGCGTGGGTCGAGAGAGATCTCCCGGAAGCGGTTGATGAGGTTCTTGCGAACCCCCTAACCTCTCAATGGAGATGTGCTCGACCGAGCTACCCGGCTAAGACGATTAGCGCTTGTGACAGCACTAACCGTCAAGGGATGGTACCAGCTTGGGAGGACGTGGATCCTCCCGTGCTGTCCGAGATTACCCACTTACGCGGGCATTGGGCTCTCGGGAAGCCCGAACACGAAGTTGCCGGAAGAAACTCGAGTTCCAGCCCGGTTGCTCGCATGATTTGTGCAACTTTTACGTCGCGATCCTGCTTGCTCAACCCTTTCAGGTCGAGCACTGCTATACCGGGTGATGGTCAGTTTTCCCTCCTTTCCTTTCTGCGCTTGTGGCGCTAGTTGTCGACGATGCCGTTCGTGAACGTCGCGGACGTGCGAACGTTCGACGGGTGGCCC
>CAYJLM010000171.1:0-2813 GCA_964370875.1 uncultured Gammaproteobacteria bacterium | reverse complement strand
GTGGTATGCCATTCTTTTTTTGAAATACGCACCTTTGTATATGGGATTGAATTACTGCTTTGCTCCAGTGTGAGGATCGTATTTCCTTCTTTTTTTAAACGATCCAAAAGCCGTGGACAAGATGCCGCGTATTCCCAAGCCAGCCACCCTTCCGCACCGAGCGCAACTTTTGAAATCTCCGCGTTGCTCCGTCCAAAACGATCGCACGGACGCGGTGTAATGCCACAGAGATAGAGCTTCGTGCAGCCAGAAGCGTCGGCCGTTCGAAATATCGAGCCAACATTGTGCGCGCTACGAATATCATGAAGGACAATAATCACATGCTATACTCCGCCATTTTTTAACACAACATTGTCTATACCATTTTTCTCAAACTCGGTGACATATTTCTTGATAATATCGCTTCGTACCTTCGCGCTATCACTAGGCGTTGGTGCGACAAGCGGCGCAGTGCTTTGGTCTACCATAAAATCCCTTAGCGCGAGCTTATCAATCAATTCTGCCCAGAAGATCTCGTTGTCGTACGCTTCACGATACTGTTTCACGTCCTCGTGTTCTTCAAGCTCTGCCGATGAGAAAAATCGGTTAAGCTTTTTATCAAATTCAACAAGCGACCCGCACTCTGTTTCCTGCGCGAGGGCGTACACTCTTTGCATAAAATCTGCATACTCCGCGATACGCTCATCCTCTGTCCGGATGCCGTTAATCATCCAGTCGCCAAGATACGCAAGTTTCAAAAGTGTTTCGTATTGTTTGGGGGTCAGTTCGAGGTTCATACAAATGTGATGTAAATATTTTTTCCAAGCACCTACCTGACAGGAAGTTTTTGAAATGGCTGTTCCCATTTCGCAATTTCCTGCTGAAATTCATCTGAAATGGGGACGGCGACAAAAATCCTGCGCTTCATATTATTCACCAGTCGTGTTGCGCGCGCGGGCCTTCTGTTCTTGTCGCATTTCCGACGCGAGACGGGCAAGCTCATCGTATCCGTCCCACGTCATCATCATCCCCTTTCCAAGCGTGGGATGCACCTTTGCGATTTCTCTCGCCATTTCTTGCGCGACATATCGATAGCTTGGATGGCCCTGAACAGTGCTGCGCAGTTCGCAGAGATGGTATGCCTCGCGCGCATTGAAACGGAAAATAAATCGGATAAGAAAACCAAACGGCACGCAGTACTGTGCCTGGAGCGGCAAATCTTTTTGAATTAACTCATAGGCGGCAGCTGCGGTGTCCATCGCGCGCGCATACTCGCCTTCTTTGTGTGCATCCTTGATGTCTTGCGGTATCGCGTAGCCATGAAGGGTGGTATACCCTTGTCGCTGCTGAGTCAGTACGCGGTGGCGATGCAAATCACGAAACGCGCCAATATCGCAGGTAATTTCAAATGTATAGTAGGTATGTTCGAACGCACGCGGTGGCTTATGGGTACGGTGTTTACGCGGTGTCAGGACATCACCGATGCACGCCGCAACCTTTTCAGGATTGCCTGCAAGCATACTCTTAATATCAGCATACGACATACTCGATTGCTCAAAACACAACGCCGACGCAACCTTCTGCTCGCCGTCCGATTCATATTCAAGAAGTTTTACATGCGCATCATGCTCTTGTTCTCCCGCGTCCACCCCGAGCTCATTCGCGTATGTCTGCTGTTTTTCTTTTATTGCTGACAGATAGTCGACATGCCCCTGCCCCCGATCGGTTTTTGCGCGACGCACAAACGCGGGGATAAGCTGATCGAGCGCTTGCCCGATTTCCTGCGCGATACGTTCCCCTTCCGCAAGTCCGGTGGCGCGGAGATTGTACATAAGGTATTCAAACGCACGGCCATTTCCCACAAGACCGACGTTTGTTTTTGTGCTCATCGGGAGAAGATAGCGGACAACATCGCATGCCTGTCCACGCAATGCACCTGAATAGGCACCGACACTTTGCTCCTCTTTTTTTGGAAAACGAACTTTCAGCTCCTCCATGAGAGGGTCGATCAGCGATGTGTATGTGTCAAACAGCGTATTCATCGCAGTTCGGTACGCCTCTCCGTGTCCCGCCGCGTCGATATCGGGATCAACCATGTATGGATAGTTCCCCTGCTCGTCTTTACGATCAAATCGGACGTAGCGCGATGATTTCTCCAGCGGCGAGAGTCCGATACGCCTGTCCTCAATCAGTTTTGCAAAAACATTTGAAACACCCTCACATGCGATCGCCGTGCCGCCAAGCTCCGCGACAGAATCATCGCCAAACTGATCGAGTACTCGACTGAAAAAACTCTCTGCTTTTTTGGGGTCAACCTGCAATCCGCCAATACTCAAGTCCCCGGTTACGGCATCACGAAACTCCTGGCCCTCCGCCAAGAATTCCCTCGCCAAAAGTTCGCGAGCGCCAAGCTCTGTGCGGCTATACCGACCAAACAGCGCGCCGACGATGACTGACGGCAAATTTTGAAATCCAAAGACACCCTTATCTAAATTTGTACAAAATGGCTCGATGCGCGTGCGCTCTTCTGGGGTCAACATAGGGTGTTTCAGTATTACATATCTTACCAACAGAATATCGCACCTCTGGAAAAAGGTCAAAAAAGTTCGAGGCCGGGTGCGACTATGCGCTCCCGGCCCCTCAAGCGGATCTATTGACAGCAGAGATGTTCTGCGTCCGTGGGAGTGAACTCCACTCCCGCTACGGACTGCCGAAGCTGCGCCAGCCTCTTCGCCGTCGTTTCGTCTAGTGCCTCGACCTTAGTCGAGCCACTCCCTTTTCCCATACCGCCCCCAGAAGGGGCGTATTCTTTATAGCGCCCGTACACCTTGTAC
>CAYJLM010000170.1:0-2820 GCA_964370875.1 uncultured Gammaproteobacteria bacterium | reverse complement strand
GCGACCATATGGCTATGCCCATGACATCGGGAACCACGATCATGAGCGCACCTGACGTTCCACTGACGGCCGGCAATCCAATTGTGAACGCGTACTCACTTGAGTAGTCCTTCATTCCGGCAATTGACATAATGGACAGGCAGTGCTTGACTGGTGCCGATTTTAAGACCTCTCGCTCGCTTGTCGGACACACACCGGCATTTGCAAGGGTTCCGGCGATTACTGCTTGTGCCTCAGTCGTTGTCTCTATTGCAAGGCAACGCCACAAAAACTCCAAATGCTTGACTACATCAGCTCCACTGGAAAACAACCCCCTGTACTGCATAAAATATGCAACAGCTCGGTCAATATCTGCCACGCGCTGCTCGGACAAAAAAGCTTCTTTATTCCAACCAGCCTCAATCCCGCCGGCCATGTCACGCCAGAATTCTCGGATACGCGCAAAACGTTCTTCTGGTTTTAATTTTTGCCCAAGTAAAGATCCTATCAGCAATGCTCCTGCGTTTGAGAGTGGATTATGCGGGAGCCCCTCTTGATTCAACATGAGATGATCAAATCCTCTTTCCTTCTGTTCTCGACCAACCAGTTTATGGATACTAATATCATCGTATTCACGAAAAGCCATGCAATAGTTCAGAGGCTTTGCCGTGGAGCGAGCTAGGTATGGCGTATGATAATCACCAAGACTAAACCGTTGCCCATCGACCGTACACACGGAGAGCGCATAGTGCTTTGGGTTCACACCCGCAAGCTGCGGAATAGAGTCTGCTTCGTTCCCGCTTGAATTTTGCAGGGTGCGATTATAGATGTTTGTAAGAAAGCTAACAAAATTTCTAAAATCCGGGATCACTAAATTACCCGTCAAGGCTTTTTCAATTAGCGTGATATGTGGACTGACAAGCGCCCGAAAGGACGTCGCATTTATTTTCTCATTTTCGGTATATTTTTCTAGACCCTGGGCAGTCTGGCGAATGCGAACATCGTTTGGCTCAATACCCCTATCAAGCAGTGCCTGGACAAGAATTTTTTTGGTTATACTTCCGCGTGACTCCACGTCAAGCGCACAAAATATGCGATCAACAACATCCTTTCTATTATTATTTGGTGATTTTTCTTTACTCATGTGTTTTGCATTTTTTCATTAAAAAGTATTCAATATTTCACCTCACGATATAAAGAATTACTGCTCACTTCGTTGCCAAAATACTCCGTTTGTATGCGTCGAGATTTTCCAGCACAATACCGGTACCCTTTGCGACGCACAGAAGCGATTCATCTGCGATGTACGCGGGAATGCCTGTCGCACGCGTGACAAGCTGATCAATATTACGCAGAAGAGAGGTGCCTCCCGACATAATGATCCCGCGATCGATAATATCAGCTGCCAACTCAGGGGGGGTTTGTTGTAGTACTGTCTTAAGAGCGGAAAGAATAGCATCCATCTCATTTGAAATCGCATCCGTAACGTCTTCCGAGGTTACGGTTACCGTTTTGGGCATTCCAGAAATTGTATCACGCCCACGCACCTCCATGGTAAGCTTCTCCTCCAGATACAGCGCGGAACCGATATTAATCTTAATTTCTTCGCCGGTACGCTCGCCAATAGCAAGACTATACCGCTTGCGAATATGCTCCATGATTGCCGCGTCGAGCTTGTTCCCTCCCACTCGAACAGAAATCGATGTAACGACACCACCGAGAGAAATGACGGCAATCTCCGCGGTGCCGCCGCCAATATCAATAATCATGTGGCCCGAAGCGTTGCCAATGGGAATATTTGCTCCAATTGCCGCCACGACAGGCTCCTTGATAATATATGCCGCCTTTGCCCCTGCAGCCATCGTCGCGTCAATAACAGCGCGCCGCTCCGTCGACGTGATACCGGCTGGCACGGCAACCATCACCTCGGGCCGCAAAAGACGGAAACTGCCCAGTGCCTTGTTTGTAAAATATCTCAACATCGCCTCTGTCGTACGATAGTCCGCTATCACCCCGTCCTTCAGTGGCCGGTACGCAACAATCGTATCGGGTGTGCGGCCCAACATATCTTTTGCTTCCCTGCCGACAGCCAACACGCGCTTATCAATAACAGAAATGGCAACAACCGACGGTTCGTTGATAATAATGCCCCTCTTGGGGACATGAACAAGGACATTCGTTGTCCCAAGATCGATTCCAAGTTTTGATGTAAACATAGTTACTATTTCTTCACATCCGGCGTCTCAAGCTGGACGGTAAATTCCTGATCAGTTCTTAAGTCGCTAAAAATATCAAGACTCTGCGAGGATCGTTTTGAATTAAAGAAACCGAGCGGTGCATACTGGGCAACCGGTGTCAAAAACATCAGATTCCCCTGAAAACGCGAGTGCGAGTTTCCCGGCTGTTTCTGAACAAGGAGCGAATACGCCCCGGTTTTCCTCATCTGGTCGTAGATACGGTCTGGCAGACGATATTCAAGCGTAAAAACCTTTGTATAGCGAGGTTCTACGTTAATAAATGCGCCGAACTGCATTGTACCATGTTCACTCGTAATCTCAAGGGCACTGCTCGGGGATCGGCCATCCCCTGCTTGGGCCCCGTTTGTACTGACGAGCGTACTACCGGCAGGCACCAGAATGCGCACCCAGTCGCGGTAGCTCGTCGTCACATCACTGAGCGCGCCGTTATTTTTATATGTCAGCTCAACGTGGCCGACAAGAAAACCATCGGGGTCCTGCCGCATTGTATACCGAACCTGCTTGTCCATAACGCTCTCTGTTTTGAGTGTTCCTTGCGTTGTATCAACAACCATCAAAAAATCACCGTCGGTCTGTCTGATTT
>CAYJLM010000169.1:0-2855 GCA_964370875.1 uncultured Gammaproteobacteria bacterium | reverse complement strand
CCGCGCTCCGGTTACAACCTTATCCATCGAAAAATAATGTTGCTTCCGTCGTGCAAGTTCTACTTGATTCCGATACTGCTCTTGTGTCATTCGTTCCGGTGGTCGGGCAATCGGAACGTGGTTTTTGAGGTCGTCTGGGGTAGCCCCATAGTTAGCCCGTACCGCCTCTTGGGTGGCATATTCGATTTGCGCCCATTGGTCAATCGTTAGTCTCACTTTATCCACCTTTCGTCTTTATCAAGCCATTCATTCGTGATAATGGCAATTATGATTGGGCAATCTAGCGCCTTTCCACCACAATCAAGCCACCCTCAATTGATGTACCCTTCTTACGGGTGCGTGTCATCACACACCCGCCTAACCCGATGCGGAGTTCAATCACATACCCGGCCCGTTCAATCGTCACATTTTCGCCATAGCGCCAGCCCCCTTTAGGAGCGCCCACAACGGCCCTAATTTGAAAGCGCTTATTATCTAGCGTGATTCGGCGTGCCGCCTTATGCTGACAAACGTCACTGCAATACGGGGTATATTCAGACTCACCGAGCGGCATACCGCAATATTGACACGCGGGGGCGGATTGTATCCCTGTACCTTTGCAATCAGGACAGATGTCATGGGCGATAGGTCGCCAGTGTTGACCAACTAGGCTAAGAGTGGGGAGTTGTTTCTCCCCTAAGCATCGTGGGCAGATGGTCATTTTAAGCCCTCAGCTTTTACCGTTATCGGCAACGGCTCTACTTCCGATTCAAGCATCTTGACTAAATTAATCGTACCCAATAGCGCCTCTATTTCATCGCTATCATGGGCGGGTACTTGCTGCAAAATAGCGCTTACCGCCTTGAGTTTGCGTGCTGCAATCGGCTTGAGTTCGTTTTGTACCTGCTCTTTTAGCAGGGTAAACAACTCATGATAGGCCGTAGCGGGATTATCCCCCGCCTCTAATTCAGCCTCCATTGTTCCCCCTACCTTGATATTGCCATAACGTTGGGTGGGGATAGTCGCCTCAAAGGTTGCTGTGATTTTAATAACCTTCATGTTACACCCCCTCAGTGATGATAAAGACGCGGTACATGCCGAAATCACTTTCATCATCAGGGTCAAGTGGTGGGTTAAAATCCAAAATCAGGCTATTAGGGTGATTTTGTAGCCACTCGCCTAATTCGTCAACTCCAGCAGTCACAAAATCATATTCACCCAACAAATACAAATGCGGTTGACGTTCTGCCAACGACTTGCTGTCAAGTACCTGTTGCCATGTCTGCATCGGTTCGTGGTCATTTTTCATGGTACGCAAGGGCGGGTACTGGATAACAGCGGCGGGGTGCGGGATAGGGACGTACTGGATAGGGCGTACACCGTAATCGACACGTCGGTTAAATGGCGCACCGCTATCAGGGTTTAATGTCACAATTGAAAATTTCTCGTATTCCTGAATAGCCAACACCTTAGCTGGTTTCCAAATCTTATCAGCGCTACGATACTCTACCGTCTGCCCTACCTCAAATTGTGTCGTTTCGGATTCCATTGCTCATCTACTCCATTGTTGATTAGTTGCGATTGCCGAAAGGTAAAAACAGATTTGTCCATAGGCGTTGACCCTTCTACTTGATTGAACGTTATTTGATTTTTTATGTGATGTACTCAGTATAACGAATTATGCTTGTAATGTCAATGGTTTTACTGTAGAATATATTTAAGTCGAATTATAAATGAAAGGAAAGCCATGAAACCAATTGAGATGGAACGCCAGAGCGAATGGCGCGACTTGCGCCAAAAGGTGTACCACCAACCTAATGAGGTAGCAATACACTATAAGGTTGGTATAAGAAAAGAACTAGCCGCGCAAGCGATACGCAACCTTGCACGTAAATACGAGTTTAAGGTATCTATTGCGTTTGAGTGGCAATCGATTATCGTCTACAAACATGCAAGAGATAGGGATATACCCGAATGAAACGCCCTACTGTATTTCAGTTGAATCTGCTGATGCAATTCCCACGCGATGAGAGTTATATCCTGTGGTTATTCCTTAAAGGTAACGGTGGGCGTGCTATAACTCGTGAACGTATACAGCTTTTGCAACTCAAGGGGTATATAGAAGAACACCCCACGCAATCTTGGCGCTTTCGTCTCACCGATGAAACTATTGAGTATCTAAATGGAGTGAAGATCAAATGAACGAACGTGTTTATACTGTCACCGTAACCCGCCTATCGCCTGAAGGGTCACACATTACCTACGCCGTCGCAGGTGTTGAACGTGAATCAATGGCAACCGTCGCCTATGCGGTTGAACAACAAATGATTAAAGATGCCCTGTTACCCATGCCTAAAGGTGGGAGTGGTAGCGGCGCAAATCGTAAACCGCCCGGTAGTGTAGGGGTTGATGCGATTAACGGGGAACATAAAATCTTAGTCCATATCCCCTATTTGTATCATGAGGACAGCAACATAGCGAAGGCCAACACTGATAAACTACGGGCTAAGTGTTTCGAGTGGTTTACCAAGATGACTGGCAAGGCGACTACGCCCTATCAGGAACTAGATGAAACCAACGCCAAAACGGGTAAGAGTTTCAAAAAGCGTCTGTATATCCTAGATGTCCAGTACGCCAAACAACTAGAGGCTGGACTCAAGGCGATTGAAACCGAAGCGCAGAAAGTGTATTTTGATCGTCTACCCGCGTTTAGTGAATTGCTAAAGGATAAATAACCATGTGGGAAATCATCAATCTGGATAACATGAAGCGTATTGAAGTCGGGATTGAGTCGGCTGAGGATGCACGTAACAACGCCGTAGATTATAGCCTCAATTTCTTTTCAAGCATTTGGGAGGTATTTAACCCTGAAACGG
>CAYJLM010000168.1:0-2859 GCA_964370875.1 uncultured Gammaproteobacteria bacterium | reverse complement strand
ACCGACTTGCATTGCTCCAGATCCCGCGCGTGGTCTTTGGCGATGATCCTCAGCTCATGGAAGCAATCAAGAAGGAAGAGGAGAAGAAAGAGGCGCGCGAGGTTACCGCTGAAACAATTATCGACTGGATTAAGGAAAATACCACCATCCAGCAGTGGCTGGATATGAAGATTGGTAGTAAAGAAGTAAATCAATTCAGGATACTCGGGCTAAGTTTATACGTGATAGCAAGAAAGCTTGGCACGGAAGGTGATCCTTGTGGCAACCGACTTGCATTGCTCCAGATCCCGCGCGTGGTCTTTGGCGATGATCCTCAGCTTATGGAAGCAATCAAGAAGGAAGAGGAGAAGAAGAAAAAAGCCGGCGTCGTGCGTTAATTCCTTGAATCTTGCATTTCTTTGTTTTGTGCACTATACTATGTGTAGTGCACAAAGTTGGTTACTTTTGTGCATTAGCTGTAAGATAATACACTAAAAACATGCTAAAAAACATAGTTTTGAAGCAAAAAATAAAAAAAGAGGAGCTCTTGAAATCCGCGTATGTGGATAGAACCAAAGAACCATTTGCCAAAAAATGGTTGGATTCGGATTTGATAAAAGTTGTTCTTGGGCCCCGACGTGCGGGAAAGTCAGTGTTTTCACTCCTGCTTTTACGGAGCCGTGATTTTATGTATTTTGATTTTGACGACGAAGTATTGGCCGCGGAAGGTGGCATATCAACAGTCGAATTAATGAAAGAATTACATAGCGCGTATGGTGATATTAAAACCATTCTTTTTGATGAAATTCAAAACTTACCTGCCTGGGAATTGTTTGTAAACCGTTTGCATCGCGAAGGATACAATCTTGTACTCACCGGCTCGAACGCAAGATTGCTTTCAATGGAGCTGGCAACCCACCTTACCGGCAGACATATGCCGATAGAGTTGCTCCCGTTTGATTTCAAGGAATTTTTGAAAGGTAAAAAGTTTGAAATAGACCCGGAGTATAAATACTTGCCCGAAAAACGCGGGGCACTTTTGAATTTGTTGGATCAATATTTGTTACAGGGTGGTTTTCCGGAAGTTGTAGTCAGTAATCTTGATCCGGCAGACTACCTGGAGGTTCTTTTTGATTCATTGCTCTTTACAGATGTCGTAAAAAGGCACCGGGTCAAATTTTCAAGCGCCATAAGCACGCTTGGATCGCACCTGGTCAATAATTTTGCCTCGCTCTACACGCTAAACAAACTGAAAAATGCACTAAATCTAAAAAGCGTACACACCGTAGATAAATACACTTCATACCTGGAGGAGGCATATTTGATATTCTCACTCCCGCGATACTCTCCCAAATCAAGGCAACGAATAAACTCGCCGAAAAAAGTGTATGTCGTGGACAATGGCTTTGTAACCGCAAAAGCCATTCAGCATTCACCAGACAAAGGCAAGCTCATGGAGAATTTGGTTTTTACCGAGCTGGTAAAGCGGGGAGTAAAGCCAAACAGGGGGTTGTTCTATTACAAAACCCGCAATGACCGCGAAGTTGATTTTGTAGTAAAAAAAGAAACGGAAATAACCGAACTGATTCAGGTTTGCTATGAGTCAATAAATTCGGATGTCGAGCAAAGAGAAACCAAAGCACTCATTGAGGCTAGCGGCGAGCTGAATGTAAAAAAGCTAACCGTACTCACGTGGGATGAAAAGCGGAGTAGTGAAAAAGGCGGCTTGACCATACATTTCAAACCGCTCTGGGAGTGGTTACTTGAGGATGCTCTATGACGATGGAGCAATTGATATGCGTTGTTTGATCTAGAATATAAAAAGAGATATCGTATGTATGGTCGGGAGTATTGAAGTCATTGTCGGATGCATGTTTTCGGGGAAAAGCGAGGAGCTCATTCGCCGCCTTCGACGTTTGGCTGTTGCGAAAAAGAACATCATCGTGTTTAAGCCGGCGGCGGATAATCGCTGGAATCGGCGCAACGAACTGGTGAGCAGGAGCGGGACTGCATTTGCCGCCTATCCTATTCTTACTCCGCTCGAGATGCTTGGCAAGAGCAGTGAGTATGATGTGGTTGGTATTGATGAGGCGCATTTTTTTGATCAGTCATTTCTTGGAGTGATTTTGGATCTTCGGCGCGCAGGCAAGCAGGTCATCGTTGCCGGTCTTGATATGGATTTTCGCTGTGAACCTTTTGAGCACATGGCGACACTTCTCGCGCTAGCCGATGAAGTGGTCAAGCTCGATGCGATCTGCACGAGGTGCGGCGGACGCGCGACACTGACTCAGCGCCTCACGGGCGGACAGCCGGCGCCGCGCGATGAGGATCGGTTGGTCGTGGGGGATGATGAGTATGAGGCGCGGTGTCGCGCGTGTCATGTAGTCTGATTATCTATTGTAAAAAAATCATGAAGGCCGCAAAAGTATATGTTGGAATTTCCGGCGGAGTTGATTCGGCTGTCGCCGCCGCTCTTCTGAAAAAAGATGGGTACGATGTGCGCGGTGTTTTTTTGCGCGAGTACGATCTTTCTTTGCCGTCGGCCTTTGGCGATGCCATCCAGTGCACGCAAGAGGGAGATAGGCACAGCGCTTTGGCAGTTGCGGCCGCGCTGGATATTCCTTTTGAGGAATGGGACTTCCGACAGGAGTATGAGCGAGAGGTTGTGAACTATATGGTGCGCGAGTATAAGGAGGGGCGGACGCCGAATCCTGACATCATGTGCAATAGCGTTATCAAGTTCGGGTTGTTTTTGAATCGCGCACTGAAGGAAGGCGCTGACTTTGTGGCAACCGGACACTACGCGCAAATTAAGGAAGGGAAATTAACAATAATAAAAAACAATAAGAAAACACACGCGGCATATTTCCAGCTTTTGCA
>CAYJLM010000167.1:0-2886 GCA_964370875.1 uncultured Gammaproteobacteria bacterium | reverse complement strand
ATTGATATTCCTCGTCCGGGTTCTGGCGGAACAACCTATTACATTGACGGGGGCATTCCGGGTTTTGGACCGCTTTCGCAAAAATCAATTGTCGTGAATAGCAACGGGACGTTCACGGAAACAAGCGGGACGGCAAATGACGGTATTATTGAATACACGTTAAGCGGTCTTTATTCCGTCTCCGGTACCGTAACCGGCAGTGGTGTTAATGATGCCTGGGTGTGGGTCGCTGGACCAAATGGCGGAGGCGGCGCGCAAACCGCGAACGACGGGACATACACTTTGAAATTGAAGAATGGCACGTACGATATTGGTGTCGGTAAACCGGGCTATATCGGAAATAAAATTAGCATAACCGTAAATGGCGCTCCTTTAACCGGGAAAGACTTAACGCTTGCATCTGCCGTCCAGACAATAACCGGAACAGTTTATCTTCCGGACGGAGTGACGAAAGTTACCAATGCCTGGGTCTGGGCGCAAAATAATACCGGCGGATGGTCTGGCGGGTCAACCGACGCGAATGGCGCGTATTCCTTAAACGTTGGCGATGGCAGTTGGGACGTGCAAGCCGCGTATGATGGATACAATTCCAGTTCCACCTCGGCTATCGCTCCGGCTACGGGAGTGAACATAACCCTTTCCGTTATTGCCGGTTTTTCTTCTAATCTAAAGAATTCTCCGATCACTCCTTCTTCCGGAGGTATTGTTCAGGAAAATGGCATAAAAGTTGATTTTCCGAAAAACGCGCTGGGAACGGATTCAAGCGCCGGAACGGTTGAGGTAAAAAACACAACCAATATTCCCACGGTCGCGTCAACAAAAGTTATCGGCAACGCCCGGGATATTACCGCGCGCAACAGTTCCAATCAAAACATTACCACCTTATCCGGAAATATTACCATTGAACTTACCGTGACCAAGGCGGAGATAGAAGCGCAAGGACTTTCTTTCACGCAGGTTCAAGGAATGAAAATTTCCTACTGGGATTCTACTGCCAGCAACTGGGTGGAAATTCCGACTTCGGTAAAACTACATCCCGCGACCGCGACGTCATTGAGCGAATTAGATGCGGCTCCGGCGGTAACGCTTTCCGGGACAGTCGCTCACTTGTCATCTTTCGCGCCGACAGTGCCTGCGGACGACGCGCCGGCAACGCCTACGGGCCTTACCGCGACACCTTATCGGCCAACACAAATTAATCTTGCCTGGACCGCGGTCAGCGGCGCGACGAGCTACGATATCTACCGCGACACGACATCCACGGGTTCTTTCCCGAGAATCGGTAGCGAACCGACTGTGGCCTCGGGAGTTACTACGACATATTCGGATACCGGTCTCGCGGTTAGCACAACTTACTACTATAAGATTTCTGCTTTGAATTCCTCGGGAGAATCGGCCGCGACAGTGACACCAGTCTCTGCGTCAACATCAGCGGCTTCTGAAACAACCGGCTCCTTGTGCACAGGTGTGAACTGTCCGGTGGAAGGCATGGTCATTGCCGCGCCTGCGGCTAACGTTGCCGCCGGGACTTACAGTTCCAGCCAAAGCGTCACTTTGACTGCCAGCGGCGCTTCCAGCATTCGCTACACTACCGATGGCACTACTCCGACTTGCTCCACTGGCTCAACTTACTCTTCGGCTGTTTCCGTCTCCAGTTCACTGACCATTAAAGCCATAGCTTGTTATCCTAACAGTAATAGTTCTTCAGTCTCCAGTTTTGCTTATACTATTTCTGTTAGCACTGGCGGAGGCGGAGGCGGTGGCGGGAGCTTTACCGTGGTTGCTTCACCAACACCGACACCGACACCGACGCCAAGCCCGACTGTCTCGCCCAGTCCAACACCATCAGTGTCTTCCAAACCTCTTTCTCAGATGACAATAACAGAGTTGCAGGCCGAAATTGCGCGACTGATGGCTTTGATTTTACAGCTTCAAACTCAACAGTCGGGGGTTACGCAACCAATAACTGTTCCCAATCTTTGTTCGGGGATATCTTTTTCCAGGAATCTGGAACTGGGAATGTCGGGGAATGACATTAAATGTTTGCAGTCTTTTTTGAACCAAAGCGCTGATACCATGGTGACTGCTTCCGGCATTGGTTCTCCCGGGCGCGAAACAACGTATTTTTGGAGTTTAACCAAGGCCGCGGTGATTAAGTTCCAAGATAAGTACGCGAGCGAAGTTTTGATTCCCTTGGGCCTGTCTAAGGGCACCGGTTTTGTTGGTCCGTCAACTCGGGCGAAATTAAATGAACTTATACAATAATTATAATTATGAAAAAAATACATAAAATTTCGCTTTTCGTTCTATTAGTTGCCGCAGTCGGCTTTTTCGCTTTTTCTTATTTTTTTACGACTCACGCCATAGTTGGCGGCAACGCGACAAGTTTAATTGGAGGACCAGTATGGGTGAAAGGAGAAAGTGCGACCACCACGGCTATACAAATCTCTTTGGCAGGCAGCGAGAGTGAATCGCTTACAGCTATTACGATTGCTGTCGCGGACGCGGGCAGTACTGGATTTTCAACGAGCGATCTTGCGCCGCTCGCGACAAGCAGTAATTCGGGAATCTCGCTTTTTGACGCTTCAAGCGGCTTTATTGAACTTTTAGATAATCCGACCTGGAGTGGAGGAGGGCCATTTACAGCGACGCTGACGCCGAAAGTTCCGGTGTTGCTGTCATCTTCAACCTCAACGCCAAGCGTGTTTCTGGTCGCGTTCAAAACAGCGAGCGGATTGAATTCGGATACGCATAAATTTGTTCTTTCAGTTGCGACAAACAGTGTTATAACTAGCGGTGTTTCTCCAACAATAAACGCGACCTCAACAGCCTTAATTTCCATAGACACGATTTCTCCGGCTGATATTTTAGCCGAAGATTTTATGC
>CAYJLM010000166.1:0-2888 GCA_964370875.1 uncultured Gammaproteobacteria bacterium | reverse complement strand
TTCCGCGCGTACAATGCCATCTCGTTCATCCATATCAATTCAACCCGTCGCCGACATGGGTGACACCGACGAGGCGGGGGAACGTCAAATGAACGGAAAAACTCATGGTCTTTCTCGTCAAAAGAGAATTCTTTTTTGCATTGGATACAGGTTTGCATATAATTTGAATTTACCCCCGTATTGTACGAGTTGTCCCCATATTGTCAACAACTATCTTCGAGCGTGATTTATTTTTGCTCTAAATATAGCAAATCAATGGCGTTTTTTCACAATTTTGTCAGAATTATTGACAAAATAAGATATTCTGAGAATATATATCTACCAGCGCTGTCACCCCCGAGAAGTCGGGAATCCAGACCAGCCACCGCCTCCTGGATCCCGGATCGAGTCCGGGATGACAAAAACGCAAGAACGATAAACCGCACCATGACCACGTCTGCCATTCTTCATGAGCTCGGACTTTCGCAATACGAAGCAAGTATCTATCTTGCCCTTCTTGAAATTGGAACGGGGACGGTGACGGAGATTGCGGAAAAGGCGCGTGTGAAGCGGCCCACTGCCTACCTCGTTCTTGGCGAGCTTTTGCAAAAGGGATTTGTGTCACTTGTCCCTCACCCCAAAAAACTTGTCTATACCTCCTCGGGGCCCGACGCGCTTCTCTCGTATGCAAACGAACGGCGGCGCCACCTCCTTGACATCATGCCGCACCTCGAGTCGCTTCACGCACAATCGAAAGACAAGCCGCGGGTACGGTTCTTTGACGGCGTCAAAAGCGTTTCATCGTACTATCAAACCATTGCGTACCCCAACGATGAAATTGATTTTTTTGCGAGCATTTCGTCGGTCATGGCACATCCCGACATTCCACTCATCCACGAGTTGCCGGGGTACAAAAAGAAAAAGATTCGGGAAATTCTTACCCAGAGCAAAGAAGATCTTGAATACGCGCGCGCACTCGCACCATTTGAAGATCATCACAAGATTAAAGTGCTCCCCAAAAATTCCGAATGGGTGTTCAAAACCGACAGCATCCTTACACCGGGGAAGGTGGGCATCACTTCGCTCACAAAAAAAGTATTTGTCGTTCTTATCGAGGATGCGGATGTCTATGCGTCCTTTCGCGCACTGTTTAATCTCGCATGGCAAGCGGCAGTTCCTGTCCAAAAATATTTACGCTAACTCGGAGAGTAACCTCTCGGTCAATTTCCATGGCAGGCCGCAAATCCCTTCCGGGTCACCCTCAATTTTTTTGATATACGGAATGAAGCGGGGATCAATAATATTATATCCGCCAGCCCAGGCGAACACGCTTCCATCTTCGATTACCTGCTCAATCACGCTATTGGGAATGGAATAAAACCATACCCGTGAACTATCAACCCCCTCTTTTTCCACGCCCGTGGCAGTATTTGTCACCACAACGGCCGTGACTGTCAGTGGGGGGTATTGTATATAAAGTGCAAAGAAGCGTCGGGCATCCTCGGCGTTTTTTGGTTTTTCTAAAATGACCCCGTTACACACGACAACCTGATCGGAGGTAATGAGAAGTGCGGGTTTGTGGATATGAGAAAGTAGTGCATCCGCCTTCGCGAAAGCAAGTTTTAGTACGAGTTTTTCGGGGTCGGGATCACGGATTGCTCTCTCGTCGATATCCGGACACACTATTTCAAAAACAATGCCGTACTTTTCAAGTGTTCGTCTCCTGGAGACCGATCCCGACCCGAGAATGATTTTCATAGCAATTATGAATACAGCTCTGAATGGGTGCCGATAACAACAAAGGTAACGACGCCGTTCTCGTCATGGTAGAGGGCACGGTAATCACCTGTGATATTTATACTCCGACAGCATGGGTAGGTGGGTTCTACCGAATGTTTTTTAAGCTACCTGTCGATTGGTTCTGAATTAAATACGGCCAGTCTTTGGTAAAATTTTTCCCTTATTTTCCCTGAAAGCTTTTTAAACTTTTTATCAAAGCTCTTCTTGTACACTATGCGCATATCCTATAACCGCTTAAGGTGCGCTATTGCGTCATGCGCAGTGGAAAAAATAGGGGAGCTATTCTTTCCGGTCTTCAGATCTTTGTGTGCCTGCGCTAAAAGAGCGCGTGTCTTTTTATTGAGCTTTGGCTGCGCGACAAGCTCCACATCAAGAGTGCCATCAACATACGCCTGTGTTGCGAGTTTTAGTATAGATGCAAATGGCATGCCTTCACTTTTTGCCTTGCGCATGGCTTGCGTCTTAAGCTTTTGATCTATCCTAAAAATTACTTGGCTAGCCATAGAAATAGCATATTTCTTATGTATATATAATATATAGCTTTAAGCCATATGTCAAAGCACTCTTATAAAACTTCTTTCTGATAGCACTCAACGCAAAAAACTTTCTCGGATCGTTCTGGCGCATACGTTGTTTCAAATTCAGCTACACACCTGCCAACGTGTCCGTGCTCGGATCGATCACACATACACTGACGGCGCCAGAGCTGGTGGGGATTACGTAGTGCGCGGCGGTTGTCGTACCGGCACTGCGGGCAAAGAAGGGGAATTGGCACGTTCTTTGCCTGATAAAACTGAAATTCCTGTCCGATGATTTTGTAGTTCTTCTTACACTTACCGCACGCGAGTATTTCTTTCGTAATAGAATCCGACACATCCACTGTTGTTTCGGGAATATCTTCCGCTCTTTTTGTTTCTTTTCCATACGTCCCGGGCAACGCGTCCTGCCATTTGAAGCCGAGCGATATGCTTTCTTCTTTTGTACGCGGAATATATTCATGAGAAAGCGTTTCATTGTGTCCAAACGGTGAAATGCTCGGGGGGAGGGTGTGGCCCCATTCACCGGTTGTTCGCATATGCGCAATGACCCTGGGCTTTAATGCCTCATAC
>CAYJLM010000165.1:0-2888 GCA_964370875.1 uncultured Gammaproteobacteria bacterium | reverse complement strand
TTCAAGCGATACTCCAAAACGATCATGGACTTCATTATGAATTCTTTGTGCGAGTCCAATAATCTCTGATGCAGTCGCGCCCCCACGATTGATAAGTGAAAGCGCGTGTCGCGGTGATATGCCGACACGTTCTTCGCGGTACCCCTTTGGAAAACCAGCTCGTTCAATAAGGCATGCCGCGGCTATTTTTACCTCTCCGTTTTTTTGTACCCAAAACCATGGGTTGGCACACAATCCGTCCGGACATGCGCCGAGCAGGGATTGGACGCGCGAGAAGTCTTCAGCAGATACAACCGGATTTTTAAAAAAAGAGCCCGCTGATTGAAACTCCTCACTCCCGGGCGCGAACGTCATACCCTTTTTTGTTCGTATCTCAAGGATGGCGTTACGGATATCCTGAAGAGAAACCTTTACGTCACTTCCATGAAAGTATTCCAAAAGATCGTGATACTGAGGGATGGGTGCCATCGATGTTCGCGTGAGTCGCAAGTGAACCCGCGCAATGCAGTATCGCTTCCCGCTTTCCGTTTTGAACATGCTTGAGCGATATGAAAGTCCGCATTCTTCTTTTGAAAATGTTCGCAGTACCTGTTCCTTCATATCGAACACCTCAACAGAATCAAGCACATCCTGAACGCTTGCGCCGTATGCCCCGATGTTCTGCACCGGCGCCGCGCCGACACTTCCCGGAATGCCCGACAAGCATTCAATCCCGCCCCACCCCCGCTCGACGGCACGGGCGACACATTCGTCCCAAACTTCTCCCGCACCCAAGGTAAGGCGAACCGCATCGCCCTCAAGTACACTATCAAATTCGCGAATATGAACCTGCATAACAAGACCGGGAAATCCATTATCACCAATGAGCGTATTACTACTCTTCCCGAACAGATGTATCGGAAGGTTATTTTTCTTAGCAAACTCAGTTGCCCGAACAAGATCGTCCTGCGAAGTAACGGAAACAAAATAACGCGCGGGACCGCCGACCCCGAGCGTTGTGTATGGTGCAAGTACGATGTTCTCCCGTATTTCCATCACACGCGTCATCCAAAGAATAATACGGCGCTATCAAGGAAGAGAAGGAGTGTAAGCAATGCGGAAATCATGCAATAGAAACAGTAGTTTTTTATAACAAACGCCTGAAGCGAGACAAGGAATGCGGAATAAATCATACCTAAAACAGTCGTTCCAAACAATACAAGATACAGGGGTTGCTGATACGCCGAATAGATGACCGACGCGACTCCAATACAAAATAGCACGATGTAGTAGGCAAGCCCCATGTACTCGTTACGAAGCCCGAACATATTGGCCCATTTGCTGTCAGTCACCTCTGCGCAATTGTGATTAATGGGACAGACCAGGGGCTTTTTCTGCAAGTGTTTGTATGCCAAATACCCGGCATCAAGAATACCTAAGAATGAGAGGACAATAAATGAAGTTTCAAAAGGCATAGTCTACTTCTTAGAGCCCATTAAATAACTAGCTTCCCGGTCAGTTTCGATTCAATTTTTTTCCAAAAAGGATGATGAATGCGAAAGAATACTATCGTATTCTGACAAGTTCAGCGCCTTTTTGGGGAAAAATTGGACGGAAGTGAGCCGGAAGAACATACAAAGGGGTAGTTATTTTATGGACTCTTAGTATCATGCGCAATAACGCTCAGCGTCAATGACATAAAAAGAATGGCAATATCACGAAAGACAATATCGAGCGCGCCAATGTTCAGGGCGACAATCAAAAAAAGAATCGCACTCGAAACGACAGATGCCCAAAACATTTTCTTTCCCGAAAAAAGCCACAGCGCAAGGACTGCCTCAAACAATGAAAACGCCCCCAAAAAAAACTCGCCCGGGATGATAGCTCGTACCCACTGCGGAACAAACCCAATCCACGAAGTCGGGTTCAGCGTCGCGTCTACCGCCGCAAACAAAAAAACGACTGCAAGACCCGCCCGAAGTAGAAATGATAACAGTCGTTCGTTTTTCATAGATACTCTATTTACCAGGGGCGAGACTTGAACTCGCGACCTGACGCTTATGAAGCGCCCGCTCTAACCAGCTGAGCTACCCTGGCACATAATTAACATTGCTCCAACACATACTCTGGTGCCTTCCATCCATTTTCGAAAATGAATCCAGCTTCATCCATAATCTGTTGCACTGTACCCATATTCGCCGCCTCCTCGATAAACCCCTCAACCGCATCATGAATATTCTTTTTTGCTTCTTCAATTGTTTTACCGCACGATGAAATATCAAGCCGGGGAACATAGGATACGTACATACCCCCTTCACGCCAAATATCAGTATTAAATTGTATTGAATGAAAATTCATATACTAACGCGAGTGCTTCCTTAAGGTTCCTCTTTGCTTCGATCAAGGTTTTACCCTGGGTATTTACACCCGGAACTCCCTCAACCCATGCAAGATACCATTTACCCCTTTTCTTATACACTTTTGTAAATACATGGCTATTCATGGATACAAAAAAATAATCTACTCCGATTTCTTATTATAAAGTGACACAAATAACTAAAAATGTCCAGAAACAAAAACACCCATCCGGAGATGAGCGCTTTTGGTTGCGGGGGTGGGATTTGAACCCACGATTTTCTGGTTATGAGCCAGACGAGATGCCGGACTTCTCCACCCCGCGTTGCTAGTATACTCTTTTTTTTATTTCTGTAAACCCATGTCCGGCTCAAAACTCTCTGCGCGGTATTTTGTATACTCCCCGAATGCCTGCTCATCGACATAGGGCTCCACCTTTTTAAAATCCCCCTCATCGACTATTGTCTGAACATGAATATCAACGGCAATGGCATGGCGTGAAATAAGTTCCTGATAGGCGCTGAAGAGCTCTTTGTACACCTTCAACGCTTCAG
>CAYJLM010000164.1:0-2911 GCA_964370875.1 uncultured Gammaproteobacteria bacterium | reverse complement strand
GTTTATTTGACAGCGCGGTTCTCTCTGCCGTACATACGGTATTCGCAACGACTGAGGGATTCGCCTGCTGCTCACGTTTTACACACTCGTTATACGCCACCTGCAAATCTGATAGTTGCTTTTCAAGCGGCTTTCTTTTTGCCGTAATCACTTGCTGTTGATACACAAATGAATTGCTTTCATTTTTTGCAAGGTCACCATTTGCTTTTACCC
Organism: uncultured Gammaproteobacteria bacterium; assembly: GCA_964370875.1. Taxonomy (GTDB): domain Bacteria; phylum Patescibacteriota; class Patescibacteriia; order JACQRZ01; family JACQRZ01; genus JACQWH01. Next base: position 2,698 of record CAYJLM010000164.1, on the reverse strand, counting down.
ATGCCGCCTGTTTATCGATACATTCCTGATTTGTGGGGCCTTTATTTGGATCGTTCTTGCATATCTCCGCATCCGTGCTCAATTTTGCGGCCGCTTCATATTGCGGCTGTAACTTTGCGGTCTCAGCCGCTGTAAGATTTTTTACCGCTGCGGCTTTCTTCGACTGCGCTTCGTATTCGTTTTGAAACCCTTGAACAAATCCCTCCAATGCAGCCCCGGCAGCTTCATCTCCTGCCTGATCCCAAAACTGATCCCATGGTTCTGTCTGAAAGGCGGGGGTCTTTCCCTTGCCACCCTGCACAAGACGGTTCATGAAGTCTTTGGTAAGATTGGAAAGCCCCTGTCGCATTGCCTTTCGCAGCACCGTATACCCTGCCGCCTCAACTCCTTTCACAACACTGTTAAAAAACATCTGCGGGATACTAACCGTTTCAATAGTCGCAGTTACATCACCCACGCCAAACACGGCACTTGCGGGCTTGCTTCCGGTAAACACAAGCGTTGTCGCGGTGATCACGAGAATGAGCAGAGGGATGAGGATGTGGCTATAGAGACGCTTCATGGTGTTTGCTCTTATTGTCCTTTTTGTGTATCGATCGTATTCTGCGCGTTCTGGAGGGATTGCATAAAAATGGATCGGACGGTTTTGTCATCAAGTTTCTGGAGTGCTGTTAGCTGATCTTGTGAAAGCTCTCCGGTATCACTCAGGAGCTTTATAATCTGATCCTTGGAAAGATTCGCGAGGTCCTGCGGGGTCACTTGCGGCGATGCCGTGTCTGGCGGCACCGATCCGCCTGTTCCTGCTGATTGTTGCGGGGTTGTCGCCTGATTCTGCTGTTCACGTTTCACTGCCTCCTCCAAGCTTTGCCGGTACATGGTCACCAGTGTTTCATCGTCAATGTCTTTGAGCTGTTCGTCAGTAAATCCTTTCTCTTTCAATAGTTCACGCACCTGCACGGGTGTAAGATTTTTTAACTTTTCCAAATCGGCCTGAGCTGCTGACGAAGACGGAACGGTGGTGGTGTCTATCGGAGCCTGTTCCTGCTGGGGTTGGGAAGACGTCGATGCGATGGAGTCAAAGCACACCTTTCCTGTCGCGCAATTCGGATCATGACCGCTATCAAGCTCTTGCTTGTCCTTAAACCCATCGCTATCCGTATCTTTCAGATAGGGGCTGGTTCGGTGGACATAGAGCTCATCAAAATCCGAAAGGCCGTCACTGTCCGTGTCGCGCGCCTTTAGCACAGCGGGGTCCTCTTTCGTATCGGTTGCCAATGGATTGGCGTCCGATTTGGGCGCTTTTGAAATCTGTATATTGAAAGGACTTGTGATAGCGGTGCGGATACGAAGAAAACCAACGCCAATCGTAAGCACGCCTACAAACAGCAAAATGACCAGCGCTATCCTCTGACCGATGTTATTTTCAGTTCGTTTCATAATCCACCTCTACAGTATACTAAGGTTGCCAATAATTTAACAGTGGATATTTTTCTTTCAACAGGGTTGCAAAATATACCGCCCCTGAAATTAGAGGGATTGCCGTCGCTACTCCATTATCATCGACGAGATATCATCCTTAAAAGCGGGAAGGTGGACAATAATGGTCGTCCAGACAATATCAAAATCAACACCTGAGTATTCATGAATAAGCATATCGCGCATACCTGCGATACTTTTCCATGGAACGTGACTGTAGTCCTCCCGAAACTCAGCGGGAAGATTTTTGACCGCCTCGCCAATTACTTCCAGTCCCCGCAAAACGGCGTATTGCGTTTTTTGATCTTTTATAAAATCTCCAAAGGACATCCCGTGAATAAATGACTGAATATCATCAATTGCCTGGAGAATGTCGAGAAGAAATACTGTATGGTCTTTTTTCATAAATAATTTTTTTCGAGTCCAAAATTCGCTTCTTCAAAAACGGATGTAAAGAATCAAAAGTGGCAAGATCGACAATGCGTCCAACCCTCTCTTCAAGTGCGTGTTTTATGCCGACAAATTCAAACAGACCGATATTAGATTTAGGATCAAGTTGAATGAGCATATCAATATCGCTCGACGGCGTCATCTCTCCAGAAACAACCGATCCGAATAGAGCGGCTTTTCTGATGGGGTATTTTTGGAGAACAGGCGTAACAAGCTGTCGTACGCGAGCGACAGTTAATGGAGATTTTACTATTTTTTTCTTTTGCGATAATTTCATAATCAATTTTCTTGTTTCAGCGTAGCAGATATCTCACTTGCAAGCAACAGCCACTGGTCGAGGGAGAGCTCCTGCGCGCGGGCTGTTGGAGCGACTCGTGCTACCGCGAATGATTCGAGTATTTTTTCTCGCGGGATACTAAGCGGATGCGCAAGATTGGATGCAAGAAGCTTTCTTTTTTGGGCAAAGCCAGCTGTGACCAGACGGAAAAAACTATCATCACTAACCCGATCTGGATCCCCACCTCCGCGGGGATGACACACGATCTCAATGACCGCGCTGTCGACACTGGGCCGTGGCGTAAAACTATTGCGCGATACGTGAAAAAGAATCTTCGGTGTCGCGAAATACTGGACAGAAAGCGCCAAAATACTCATGTGCGGTGGACGAGCGCATATTCGCTCGGCGACTTCTTTCTGGATAAGAAGAACCATGCGTGAGGGACGAGGGGTCTCTTCAAGAAACTTACGAATAATCATCGACGTGATGTTGTAC
>CAYJLM010000163.1:0-2918 GCA_964370875.1 uncultured Gammaproteobacteria bacterium | reverse complement strand
CCGCCCACACAAGTATCGGAGCAACAACAGGAAGAAGCGCTGGAACGATCATTTGTCGAATTGCGGCGCGTGTCACAATATCAACAGTTCGGCCATAATCCGGCTGTGCGGTTCCCTCCATAATACCTTTGATTTCGCGAAACTGCCGCCGGACCTCGTCAACTACTTTCCCGGCGGTTTTTCCAACCGCCTCCATCGAAAGGGCTGCGAAATAATACGGAAGTAACCCGCCAATAAATAACCCGACGAGCACCTTTGGCTGATCGATAAGAAACAATGTTTTTCCACCAAGCGCATGAGTAAAATCCGCAAAAAGTACAAGCGCGGCGAGTCCGGCCGAACCGATTGCATATCCTTTTGTGACGGCTTTTGTCGTATTCCCGACCGCATCCAGCGGATCGGTAATATCGCGAACTTCTTTTGATAGACCTGCCATTTCCGCAATTCCGCCCGCGTTATCAGTAATCGGTCCGTACGCATCGATTGCAACGATAATACCCGCCATTGAAAGCATCGCCATGGCGGCAATGGCAATACCGTAAATCCCGGCAAAATAATACGCTCCGAGCATTGCCGCGCTAATAACAAGAACCGGAAGCGCGGTTGACTTCATGGAAACCGCAAGGCCGGTAATAATATTGGTGCCGTGACCAGTCTGTGAACTTGCGGCAATAGAGCGCACCGGCGAATAACGCGTAGAGGTAAAATAATCAGTAATGATGACGAGCAGTCCGGTAACAACAATACCAATAAGCGCTGAAAAGTATACGTTCAGTGCGGATATATTTGGCAGACCCTGCATCATACGCATCGTCACCGGGTAGAGAAGGAGCGCTGATAGGATTCCACTGACCGCCAACCCTTTATACAGCGCCAACATAATATTTTTTCCTGATCCCAACTTAATGAAAAATCCCCCAATAATCGATGTCACGATTGACAGCGCGCCGATCGCAAGAGGATAGAGGAGCGCTTGCTCATTGCCACCAAAAAGATACGTTGCCAACAACATCGTGGCAACAGCGGTAACGGCATACGTTTCAAAAAGATCAGCGGCCATTCCGGCGCAATCACCGACATTGTCACCGACGTTGTCCGCGATAACCGCCGGGTTGCGCGGATCATCCTCGGGGATGCCTTGTTCAACTTTTCCAACCAGGTCGGCACCAACATCCGCGGCTTTTGTAAAAATACCGCCGCCCAGACGAGCAAACACCGAAATCAAACTACCGCCAAATCCAAGACCGATAAGCGCGTAAATATCACGCGTAAGAGCATAAAATCCAGCGACACCCAAGAGTCCAAGACCCACCACGAGCAGGCCGGTAATCAGGCCCCCCTTTACCGCCATTTGAAGGGCGGCCTTCATGCCGCTCTTTGCGGCCTGCGCCGTTCGTACATTCGCGCGGACAGACACATTCATTCCAACATATCCGGCTAACCCGGAAAGTGTCGCCCCAACAACAAATGCGATCGCGGTTGTAACACTTAAGAAATATCCGATAAGCAACGCGAGCGGAATCGCGACATATAACACCGTACTATACTGGCGGTTAAGATACGCGCGCGCGCCCTGCTGTATCGCCAGGGCAATTGATTTCATTTTTTCATCACCTGCGTTCTGGCGAACAACCCAAGAAATAAGATACGCGCCATATATAATTGCGCCGATACTAACGATGATTGGGATAAGAAGTTCTGCTGACATACTGCGATAATTATAAATGAAAAATAGAGTGTAGTGTTTTATTCTTCGGCGGCCGGATTACTCTCGTCCGGTACAGTCGCTTCTGACGACTCGCCATCTTCTTCTTTTGACTGATCATCCTTAGTTGCACGAAGGTCAATTTCCTCACCGGCATCCTCTGCATCAACCACTCCCTTCTTGAACTCACGGACAACACCATCTTGATGTACCTCGATATTCCACCCGGTTAGCTGTGATGCGAGCTTTACATTCTGCCCCATCTTTCCAATGGCGAGTGAGAGCTGATCTTCCGCAACCAAAACGCGCGCAATTCTTGTCTCAGGAAAAAGTTCAATGGAAGAAATTTTTGCAGGAGAAAGAGCATTTGCAATAAAGGCGGTTGGATTCTCGTCATATTGTATGACGTCGATTTTTTCGCCCCCCAACTCCGCAATGATCATTTGAATACGACTGCCGCGCTGTCCAATACAGGAACCGATCGGATCAATCGTGTCTTGTGTTGTAAACACGGCTACTTTCGAGCGATTACCCGCATCGCGACTCACTCCTTTTATTTCTATCGCCCCGGATGCCACTTCAGGAATTTCCGACTCAAAAATCTTTTTCACCATCAACGGTGTTGCGCGGGACACGATAATCTCAGGCCCCCTGTTCGATTCGCCGACGGACTTAACATATACTTTCACACGATCGCCGGACATATATCGTTCGCGGGCTATTTGCTCACCTTGCGGTAATATCGCGGTTACCTTGCCGAGATCGATAAGTACGCGGCTATCTTCTCTTCGCTGAACAACACCAATGACAATTGCGTCCTCTTTGCCCTTGAAAGTATCAAAAAGGATCGTTCGCTCTGCCTCTCGAATTTTTTGAATAATAACTTGTTTTGCGGTCTGCGCCGCCATGCGTCCGTACTCCGCGGGAACAGAAAGTTCGGTACGAATTTCATCACCCACCTCGGCATCGGGTTTCGTTGCGCGAATTTCGGCAAGCTGTATATCCGTCTTGGGATTGAATCGACGCTTCTCCTCATCGTCCTCGGCCATTTCGTCCCCCGCCTCATCTGACTCTGTCTGCTCGGCATCTTCCGCGGCCTCTTCCTCGGGTGGAAGATCCTCAACAACCTCCTTCACGTCAAACACACGAGAATCACCGGTCTTAAGATCTAATTCAACCTTAATATTCTGGTTTTTCTCTCCAAAAACCTAAA
>CAYJLM010000162.1:0-2992 GCA_964370875.1 uncultured Gammaproteobacteria bacterium | reverse complement strand
CGTAGAAAAGGCTTCAAAGCCTTTTTTGCATTTATAGGTAAAGCTATCTTGAGAAATATGCAGTTCTGAAAAGATAACGCGAACGATATTCTCTTTTTCGTGTGGATTTGCGAAATTATAATATGCAGTAACGTTTTTGATGAGTTCTGAAAGTTTTATTACATCCTTCATTGTTTCGTGCATTGCGACGTCAGAAGCCTGTTCTTCATTCTGTAGAGAGACAAGCTCTTCGGTGAGTTTTGTTTCTTCATCAAGGAGGCATTCGGGTGAGTAAACGCCAGTTTTTAGAAGGGATAGTTTGTTTGAACGGATATAAGTGAGATCCTCACGAAGCTTCTTTTTCTGCCGTTCAACTTTGTCGAGGTCCCTTTGTCTTTTTTCCTCAAAAAGTGCTATGTCGGTTCCTAAACGTGCGTCCATTTCAGTAATTTCATCATCGGTAAAGTAAAGATTTGATAACAGCTTGCCAATAGCTTTTTCAATGTATGAAAAATTAAAGCTCTTAAAAGTGTTTCCACAACCAGCAACACAGCGTGAGTTGAAATACTCAATCCCTTTTCTTATATAAGGGGTGTACACACGTTCACAATGTTCACAACGGACGATACCTCGAAGCGGTAAGTCGAGTTTTTCTGTGTAGTGAATACTCACTTTCTTTTTATTAAGTAATACCTGTACTTGATTGAATAGCTCCTCATTTATAATTGCTTGATGGCTTGTGCTTCGAATGTACTCCCTGTCAGTACCTAGTGTTTTTCCAGTATAAAAAGGATTCGTAAGGATTCTACTGATACTGTTTGGCGTCATTAATCGGGATACCTTTTCTATTTCGGTATCATCTTCTTCTTCGGCTAGAATTTCATCTTGCGTTCTTCTTCGTCTCATAGGAACCGTTACAAAGCCCTGTTCGTTCGCATGGCGTGCAAGATCGGAAAGACTCCAGTCTCCTGTGGCGTAGAGTTCGTACATCTCCTTAATAATAGGGGCTCTCTCGGGGTCAAAGGGCTTGTTTTCCATTTCACCTACGTTGAGGTATCCTATTGGCGCTCTGTATGTGCAAATGCCTTTTTCTCGGGAATTTCGTGTTGATATGGTCACTTTTTCACTGGTAACACGCGAGTGGTGTTGCGCAAACATACTATCAATATCCAGATGCAATGCTCCAGAGCTTGTTTTTTCATACTTGGCATAGGCAAAGCGAACGTCCACCCCCTTACGCATCAATTTTCTGATAAGCGTATCATCACCTTTATTTCTACTGATACGGTCCCAACAAAGGCAGATGATGCCCTTAAAATATCCATGATTAACAAGCTGAAGCATCCTTTGGAACTTTGGTCTATCAATACGATATTGTACCAGCCCGTCATTGGTAATGGTAATATTGTTATCCTCTTTGAATCCGGAGTGTTTTTCTGAGATGATGCCGTCAGCGCACAATCCCTGTATTGTGACGGGGGCTACAGGTAATTTTTCGCGGTATGCAAATCGGGTATTCTCTGATTTTTGATATGAAATGGAGTTTTTCTGATTTTCGGTATCATCAGTGCTCTTGCGGTTGTATATCAAATAGGAGTCATGATATTTTCCGCTCTCAATATTGGTAAAAATATCCTTCTCTGTTTTTGGTCTATTTTGCTTCATATACATTTATGATAAAGCTTTCCGTATAACCCCATTTTTAAACTCATACCCCTCGGATAACATTCTTTTGTGGATGCGTTTGAGGACAGTACCAAGCTCTTGAAGGGCATTCAGTGTCTCTTCGGAAAGCGATTTTGTAACCAGAGCTGGGGGACAAAATGATGTGGCTTTGCTATATGAAAACCCCCCATGCCATTCTCTGGTGCTTGGTTCAAGTATACCATTTTGTATGTTTTTGTGTAGCTTTCCCATGATACCCCTTTTGAAAGTTATTTTTACGATTTTTATCAACTTCTAAGCGCCTTTATATATGTATTTGCCTGTGGTAACGCGGGACATCAGCACAGAGCACCTCAATCTCTGTAATCTTCAGCATCTATTATGTAGCTGGGCATTATCCGTCTTACATCGCTCGCAGAGATCCCGAAGCGGTTCATTTTCCTTTTAGCCCCGCAAGCACATTTCCTGCCCAGATGTGGTCAAAACAGAATTTTTTTTCACAAAAAAAGCGTTTTGCCATTGGATTTGTGTAGCTGCGCCTCGATCCACGGGTTGCACAACGGGTGGTTGGCAATGATCTTAAGCGTTCAAAATTTGTATTTATATGTTTCATACACAGTGCTTTATGTTGTTTGTCACATTTTTCATCGATGTTCAGAGTTTTTTACACACACATACTGTGGTGTGTGTAAAAACTCATCTTCTCTGGTGAAAAATGTGACAAATGTTGTGGTCATGTCTGTAGCCATTCTTCCCCATAAATCGGATCAATCTTGTCCCTATTCTCATGGATTTTTTTGAGCAAGGCATCTGGAGTCAATATGATATTTATGGCATTCTGAACGATACCCTCTTCAACAACTGAATATTTGAAAGGTTTGCCTCGGCTATTGAAGTCCAGATAACCGGCATTCTCTAGTGGCTCAACAGCGCGAACCACTTTTGTCTTGTCCCATCCGAGCTTTCTCTCTAGATCTCCTCTCGTAAACCGAGTTTCCATGGAAAATATATCAACCGGATTCTTTTGCACTGCGGCATTCAGTAAATCCCTTTGTAATTCCTTTGCCGCCTGCAATAATTCCAATGAGGTCGGATTAAGCTCTGAAAATGCATCCTCCAGAATATCTCGAATGTGGCTGTAGGCGATTGCATAGTCACGAACAGTGACCAATAAATATTCCACGGCACCAATCATCACCTTTGGCCTTTGGTATTGGTGCAGGAGGGCAGATGCATGATTGACGTTGAGAAAACGTTTTAGGTCCCGGCTGCTTCTGGGGCGTCCTGTCGGAAAATCAATCAGTTCCGCAAAGGGAATAACGATTTGATAAGGATTAATGATACGTTG
>CAYJLM010000161.1:0-2999 GCA_964370875.1 uncultured Gammaproteobacteria bacterium | reverse complement strand
GCACAAGATGCTATATCGCTAACTTCCGATATTAAAGATAAGAAAAAAGAGCATCTGATTTGTCTTTATCTCAACGCAAGAAATGCGTTGCTACAAAAGGAAGTGGTATCTATCGGAACTCTTGATAAGAGCATCGTTCATCCTCGAGAGATTTTTGGACCCGCTGTTGAATTAAGAGCGGCAGGAATTATTTTGGTACATAATCATCCGTCTGGAGATGTTACCCCAAGCAAGCAAGATATAGATGTTGTTCAAACGCTCCTCGAAGCCGGAAAAATAATGGGAGTGAATGTTATTGACTTTATCATTGTTAGTGAAAATGATTCACACAGTTTCTTTTCAGATTTACAGACAAGCGATCAAAAAAAGGTTTTCTATGTTTCGGATGGTTCCCAAACATCTTTATTTGATCTTTTGGCGACAAACGAGCCAAGCTATACCCCCCTTGTAAGAAAGGTGCACAAAACATATTTTTCACCACAAGAGAGAACTCGTTCTGGTCGTTTTCAACTTCAAAATAGGCGGTATCTTGGCAACAAATACAAATTACTTGGTTTTATAGAGGATATTGTCAGTGAGAAATGCAACGGCTTTGAAAGTTTCTGTGATATTTTTGCTGGCACTGGCGTAGTTGGTGATAGATTCAACGAAAAAAATATAAAAATAATTAGCAACGATATCCTTGCGAGTAACTACTTTGCGATAAAGGCATTTTTAGGAACGTCGGATGTGAACCTTAATTCAATCGAAGAAAAAATGCTATCATTGAATTCACTTGAAACAAAAGAAGATAATTATTTTTCTACTCATTTTGGTAACACTTATTTTACTTTAGAAAATGCAAGAAAAATCGGTGCAATTAGAGAAAGAATCGAAGCTATTGCAAGCGATGAAAACGAGAAAGCTGTTTTGATTGCCTCGCTACTATATGCAGTTGATAAGGTCGCAAATACTGTCGGACATTATGATGCTTTTCGAAAGACACTTGATACTGTCCAACCCTTGCGCTTATTGGTGCCAGAGTTTTCATCGGAGGATAATCGGAATAACGAAATATACCAAGAGGACGCAAATAAATTGATAAGAAAAATCAGTTTTGATGTTCTGTATATTGACCCCCCATATAATTCTCGCCAGTATTCAGATGCGTATCATTTGCTAGAAAATTTAGCGACTTGGGATAAGCCTCCTGTTCATGGTATCGCAAAGAAAATGAATAGAGATCATTTGAAAAGCGAATATTGCTTAAAATCAGCGCCAGAAGCATTTGCTGATCTGATCCGGAATGCTAAATGTAAGCACATCCTCGTTTCTTATAACAATACGGGCGAATCCAAAGATGGAAGATCAAATGCGAGAATAAATGATGGCCAGATACTTAGTGCGCTGAAAAGCCGTGGAGATGTTGATATATTTGAACGCGACTATAAAGCTTTTACTGCCGGAAAAAGTAATGGTGATGGACACACAGAAAGAGTGTTCTATTGTAATGTAAAAAAATAAAAACATGAAAAAACCCTGGTCAATCTCAACAACTGTTAGAAACCCCGAAAGATTAAGGGACTTTTTGAACGTGCTCAAAATTCTTGTGGGGCAACCTTTTAAGTCAGATAATCAGATCAAGTATCAAATTCTCCTAATTCAACACAAGCTCTACAAACCCTCTCAACTTACTAGAGAGCAAGAGGAATACTACAAAGACATCGAAAGAGAAATGCCCTACACTGTGGCAGAACAAATTTTCAATACTCAACAGTATCGAGACCCCGCAATGCGCGGAAGAAACTCCGTTGCCCCCATGAATAAAATGGGATTGTGCGTGGCGAAAAATTCAGCTAATGGAGTGAGAATAACACCACTCGGAGAGTACTTTTTATCTGAAGATTATGACCTCGGGAAGCTTTTCTTTATCCATTTTTTAAAATGGCAGTTGCCCAATCCCGCTAGTGATGGATTCTCTGAAAGCGATGGCTTTGCGATAAAACCTTTCATCGGCACATTGCATTTAATCAAAGAGGTTAATAAAAAATGGCAAGCTCTTGGAAATGATCCTGTTGGCATTACAAAAGAAGAGTTTGCACTCTTTGCTCCTACGCTTATTCATTACCAAAATATCGTTGCGCAAGCAGAGAAATTGATTGGGTATCGAACAGAATTACGCGCACAGACCAGCGAAGCCGACAAACGTACTTTTAAAAGGAGATTTCAGAAACAGTTCGCACGGGAATTCTTGCAAACAAGAGCGACTGGCGAAGTGAATTCGTTGCTGAGTAATCTCTGGGATTATGGAGACAATGCAATACGATATTTTAGATTAACTCGCTATATTTATATTCGCGGTGGTGGATTCAATATTGATCTTGAGCCAAGAAGAATGATTGAGATAGAAAGTATTTTGGCATCCGATAATGCATCTCCAGCTACTTTTGCGACGGCTGATGATTACATTGACTATCTAGCCGATCTTAATCAGCCCACATTGCCTTGGGAGACAGATATTGAGCTTAAAAATATAGTTAGGGTACTGACGGAAGATATTAACCATTTTGTTGAGGATTTGAGATCAAAATCAATCACAGTCCCAGTCTTTAAATTTAAAAATTCAGCATCGTTAGATAGACAGGCACTAAAGTTGTATGCCGAGGAGCTTCGGACATATCGCAGAAAGCTTCAAGAGCTTGAAACACATTTTGATTCTCAGAATGTTGAAAAGATAAGGGAGTACATAGAAGCGTTGCGGAATATTCATCACTCTGTGAATAAAAAGAGTATTGAATTGGAAAGACTAACCGCTCTTGCAATCAATGCTCTGAACGACGCAATTGAAATTAAGCCAAATTATCCCGTAGGAGATGATAACGAGCCAACATTTACAGCCCCTGCTGGCAAACCAGATATTGAATGTTTCTATGAAGCATTTAATTCTGTATGCGAGGTAACTATGCTTACGGATCGTTCTCAGTGGTACAACGAGGGACAACCGGTTATGCGCCATGTAC
>CAYJLM010000160.1:0-3021 GCA_964370875.1 uncultured Gammaproteobacteria bacterium | reverse complement strand
AACCGCGAGTATAATCAACACCTTTACGAACGAAAGGGTCGAGATGTTTATTGTTGTAATGTCTTTGAGAGACGGCATACGGAAAAATTTTGCGTATATCCCCTATACGTTGTATTGTAACTATTATAGCACACTATGCCCTCTATTACAACTAATAAATACGCACTACACGACTACGAGGTCCTTGAAAAATTAGCGGCAGGTATTGTGTTGTCCGGCGCAGAGGTAAAATCAGTACGGAACGGCACTATCAACCTGAAAGGCAGCTATGTTACCATCCACAACGGCGAAGTATTTCTGACGGGTGCCCACATCGGACTCTATAAGCAGGCCGGACAGCATAAAGACTACGACCCGTACCGCTCCCGCAAGCTCCTTCTTCAGAAGAAGGAAATCGCCAGAATGATTGGAAAATTAAAGGAGAAAGGCTTGACAGCGGTGCCTTTGAGCGTGTATACTAGCAGGAGTCGAATTAAGGTCGACGTCGGAATTGCACGCGGAAAACGGCAGTTTGAAAAACGAGAAGTGCTGAAGAAGCGCGCAATAGACCGAGAGCTCAGGTCGGCTCTCAAGAGATCATCTTGAGATATCGCCCACATTAATCTTGGGGGTGCCGGGTTTTGATGAGAATGTTCTTTTTGCATGTGCGCGTCGAGCATGTTTGCGCAAGGCTCGTAAAATCCACGCAAATAACCATACAACTGCCAAATCAATGGCCAGCAGGACGCTCAGCCCATTCGGGATGAGCCCTGCGCTTGCAACTGCGTAAACACTCGCGGTCGCCGTCCGTCTCCTGACTCCTGATACGGAAGAACGGGCGTCATTTTTCAGGATAGGGTGTGTCGCCTCTCGCCACAGCACACCCAAACCCTTCGGCGAGTCAGAAGATGGGGATCTGTCGATTCTGTGCCCCCTCTTCGCAGAACTATAGAATCGTCTGAACGCGGAGATCGTGCATAAAATGACTTTTCAGACGCGGGTTCGACTCCCGCCACTTCCACCATTCTTCGTTCTCCAGAGGCGAACTTCGAATGGCACTGCCATGAAAAGCAGAAGAATGTCCTTCGTTGCCTTGGCGAAGAAGGGCTGTACCTCCTCAGGGCAACAGCCGGCGAATATTATTCTTTATTTGAATCATGCGAAAAAACTATCGAAGAGCGCCCGTAGTACCGAAACGGCGCTACCGTATCAACGAACAAATAACGGCTGAAAAGGTGCGTCTTATCGACGATTCTGAGGAGCATATCGGCGTCGTTACCCTTCAAGAAGCGCTTGAGAAAGCAAAGGCCGCGGAAATGGATCTTATTGAGATAAACCCATCCGCCGATCCGCCCGTCTGCCAAATCAACGATTTTGGTCGGGTTCGATACATGGAAGAGAAAGAACTTCGCAAACAAAAAGCAAAACAGAAGAAGGTTGAAGTAAAGGGACTGCGACTCACGGTTCGCATAGGCAAACACGACCTCGACGTTCGAGTCAAGCAGGCCAAGAGCTTTCTTGAACAAAACGACAAGGTAAAGATCGAGATCGTAATGAGAGGACGTGAACGTCAACACACCGAGCTTGCCAAAGAGGTTCTTGGAACCTTCCTAACCGCACTTCAGGAGGAGGGACTGGCAGTCATTACAGAGAGCCAGCCGACGCTTCAGGGGGGCCGCATGAGTACGATTATTGCGGCAAAACCTCAATAACCACCTCCCCTCTTGTATTTTTTACATTTCTGTGTTTTACTATCAAAACTTTTATATTCTAAATGCGTCTTTGACGAATTAACGAGGCGGTATGCCAAAGCAAAAAACAAGAAAAGCCGTATCAAAACGTTTTCGTGTTACAAAAACCGGGTCTGTTCTCAAAAAATATTGTGGGCAAGATCATTTCAATGCCAGAAACCCGGGGAAAATCACGCGAAAAAAACGCAGTGACACCGTGCTTTCACCTTCATTTCAAAAAACCGTAAAGGTACTTACCAACCAACAATAATTGTATGCCACGAGTTAAACGAGGAGTCATCCATACAAAAAAAAGAAAGAATCTTCTTTCCGCGGTCAAGGGCTACACACACCGACGAAAGAAAACGATTAAGCTTGCCCGCCCCGCCATGCTGAAAGCAGGTGCCAGCGCATTTCGCGATCGACGAGCAAAGAAGCGCACATTCCGCGCACTCTGGCAGATCAAGATCAATGCCGCATGCCGAACGCACGGACTCTCATATAGCAAATTCATCGACGGGCTGAAAAAGGCGAATATCGAACTGGACCGCAAAGTCCTTTCCCAGCTCGCCCAGCACCACGCCCCAATCTTCGCAAAAATTGTCGAGAAGGTGAAGGCATAAAAACCGCAAAAAGACCACGCAAAAAGCGCCTGAAAATGGCGCTTTTTTTGACAAAATAAACAAAAAACGCTATAGTTTTTCATATTATAAAATCGTCTCGCGCCAATGAACATCACAGAACTTGCCCGAAAGCTCAAAGTCACATCAGTACAGCTCTACGAACTGTTTCCACAGATCGGTATTGATGTTGGCAGGCGCGCCATCAAAATAGACGACAAAGTCGCCCATAAAATCCTAAAGAATTGGAGTCAGTACCAACCGCTCCTCTTTAAAAAACCCGAAGAACAAGGACCCGCGGTCGAAATTGCGCCAGAGGAGAAAAAAAGCGTGGATATTCCGGCCGTTATCACGGTTCGTGATTTTGCCGTCTTGCTCAATCTGCCGGTCACAAAACTCATCGTCACTCTAATGAACAATGGCATCCTCACGGCGCTCAACGAGAAAATCGACTACGATACCGCCTCAATTATCGCTGAGGATCTTGGATTTCTACCGCACCAACTATCAGAGGGGCAGGATGATGATGCACTTCTCACTACCACCGACCTTATCAAAACAACCATTGAGGCGGAGGATTCCGCGAACCTTCAATCCCGCCCCCCCGTCGTTGGTTTCATGGGCCCTGTGGACCACGGGTAGACATCGCGTTTTGGCGGCAACCGGTCCACCAACATCATCGCTACCGAGTG
>CAYJLM010000159.1:1771-3047 GCA_964370875.1 uncultured Gammaproteobacteria bacterium | reverse complement strand
TGTCGGACGTGTTCCGGTCAATGTGACCAATGAAGGCGGAGCGATCGCAGTGGGTGACTTCATCACCACATCCTCAACAGCAGGAAAGGGTATGAAGGCAACACAGAAGGGTCGCGTTATCGGTATGGCGCTGGGCGCGTTCAACGGCACCGACGGACAGGTCATGGTACAGGTCATCAACACCTGGTACGATCCGACGGATGGCGGAGAGAGCGCGTCGAACGCAACAGACTTCTTCGTGGAGAACCGCATGCAGTTGGGTGTCGAGACCATTACGGTCAACGACGACAATAACCCGAACAGCCCGGCAGTCGGATCGGTAACGCCAACCACATCATACGTGGAGGTCAACTGTCTCGATGCGAATGGCTGTAACCTGAACGTGGAAGAGACCAGCGCACGGGCCGGAGACTTGCTCTACATTGCCTCGCTCAACTTGCCGGTAATAGTCGGCGACCGCGAGAACATCTTGAACGGTACCAATCCGGAACTGGGCAACGATGATACCGCAATGTACATCTACACCAGTGGCAAGGAAGATAATCTCTGGATCCAGCTGGCGACATCGGACAACTAAAGAATTGGATCCCGGATCGAGTCCGGGATGACAAGAAAACCATGGAGAGCCGGAGCAATCCGGTTCTCCATGGGCGGGAATGACAATACATGATGTTCATTGAGAAAACAAAACACGTTCTTTTCGGCAAACCATTTCAAATAGTCGCGGGTGTCGTGGTGATTTGTGCGCTGGTTGGTGCGAGTGCATGGGTGTATATCCAGAAAACAACGCCGGAGTTCTACGATCCGGATACGCACGTTTCGTTCCGGTATTCCAATAAGCTGGTGGGGCAACGGGCATACGACGAGAAGGACGTGCGGGATAAGATTTTGTATCGTCTGAAAAACGGTGAAAAGATTTCCGAGCCGATTCTGATAACGGTCAAGCACGAGAATAGCCTGCGGAAGGTGTCCAGTGTATTGCGGTACGATATCATCGATATCTTACTGGATAACGCGGACAAGCTGTTTGCAAAACAGTACATTAAATACACAAAGGAGAGTGAGCGGAAGTTTAGGATCGTTGGCGACAGGAAGGCGGCAGAGCTGACATTCTCGTATCTTTCTCCCTTGGGGTATTTTATAAAATCTCGGATGGTCATTGTCATGCGCGATGAGGACGAGGCGCTCTATATCTCAGCCCAGACAGGACAGAAAGTGTTCGATGCAATGAATAAGAAATATTTTGAAAAAATTTTTACTTCTATTGATTTTAAAA
>CAYJLM010000159.1:0-1761 GCA_964370875.1 uncultured Gammaproteobacteria bacterium | reverse complement strand
ATGAGAAAACTGCTTTCTCTCATCTCGCTTGTCGGGTTGGTCGTCGGATCGTTCGGGTCGGCGCTACCGGTGCTCGCCCAGCCGGTTGCCATTGATGCTGACGTGACAATTACTCTTACGGGAATCCTTGAGCCGTCAGGAAGCCCCCGCACGTTGATCCTTAAGGCGGGAAGCGATGCGGTGCAGTATGTTGTGAGTCCTACAAGTATTATTATTACCACTGAGCGTAATAGTCCGATAAAGATTTGGGATTTGGGAAGAGGTCCAAATGGCGTACGCCGCGTTATTTCCAATAACGCCTCGCCTCTGATACCTACCTCGTGTATTGATGAGGGTTCCCAGCTCTATATCAACACGCCAAATGACTCCCAGGTGATTACGGTTGCTCCCGGTGATGCCGCGGTGACGTGTACGGTTTCTAATACCGGTTCAGGAACTACAGGTGGTGGCGGAGGAGGCGGTGGTGGCGGAGGAGGTGCCGCACCATCAGCACCAGCGCCGTCAACGACTACGACTACAACACAGCCAACAACTCAGCTCGTAACCGTATTCCAGGACGGTAAACTTATTCAGGTGACACCCGCAGAGGCAGCAGCACTGAAGGCGGCAGAGGCGGCGGCACCTACGCCTACGCCAACACAGCCGTCCGTAACACCGACACCTGGAGTTCCACTCGCGCCAGTACGTCCAACTCCCGGAGAGGCAACCGCGGCATACGCTCAACAGATCGCGCAAATAACCACACGTGAAGCCCCGGCAATTACCAATGCGGACACCCTTCAAGAATTTGTTGACAGCATAGGTGTTTCTCGTGATACAATCCAAGAAGACAGGACTATCAATTCGATCCTGCCAAGACTGAATCTTGACCTTGCTAGCTTGATTGCTATGGATCGGGTTCACATGGCGGCCGTATCTTCGACGGCAGTAAAACCAAAAGTGACCGCGGCTGCGTATGAGCGTATTGTTGGATTCATTACCTATGGTACTGATACGACGCGCGCAATCGGAGCGGGGGAACGCGGTGGCGTACTGAATAGCTATATCGCCGCATACGGCAAAGTACCCTCCACTGTTGCGGAGTGGTCTGATTTGTTGAAGATTGCCAGCGGGCGCTTTCCAACTGAAAAGGGAACACTGACAGCGGATCGAGCGTTGATAAACTTTCAGAGGACGTATGGACGAAAGCCGGTGGCAAAAAATGCAAACGACCAGGCGGCAGTGACTATCATGCAGTATGGTCTTCTCCCGGCAAAAACAGTAAAATATGCCGACGGTTCGGTAAAAGTTGTCTCAAATCGCGATACAAAGAAGGAGAAAGCCGGAATCCTTATCTTCAAGAAGAAATTCGGGTTTTATCCAAAGGAAGCAACGGCATGGAATGTGGTCCGCGCGATAGGGTATTCGGGCGTTGCGGTGAAATAGTTGCGAAAGAAAAAAAGAACAAAACCCTCGGTCTTCCGAGGGTTTTCTTTGTTTATAATGCCTTTTGACAATTTAAAGAGGTTGGGTATACTACTGAGACCCTAACTGGATCCCGGGTCGAGCCCGGGATGACAGTAATAAGCCCGGGATGACAGCTTTGAGCATAAAAGAGAGTCATGAATAATATTTCAAAAAAGTCAAAAACAGCCATTTTCTTTGTCGTCTGGGTAGCACTGCTTGTCGGCGCATGGTTTTGCGCGCCCGCTTTTTTGCAAAGTGCCTTGAATGTCCAGTCATACGTGATGAATGTCTCCTCTTTGCCAAAAGATGCTGACG
>CAYJLM010000158.1:0-3054 GCA_964370875.1 uncultured Gammaproteobacteria bacterium | reverse complement strand
CGGTGTTTTTTGATTGATGTTCGAACATTTTTCGAGGAAAACCCCCAATAAGGAAGCCCCTCCGACGCTAAAGCTTTGGCGGGCAGGCACCCCCGCCACTGCTCTCCGCCAGCTGGCGGATCGCCACACCACAGAAAAATACTCTTTGCTCTTTTCATTTTGCGCGCGCCCGATTTTTTCTTCTTTTAATGAAAAGAGTATTTTTCTGTGGTGTTTTGCAATGAATTGCAAGGTGGCGGGGCTGACCTCAATTTGATTTCGCAAAGGAAAAGCGGAATTCCCCCCAAACCCCCCTTCCGCTTTTCCTTTTCTCAAACGGAACGGGAACGGAAGCAGGCGGGCAAAAATTCCTTCCCCCCACCCCCTTCCTTTTTGCCCGTCTGCTTGGGCTTCGCCCCCAAAACTTTTCGGCGAGCGGATTTTTCGGCGAGACTAGGATTTCTCAATCAAACAGTATTTTACATCAAACCCCATGGTTTTCAAAGAGTCATATCGTTCTAACAAATCAACTTTTGCGAATAAAGTAAAAATCGAGTCAATTTTCGTTTCGTCTTCGGGAAAAATGGCAAAAACAACTGTAAATTTTTTATCAACATCGATACCAAATTTGTCTTTCGCTGATTTTTTGAATGTCTCATTTCCGTTGAATAAACTGCCAGAAACATAACCTTGCGCAAACAAATTTCTCAAAAAAGCTCCCCGTCCTTTTTTAACATGCACAAAATAGTTTTTAGCTTTATCTATAATATCGGCAAGCTCAATGTGGGAAATTTTTTTTGTATGCGCAAGAATTTTATCTGAATCAATGTTAGCTTTCAAAAAATCATCCTCAACGACAAATTTACCGCTATCTTTTTGCCATGGCTTAAAGTAATTTGGCTCGATTTTTTCAATCGTTTTGAAATCGTTCTCTATTTTCTTTTTATAATCAGCGTTTGTCTTATACCATTTTTTATCGATTCTAAAATACTTATCATTATTGAAATCAAGCTCGCCCTCAATCAAATCAAAAAGTTTTTTGCTAAATATTTCCTGATTTTGTTCATCATAACCAACAACCTTAACATTGGCTGGATTTTGGGCATTTTGCTGTTGTGCCGCACTAAAAACTTTTTGTGTATCGTCAATCAGGTATTCCGTGTTATCTCTGCCAACCTTCAATTTTTCGCAATTCCTAAAAACTAGATCGTCATCATAGCCGAGCAACACATCGTCAAATTTTCCAGAATTTATTTTAGTCAATAATTCCTTGTCTAACTCATCTCTTACTTTCTTTTCAACCTCATCAAGCCCCTTGATATTAATGGTAAATTTGTCCGTTTTTTCGATTTTAATAATTTCATCCAATAGCTTTACAACATCGGACAAATCTTTTTTACCGGATACTGCCAAGGATGTCCTGCCCTCCATTGTTACTCCCAAATCCTGATTTATCACTTTTCCTTTGAGTGCTTTAAGTACACTTCTTTGATTTACGCTGTCATTCGTCGGCATATATTTACCTCGTAACGATCTACTCAACCCATAAACATTTCCTGTCGGTTGTTTTTGGTAAAGATGATTTAACTGATTAGGATCAAGAGATTTACAAGATATACCTATACCAAAATCCTTTATTCCGTATTCTCGAACATCGGCGTAGCCATAACCAGAAGTTAGGGCAAATTGATTTTCGTCTTTTTCAAAAAGAAAAACTAAAGACGCATAGGAATTTTGGGGGATATTATCTTCATCTATCAAATTCTTAACGAGAGGTTTCCATGACGGTGGCATATTCGACTTTAGTCTAGTAAAAATTTTATAATTCCAACCCTGTAATGTTCCGTTTTTCTGATTCTTATATCCCGATAATGTTTGTTCAGCCGAAAAATTACTATCTAGTTTGTAGATTGTAATTTTAGATACACCCTCTTTTTCTACCTTCTTAATCTTTACCATAGTTATTGCATTCTATTCTCAGCAACTTTAAAATACTTTTTGTCCTTCTCTATACCTCTCCAGTTTCTACCAAGTTTTTTTGCAACAAAAGTCGTTGTACCACTCCCCAGAAATGGATCAAGAACAACATCTCCTTTGTTGGATGAAGCAAGAATAATTCTGCGGAGCATTTCTTCCGGTTTCTGTGTCGGATGAATAGCCCGGTTATCTTTCCCCCTGATTCTTTCTTTCCCCTGGACTAGAGGTA
The DNA here is from genome assembly GCA_964370875.1 of uncultured Gammaproteobacteria bacterium. Classification (GTDB taxonomy): domain Bacteria; phylum Patescibacteriota; class Patescibacteriia; order JACQRZ01; family JACQRZ01; genus JACQWH01. Next base: position 869 of record CAYJLM010000158.1, on the reverse strand, counting down.
ATTGCCAAACATCACGCATTTGCTTTAGAGAACCGTCTTTTTGTTTATCTGGATTCATCTTCTTTAATTCCTCGTAGTTAAAAATCCATTTTTTACCCTTAACTGCCCACACAACAAATTCTGTTGAGTGAGTAAACACTCTCCTTGTCATATTTGGCATCGCATTTGTTTTCTGCCAAGTAATAATGTTATTGATCTTAAAATCAAGTTGTTTCAAAACGATCATCACTTCTGAGATGTTGTGATAGGTGCAAGATATATAAATTGAACCGCCGTCTTTCAAAACATGATAAGCACTACCAATCCACTTTCTCGTAAACTGCAAATACTCTGGCGCAGACATCCTGTCCCATTCTTCGTTCACCATATACCAATCTCCGCCAGTTTTATTTCCTTTCCAGCGCAATCCGTTTCCCGATAAATTATAAGGGGGGTCGGCAAAGATAAGATCAGCAGATTTTTTTTCAATCTGGTTAGTCATTACTTCTACACAATCTCCTAGATATAGTTGGTTTTTCTTCATAAAATTATTGTGCAAGTATTCGCTCTCCCCAAGAATTTACAGTCGCCGGTATCTGCTCAATCCATTCAAGAGAATCGGTAACATTGTTGGTAAGTGCGATTATTTCTTCGTAGAGGCTAGATAGCTCTGCGTGATTTAATCTCTTGCCGGATTCTTTCAGACTTACTAGAACTTCAAGTAGTTTAATGAGTTGCGTGATAGACAGCGGAACAATTTTCTGGTGAATACCACGATATCCATGTTTAATAGCTACCCAAAATGTTTCTATCGTATCTTGATGTAATCGAGGAGCAACAAAAAGACAATAAACTCCTTTTTCAGGATAACTCTCCTCAAAATCTCGTAC
>CAYJLM010000157.1:0-3113 GCA_964370875.1 uncultured Gammaproteobacteria bacterium | reverse complement strand
CCTCTGGATGGCGAACATCGCCAAGATTCAAAAGCTTGATTTTTCGATCATCGTTTACGAGAACCCCAAAAACCTCCGTACCATTTGGAATGCTCTGGAGAAACACTGGAAGTATCGCAATACCATTGTTTGGCATCTCCCGAACCGCGTACAGGGGTTTTCTGCCAAATATAAGTTCTTCAATAAGTGCGATATCGCGCTTGTGGGAACTTCAGGTGCCGTCGCTCTCAATGAAGAACCCGAAATAGACGAACTATTGCAGAATGAATACGAAACTGCGCTCTTTGCGACTTCAGGAAAACCACACTGGGAAACATATGGCAAAGGAAAAAAGTATTGCCCAACCGACTTTATCGATTATAAAGCGTCCGATGAAAAGTCCTCCGGCCAAGGAATCATCTTCGGCACAAAACCCTTAGAAATCCTTATCCCCTACATCAAGGTGCTCACCAAACGCGGAGATCTCATAGTAGAGCCGTTTGGCGGAAGCGGTTCCACGCTTATCGCTGCCACTAAAATGCAACGTCGCTGTTTCATAATGGAAAAAAGTTCCGTGTATGCGGAAGTTATCATGAACCGCTGGTCAAAACTGACCGGCGATAAGCCTCGAAAGATATGAAAGAACAATCACCCATTGAGCGACGGCAAACGAGCGAGAAAGAAGAGGTCGTTCGCATTCTTCACAATACGCCGATCATCCAGACCGCCTGCGCCAAAGCCAATATAGGACGGGCAACGTTCTACCGGTGGCTCAAGGAAGACACTGTGTTTGCGAATGCCGTTGATAAGGCTCTTCATGAGGGGGCCCTATTGGTGAATGACATGGCCGAATCTCAACTTATCGGAGCGATCAAGGATCGTAACCTCACTGCTATCATGTTCTGGCTCAAACACCGCCATGCTGTATACAAAAATCGCATTGAAATTGACGGAACCATTAATACGGTTCACGAACTTTCTGACGAACAAAAAAATCTCGTCGAGAGAGCTCTTCGACTCGCCGACATTACGCTTGAAGAATATGAAAGAAACTGAGAAGAAAAAAATTAAAGACATAAGGGAAGTATTGGCTGCGATAGCCAAGGATCCTCGCGTCCGACAGTCGGTGGCCCGCGAAAACCATCTAATGTTCTTCCTTATATATCTTCCGCATTATGTAACACATCATGTGGCTGGTTTCCAAAAAGATATTTTTCGCATAACGGAGATCGTGGACAATAAATTAACCTGTATCGTTGCGTTCCGCGGCTCTGGCAAATCAACACTCATTACGCTCTCTTATGCGCTGTGGGCTATTCTTGGCAAACATCAGAAAAAATTTGTTCTTATCATAGGGCGCACACAAGCCCAGGCAAGGCAGTATATGTTAAATCTGCGTAGCGAACTCGAGGGGAATAAGCTACTCAGAAGCGATATGGGACCCTTTCAGGAAGAAACTGGCGGTGAATGGGCAATGTCATCCCTTGTATTTAAGAATACGAGGGCTCGAATCATGGTTGCGTCTGTTGATCAGAGTGTACGCGGACTGCGACACAATGAACACCGTCCGGATTTGATTATCTTGGATGATATTGAAGATCTCAATTCAGCAAGAACAATGGAGGGGCGCAACAAAACGTACGACTGGTTTACTCGGGAAATTGTTCCCCTTGGTGACATACATACGCGAATCATGCTCGTCGGAAATCTTCTACACGAGGATTCGTTAATGATGCGCCTGCAAGCAAACATTGAAAAGGGAGAACAGGATGGAATCTACAAATGGTTTCCTCTTCTAAATAAAAACGGGTATTGTCTTTGGCCAGAAAAGTTCGATACCCCTGAAAAAATTGAAGCCCTGCGAAGAACCATTGGGAATGAACTTGCGTGGCGACAAGAATATTTGCTGGAAATCATTTCCGACGCCACGCGTGTCGTATTTCCTGAGTGGATACAAAGGTATGATGTTATTCCGCGACCAGTCCGTGACGATAATGCCGTAATGTTCACGGCAGTCGATCTGGCCATATCTCTTAGGGAGTCGGCGGATTATACTGCCATGGTATCAGCAGAGGTCCATGGCTATGGGAAAAACCTCCGAATATACATTCTGCCAAACCCAGAGAACTCGAGGATGCCATATCCCGACATCCTCAGAAAGATTCATGAATTGCACGACAAATTTAGCATCCGATTAACACACTCATTGTTTATCGAAAATGTTCAGGCACAGGAATATCTTGTGCAACAACTCAAGCTTGAAAAAATTCCCGCCAAAGGCGTCAATCCGGGTAGTAACGATAAGCGCACAAGGATAGCTCTCACGTCAGAAGCAATTCGTTCGGGTATTGTCCTTTTTCCAAAACAGGGCGCTGATCTACTTATTATGCAGCTGATTGGTTTTGGGATAGAGCGTCACGACGACTTAGCGGACGCATTTGCTATCCTCGTGAATAACATTATTCTCCAACGTCCTCAAAGAGCGGTATTCGACATATCTGGCGGTCGAGGTGGCACGATAGCCGGGAATCCCTATAAGATGCAGTTCTAATTGCTCTATTTACACGCTTCGTGCAATGTTCTTTGATATTTACTCAAAAGCTCCGCCTCACTTGAGAATTTCTGCAAATACTTTGAACTGAGTCCCTGCCATGTCAGATCTGTGTCGCAGTAGTAAAAACGCGCGCTTGAATGTGACGACGTGTACCAAGTATGACCATCGCTCTTTTGGATAGTCTTTTGTGATTCGGGTTGTGTGGTTACAGGAGTTATTGTAGTTGTGTTGGTCGGCGATATCGATTGAGTTGGTTCAGATGAAAATGACGCTGCACATGCCGTTGGGCTCCACAAACCAACCTGCTTTTCTTTTGCTGTCTGTTGAGCTGCTTTGAAGTCGGATTGAAATTTATACGGAATGTTATAAGTATATTCATGCGCATACCCTTCCTCAATCATGGTCTTGTTGAAAAAGAGCCCATCCTCACGATATACATAACGGAGCAGTCTCGCATAGATGTCTTTGTCTCCCTGTGTGGGATCTAAATCTAGTCGAACTTTTTTGTTCAACAGTAACTCCGATGCTTTGTTTGAGGATTCTTTGCCAAAACATTGAACCGGCTTTCGTGGGTCGACGG
>CAYJLM010000156.1:0-3165 GCA_964370875.1 uncultured Gammaproteobacteria bacterium | reverse complement strand
CATGCAACCCTGGCCGCGCACGTGACCAATCAGTACGGCAACGACAACCGGGTTGCGGGCTTTGCGATTCAAATCGGCGCGTCGGGCGAAACGCAGATCACACAGGATGAAACTGGAGCGTGTATCAAGAGGCCATTTCTAGAGACGCTGGTAAGCTGCTCGGCTTATATCGACGCGGTCAAAGCCGAGATGCGCAATTATCGCGCAGGTACGAATAAACCCATTACGCTTGCGACGCACCTTACGGGTTGTAATTCGGCACTTTTGAACAGCGACTGGAAAACGGCCAAGACCTTCATGGAGTATGCCTATCGGCCAAGTCCAACGGCGGGCCCACCGCCGGCGGGTGCAACGGCAACGCCCACGCCCTTGTGGATCGCGTACCGCAACAACGGACTCAATCCGGGCTCATCCCGGCAATGGATGTATCTCACTCCCGCCCCTTTCGGACGTTCCCAAATTGGGAATGAACGAGCAGATCTTGGCGGCGTGGCCTTCGAGCCGGGTTCGCCGTTTGGGTTTCCAACTTCGGCACCGACCGCAGCGGTTGTCGGCCATGGGAACTTCATGATGTATGAGGCGCTCGGGGCACGGGCCGATAACGTCTTCCTGCAGAAGGAGTGGTGGCCGTACCTCGATGCTTCGGCGCTCAGTATTATCACGAAAACGCTCGGCACGAATACTGAGTCATCGCCGGGCTTCCTGATCGTCTTTCGAGGCGCAGAATCGGCACGTTTGAATGTCGGCACGGGGTATGAATACTCCGATGTACCGGGTTCATTTACGCATCTCGCGTCCGTTGTCGGTGCTACTGCAACGCCGCAATGCGCGCCGTCGATCCAGCAAACGGCGGTTGCTTACGGTGGTGCGACGCCGCCGGTCGCCTGCGCGGGTTCGCTGTCAAACTCGAACTGGCGCAGTCGTAATACGCTCAATTATGCCGCGGGCCAAACTATCGGCATTGACGTTGACGACGCCTGGGCGCACGGCGCAGCGAACGGCACTTATAACCTACGCCTCGAATATCTTTCGAGCGGTTCGGGGACGATTACCGTTGCCTGGAAAAACGCCGCGGGCGCCGAGTCTACATCGGCTGTGTCGGTGGGGAATACCGGGGCATTTGTTGTCAGCAACGTAACTCTTACGTCTGCTGCTTTCCTCGATGGGTACACAACTCACGACCTAGAATTGCGCATCACTGGCGCGGCTACAACATTACACCTGGCTTTCGGCGAATGGACATCAGACGATGCGACGCCGACGCCGACAGCAACGCCGACGGCGACAGGTACAATTGTGGCGACGTTGACACCGACAGCGACGGCGACCGGCACTGTGACCAGGACACCAACTGCAACGGCCACATCGACCATTACGCCGACACCGACAGCGACCATGACACCAACAGCTACAGGTACGCTTGTGGCGACGGCAACGCCTACAAGCACCCGGACACTCACACCGACCAAGACGCCGACGCTGACACCGACGGCGACTTCGACACCGCAGGCGAGCATGCTGATCAACGAGGTTTGCCCGAATCCAGGCGCCGACTACAACGGGGACGCCGCGGTCTCGATCGACGACCGGCTTTTCGAGTTCTACAACACGGCGGCGGCGGCGAACGTGGAGCTTTCCGGTTGGCAGCTACGCATCGGGGTCAATACTTATACCTTCCCGCAGACCCGGCTCGTGGGCGGTTCGTACAAGGTTGTCTTCGGTTCCGACCTCGGATTCGATCTAATCGAACCTGGCACTGCCGAACTGTGGACGCCTTGGGGTGTGCTGATTGACGAAGTGCTTTGGTTGGAGCAGTCGGCCAATCAATGTTACAGCCGTGTGCCTGACGGTGCATCGTGGTCGTCTGGTAATCCTATGACAATCGGGAGCGCAAACTAATGCTCATCAATCTCTGCCGCGGTGAGAATCTGCGTGTCCTCATGGTCGCGCCGGATACACCGAATCTCCCGAACCTGTCCGTAACTGCCGATGGCAGTGAACTAGCTGCAATCCGGGATCAGCCACCGGATAACGTGCATGTCGATGCGTTGGTTGGCACCGTTTTGCTAACTGGCCGTTGGTCACTTTCGGACGCTTTGCGCGATGGCAATTATTCAACGTTGCATCTCATCACGCACGGCAATAGCAATCTGGTGCAACTGACGACGCAGCAGGTATCTGCGGATACATTGGCACGCCTACTTTCGCAGCATAATGTCAATTCGGTGCTGGCAATGACTTGTGACTCGCTCCCCTTTGCGCATGAACTGGTGGCACTGGGTACACCTACCGCAATTGGCACGATCGGCGAAATCGAAAATGAGGACGCGCGGACCTTCGCCCGCGAATTTTATGGTATGCTAGCAAAAGGCAACTCAGTACAAGAGGGTGTGGATTACGCGCGCTCGCGCATGAAGCCTGAAGCGGCAGAGCGGATTAAGCTACTCCCCGCCGAAGATGTCGAATCGCCGGTGGAACCGCTCATGATCGAAATTCGCAATACGCGACGCGCGGTCGAACGGCTTTCGGCATTGGTCGAAGAATTCATGGGTTCGAGCACGCAACGCTCCGCCGAACAGGCAACCCAACAGCAAACGGATATGCGCTCACTGGTGCGCGCGGTAACGGCTCTGACTGAGGTACTGGCAAGATGAAAAGCAATGTTACCAAGGATTTGCGTATTGTGCGCTCATTGATGCCGGCAGCTAAAAGGCCTTCCATAAACCCAGATGTTCGGGATGAGTTGCAACGTATTGCGCGAGCGGCGCGCATCTGTCTCGAGCACGATAACTGGCGATCGGCGCTCAGTATACTGAGCCGAGAGGATCATCCTTGTGGATCAGCGCCCGAGTGAGGCATAAAGAAGGATTCGCATGACAATCAAGGTCTACTTTCCTGACGGGTCGACCGGCGACGTGGCCCGGATGCAAGCCGAGTACGGTTCGGGTATTGGCGTTCTACATTCCACCGCTGCTCACAAGTATGAATTGCAAGCTATCAACATCATGACCAGTGGCGAACAAAACATCCGGGTCATGGTGTCCGATCGCTTCGGCAAACCGGCCGTGGGCGTCCCCGTCACCTACACCTTCCCGGACCTGAACGAGCCGGAGCCGTCGCTCTCGCCGCTCTCGGGGCCGGCGGCCCATTGGTGCCCCAAAGGGG
>CAYJLM010000155.1:0-3227 GCA_964370875.1 uncultured Gammaproteobacteria bacterium | reverse complement strand
CCACCATCCTGCAAAGATTATTTATCAAGGGTTTGGTTGGCAGAAAAACCGAGAAAAATGGCTATTGGTACTTTCCGAAAATTTCCAAAGACTCTTACGTTAAAACTTTGTCAAAAAATTTTATAAAAACTTTAGTAAACTCATTCGGTGATATTGCCGTCAGTTCTTTTGCCGAAAGCATAGAGAATCTACCAAAAGAAAAAAAGCGATATCTCTTAAAAATTCTTGGTCGATATGAATCTAAACATTAGCCATATTGCCGGGCTTTGCCTGGATACTTTAAAATTATTAAATCCTCCAATGTTGTTTATGGGGGGATTTCTTTTCTTGGTTGTGCTTAAAACAATTGTAATAATATTGAAAACAGTCTTTTACAAAAAAGGGTTAATTATCCAATCGACACCAACGGTTATCCTAAGATTGATTAACAAACACGGTCTTTCAGGAAAAGTCAAAATAATTTCGGACAAAAAATCTTTAGCTTTTTGTCTCGGTTTTTTCAGACCTAAAATCTATCTGTCAAGCGGACTTATTGATCTGATGAACAGGGCCGAATTAGAAGCCATCATCCTCCATGAAAAATATCATTTGTTAAAAAAAGATAATATATCCTTGGTTGCAGTTAACGTTGTGGAACAGTTGTTCCTACCTTTTCCAGTCATTACCGACCTTCTTGATGGTTTGATAAAAACGAGGGAAGTAAAAGCCGATCGTTACGGAGTAATTTTAATGGGGAAAAAACAACCGATTGTTTCGGCTTTCAAAAAGTTACTACATTTTAATATTGACAATTCTTATTTGTTACGCTTTGCGTCAGCCTTTACTAATTATCAGAATTTTGAAAGCCGCATCCACGCTCTATATGATAAAAAGTACGCTTCATTTTCTTTCAAATTAAAAAATATATCAATAAGTATTTTGTCTTTTGTCATCCTAATCGGATTTTTCTTTTCTCCCTGGCAGAAAACCCAAGCTACGAGCCAGAATCAAAAGTCCTTAGTCTGCCTCAAAAACACCGATTGTAGTAAACACTGTTGACAATAAAACAATAATCTACTACAGTATGTAGTATATGAAAATATTTTTAATTGGTTTAAAGAAAACGTTTTCAAAATCATATTCTTGGGCTTTGACAGTTTTTATAGCCTTAAACGTTCTTCTTCTTTACTATTTCTTATTGATTCAAAAAACAACATGGGATTCTTTCTGGCAGTCAAATACGGCCTTTTACAGTTGGTCCCAAATAGTATTAAGTATTGTAAACGCCGTCTTAATCGGCGCTTCCGTATCAATGCTTTTTGAAGTAATTAAAGAAAAGAAAAAAACTTCGAAGACTTCTTTTTTGCAGACTTTTGCTTCATTGCTTTTTTCGGCGGCCGCCACCGGTTGTTCTGTCTGCAGCGCCTTTCTCTTACCTCTTTTGGGAATTGCCGCCTCTTTAACGGCCTTGCCGTTTGGGGGTCTAGAGATTAAATTATTATCTGCTTTACTGCTTATTTATACCATCTACGAATACGCAAAAATTACCAGTGGGTTGTGTAAAATACCAAAGGAAAAAGTTATTTCGTTCGAGAAAAATCAAATAGATCTCAGAATTAATAAAGAAACTTTACCCCAACTTCTACCGTTTTTATTTCTAGTAATATTTATCACAACAGTTTATACATTGCCTCGACTGCCAAAAACATGGCGCCTCCAAACTCAAAGGAAAATTATGCCGACGACCGTAGATATAAAACAGACTCAATCAGCCGGTATCTTTGCCCAAATAAATCCGCCGGAAGGATATGAAATAAAGATGAAATATAATGATATCGGGCCGCAGATGTTGGAGATGGGCGTCATTGACCTTGATAAATTCAAAGAAACGTATGCTAAATCGGGCCAGCCGTTGACCCCGGAACAACTTGATATTTTAACCAAAGGCTCAAACAAAAAAATTAAAATTACCCCTGATAATTCTTACTTTCTTTTGAATTTCTTTTGGGCATTTGGTTTGGCCAACAAAACAAAAATTCTTGAGGAAGGAGACATGGTTAAATACGGCGAAGGCCAGGTAGGTAATTTTGCCTCAACCGGTGGTTGGACTTTAGCCAAAGGCGACTCAATGCAGTATTATTCAAACAGAACCATTGTTTCCTTAACAAAAGAACAAGAAGACTTGGTTAATAAAGTCGCCTCAGGAGTCTATCGGCCGTGTTGCGGAAATTCAACCGCCTTTCCTGACTGTAATCATGGCATGGCCTTGCTTGGAGTATTTGAATTGATGGCCGCCCAAGGGGCAACCGAGTCGGAAATGTTTCAAGCAGCTAAATATATCAACTCATTCTGGTTTCCGGGGACGGCCTTTGACACTGCTTTATATTTTAAAAATAAAGATGGAAAAGAATTCAAAGACATTGATCCAAAAGTTTATTTAAGCCGTGATATCTTTTCCGCCTTTGGGGCGCAAACGGTAAAAAAATGGCTGATCGATAAAGAAATTCAAGAAAAACCTCCGGCTCAGGGAGGAGGCTGCGGAGTATAATGGAAGTATGGAACCAAAAATAATTCAAAAACAAATTGAGGATTTAAAAAACAAACCGCAGCTAACAAGAAGGGAGCGAAGATATTTACAAAAACTGGAGAGTAAATTTTCTGGAAATCAAAACTCTAATCAGCCCTCCGAATCAGAGGGTAAACCTCTTAATATAAAACCGACACTGACTAAAATATCAGTTATTGCTTTAATTGTGCTAACTATAGCCGGAATTACCTGGTTTGCCGCTTCAAGACCGAATTTACCACCGATTGATCTGGCCGGGCATATAGAAGAGAATCCCTCCTCACATATTTTAGATACTGAGATGACAGAACCGATTCAAAAACATATGCTGGAACACGCTGATGGTGATGATAAAAAAGGGCAGGGAGTGATCGTCCAATACAACTGTAAAAAATATATCTGTGAAAAAGATTTAATTCCTAAACTAACAGTTCTGGTCAAAAAATATCCGAAAAACGTTTATTTGGCACCCGGAAATTATGACGGGAAAATTATTTTGACGCGTCTTAACAAGAGAGAGATTTTAGAGAAATTTGACGAAGAAAAGATTGTTGATTTTATTGAAAATAAATGATTTAATTTTAAATTATGGCAAAACTTAATAAAAAAACACTTTACATAAAAGGTATGCATTGTCCCTCTTGTGAGGTTTTGATCACGGATAAATTTAAGGAGATGTCTA
>CAYJLM010000154.1:0-3240 GCA_964370875.1 uncultured Gammaproteobacteria bacterium | reverse complement strand
CGCGTAACGTAGGCGCGTAAAAACGCCCATAGGCCCATGCTCTTGACTGATGAGCTTTGATAACCACCACGTCAAGAGAATTGCCATGATAAGGTTAAGCAGGGTCATGCAAACTCCCCTTGCAACAATCTAGGTTCGGGCGGGGCAATGCGTTTAGCAGTCGGAGCGCTAACGATTTGTACCGCGATAAAGGCTTGCGGGTTGGCGTCAATATCCTTCTGGTAAACATAGAACGTATCACCACTTGACCGACTGCCATAGTTTTGTTTGGAGGCGATACCTACTACCGGATGGGGAGCTTGCATCTTGCTGACATATTCCACCAACACCATCGGCCCATGTTTCCCGACATCGGTAGAGGCAGGATTTAGCCCGGTACTCGCCATTGTTTGGGCTTGTTTTTGGCGTCCTGAACATCCACACATAACTTGTTTACCTTCAACTATATACTCAGCATAACGTTTCTTAAAAAACGCCTTTAATTCATCTACTTTTGCGTACCCTTTTTCGCGCAGGCTACCTGTTGTATAGCGGTAGAGCATCAATGGTTCTGCTACCCGCGTTCCACAATACCCGCGTGAAATGAGATTCATGAATAAATCCACGTCCTCCCATGTTTCCATTGTATCATCAAAACCGGATATGTCACGTAACCACTCAGTCGGGATGAGGCAGGTAATCGGGTGAAAATAACCCTGCTCAAATATCCGTTGCGGGGTAAAGTCAGGACATTCATGCGTTTCCTTTTTACCCTCTAAAGTAATCATATCCCAATCGGTGTAGGCATAGTAACCTGTCTTTTCATAGGCCGCCAACGTTTGGCGTAGGTAGGTAGGATAGAGAACATCGTCACTATCTAAGAACACCACAAAGTTACCGCGTGCTGCTTGTATCCCGATGTTACGGGCCGTTGACGCGCCGCGTGTACCACCTGTATTGAGCAAACGTACATACGGATAGGGGGTTAACTGTAGCTCATGACCCGTGTCATTAACTAAAATCACCTCCCATCGGGTATCCGTTTGCGCCTCAACGCTGTCTAAGGCGTCATAAACTAAGGCTTCATGTTTAGGGCCAACAGGGATAATGATAGAAACTAGGGGGCGATCATAGTCGCGCACAGGCCATGAATAAAGGCGGGGTTTACCATCAGCAGCAAAGGGGCGTTGTCCATTGACAATCCATGCCTTATCGCCTGTCCAATCGGGGGTAGGTCGTTTACGGGATTCACTATTTTCATGTACCCTGTAAACAAAGAGTCCCTCTAAAGTGACCTGTTTAGCCTTGCCACCAATAGCGCCTATATCAAGCCATAGCCGCGCATCTTCTCCGGGCGCATAGCGTTGTTTATAGCCGCCTACCCGTTGCCAGAACTTCTTTTTAAATAGACATAGGCTAGGGACTTGATTGTTTTTCTGAACCTGTAGATCATAATCGTAATTTCCCGCAGGCCATGAATGAACGTGGTCACTGCCCATAATGGTGATACCTGTAAAGGCGATGGCTAGATCGCGTTCGTGATCTAACGCATCGGCACAAACCTGTAAAAAGCCTTGTGCCATCACGTCATCGGCGTCGAGACACGCGATATAATCCCCTTTAGCGCGTTTAATGGCTACGTTGCGGGTAAACGCAACCCCGTGATTGTCATGCGCTTCATAGTGGATGTTGGTTAGGCTTAGATGAGGATTCGGGGGTAGGGTCTGGAGAATTTCGCCAACCGTTTCGCGTGTACCATCGGTAGATCCATCGTCACTAATCAATAGCTCAAAATCAAAGGTTGTTTGCTGAGTCACGACGCTGGTAATGGATTCACGCAAGTAACGCCCATAGTTATAGGTAGGAATAACGACGGTCACTTTAACGGGATTGGCTTCTTTATGTAGCACGCGGTTAAACACATCGGCAAACTTAGCGGCGGTAGCATCCCATGACCACCAACTCGCTGAGAGTCTAGCGTTAGCCGAGAGAATAGAGCGATGTTGGAAAGCATAACGTAGACCCTCTACCAGCCCCTCTATATCGTTTGGTTCCGCTAAGTACCCATTGATACCTGATTCAATAAGCGCCGCTGTGCCTGCCCAATTGTAGCCTACGACAGGTACACCCGCGCTCAAATTTTCGAGTGTGCCAATACCGAAGGTTTCACGCACCGTTGCCAGATATACCCCCGCATGACCAACTAACATTTTCATTTCGTCATTCGACACCCGGCCTATGACCTTGATATTCGGCGCGGGGTTGCCAAACGTGGTCACAAATTGTACATCGGGTAGGGCTTGCGCCAGTTTGTCTAGAATGTCAGGGTTACAGACACCCTCATTGCGGTTTTTATTCCACAGTACATACCCCTGATTGGCTAATGGTTTCCATTCGTCGGTATCCACCCCCCACCCAATGACGTTGGTGTTAAACCGCATATCACGCCGGATAGTATCTGCTACCCACTCACTAGGGACAATCACCTCATCGGCACGTCGGATGTCATCAATCACCCGTGCGTTAACGGCATAATGCCATGTTTCGGTACGGGCGTGAGGTTCTCCGGTAGGGTAAAGGCCGTGTATACAAGCCACTACAGGCACACGTTTGACATCAATCCCAAAGGCCGCACCTGCATGGGGAAGAAATATCGCCGCTTCGTTGCTATCTTCAGTCAAACGATAGCCGTATTTGGGCAGGTGTTTAGTAAGAGCTAACACGACTTGGTTAATGCCGCTGGCGCTATCGCGGCCTGACATTTCAGGGGTAGGCAGGGAGAACACAGGAATTAAATCAGCCATGTAAGGTTTCTTTCATCCCTTGCATAAATTCGATTACTTGTTGTTTATGTTCGGCCTCTAAGTTTTGCCGATAAGCGTCCATATCTGCCAAAACTAACCAATCCTCTTGGATGAGATTAGAAGGTTCGCGTTTAGGCCAGTCGCAAACCTCAGCATAAAGCGGCGTCTTGCCTATCCATTCCAGCGTGTATTGAGTAACCAGAATTTGATTAAAAGAATCGCGTACTTCTTCTATATAAATTATTCTGCCCATTAATCCCCGATAACGCCCATAGCAGGGATGTACGATAGGAGGCGGTTGCACCTCAACATAATCACCTAATTTAAAGTTAGCCATTATGACCCACCCTCTACATCAAATTTAGCGATTAAGGCTTCACTACGCCCATCATGCTTTAAAAGTAAATTTTCTTGCAAAAATTAGGCACAAACTTTCCCCGCGACTGTGATACACCAA
>CAYJLM010000153.1:0-3262 GCA_964370875.1 uncultured Gammaproteobacteria bacterium | reverse complement strand
ATCCTGAGATGGCCCGATAAGAACGACGTCGCTTTTAGGCGGTATCCTAAGGGTGAAGGGGGGGCTTTAGTAAAGCCAGCTAACTTTGACCCAGTGGACGCTGATTTCAATTACGGGTTTATTGAATCGCCAGTGTCAATCGTGCCGTATGTCAATGGCGCATCACTGGCGATTGTGACTACCGGCATGACGGCCTATGAGTGTTTGGCGGCTGGATTGCCTTGTATTTTATTCAATATCAGTGAAGACCACGAGCGCACAGCCGCCGCGCTGGAGAGGCTAGGGTGCGCCATCAACATGGGCATGAAGCCGGGGCCGAATCAGTTTGTAGATGCAATGGTTACGGTCAGTAAGACATTTAACTCAATGTCCGCCCGCGCCAGCGCACTGGTGGACGGCGGCGGGGCGGCGAGGGTTGCGGAGATAATGTGCCGGATTCTGGTGAAACAACAAGAGAGAAGGCGAGATGATTAGAGAGATTAGAGAGATATGGAATTATGTGGAACATTGGCTCATCTACGTTGTAATAGGCTACGCTGTAATCGTCTGCTTTGTCGTCTCTATTGTGGCGTTAGTCATTGGCGCGTGGGCGATTACGTTCTAATCTGATAGCGACGCGACCTTTGCTTTGCATTGTCCTAGCATTTGTAGTCGCCTTTTATGCGACAGTCTACACGGAGAAGGGCCGATGACCAAGACGGTTTTGCTTACTGGCGGCTCTCGCGGTATCGGCGCGGTGAGTGAGGCGAAATGGAGCTGGTGAGATGATTTTAGAAAAAATTTTTTTGTTGGTTTATTTGTTTGGATTTATTGTGACATTTGTCTTGGTAAGTTTCCAAACAACCACGGGGTACAATGAATCTGGTTCATATCCCGCTGACCTAGACACAAAAATAACCAACGGGTTGTTTATGGCAATTGGCTGGCCTGTTATTTTATTTTTTATGTGTTTCGGGCGACGTAGTTAGAGAGGCGGTTACTGTGGACGTTAGGATATTGATAGTTGTTGGTGAATTGGTCGTCCTTGTGCCATTCTGGATCATCGCTATTGTGCGTGGGATAGCGGAATTGAAGGCTGGAAGGCACATCGAGTCTATGACATGGGCGCAACGGGTAATAGCTGTCAATCTTGTGGTGGTATTAGCGAACACATTATTAGTGTCGTTGATATTGAATTAGTATATGGCGGCGGGGCGGCGAGGGTGTCGGAGAGAATCGTAGAGGCTATTAATGGACAGTAGATTTTGCCCCAATGGGGGAGAACATGACATTAAATGGCTATGCGACACTGAGCTAGGGGAAAGATTTGTTTGTTGGAAGGGCTGCGGCGCGTACTGGCGTCATGCGACATTGCCGCGTTGGTATCGCGTACAACATGCGCTGGAAATTTTAGAGACGGCGCTGAAATTCGATGGAAGCGACATGCCGGAAATGGAGGCGGTTGATCGGTGGCTGATATAAATAAAGTCGTAGCCGAGCGCGACGGACTCCGCGTCGTCTTTGACCCGGCGCGCGGCCATCACCGACTCGACCCCCTGCCCTCGCAGGCAGACATCGATGCGCTGTATCGCGACAAGTTCTATCAGCACGACAAGCCGGAGTACTTGGCGCAGATGGAGCGGCAAAAGGCGTGGTGGTTCGCGCTATACGAGGACTGGCTAAGTCTCATCCGCCAGGAAACGCCACACGGTGAGCGGCCTGTCCTGCTTGACGTGGGCGCAGGCCACGGCTATCTGATGGAGTGTGCTAAGTCGCTCGGTTGGAAAGTGGCGGGCGTCGAGCCGTCTCCAGCGGCGGCGGAGCGGGCCAAACAGTTCGGCACGGTCTACCCGCATGGCTGGTGCGAGCATTGGGGCATTATCAGGCATGACGCGATCTCTGCGCTGTGGTTTCTGGAGCATGAGCGCGAGCCGGGGCAGTTCCTAGAGTGGGCGTATAGCTGTCTGCGACCGGGCGGCGCGTTGTTGCTCGCCGTGCCGAATGAGTTAACGGCGGTACAGAGACGGGCGAGTAATCAGGCGGCGGTAAAGAATTGGTACATCCACTCCCACCACGTCAATTACTGGTCACAGGCCACGCTTGCCAACGCGCTGGGCCGCCACGGGTTCCGGGTGGTGGACTGGCTGGGGACGGCGGATATACAGAGGGCAATTATCAGCGGGGCAGATTACACGGCTAACCCGGCGTTGGGCGCGTCCATCCATAAGGCGATAGAGAGGTACGAACTGGCGCAGACGCGGGAGCAGCGACTGGCCGACTACCACCGGCGCGGTTGGGATGGGGCGTGCCGGGATTTGATTTGTGTGGCGAGGAAGGCATAATGACTGATTTAGTATTTTATTCACTACTACTCATTATCTTCGTGTCTGTGGTTTTGTTTTGCGTGTCAGTCTATATAGAGGCTCACCGATGACAAACATGTTGTTGGTTGTTGTGGCGATTGCGGTATGTATTGTGATTCGTGAACTATGGGAGGAGTATCGAGATGGGTAAAACGGCCCTCCTCACTGGCGGCTCGCGCGGCATCGGCGCGGCGACAGCGGCCCTGCTACGAGAGCGCGGCTGGAACGTGATCGCGCCGACGCGGGCGGAGTTGGATATGGGTAGTACGTTGTCGGTGTCATCATGGATGGGCGACCTCGAAGCCGAGCATCTTGACGCGCTGATATTCTGCCACGGCGAGTGGTACAGCAAGCCGCCCGGCGCGCAGTTGTGGGGTGACTACCGGGCGCAATACGACTCTCGCGTCATCGGCCCGCTGTGTGCGATTGAGTTCGCGCTGTCGTATATGCACGGCCCGCGCATGGCTGGCGGCTCAGTCTGCATGGTATCCAGCACACGTGGCCTCATCGGCGGCGTAGACACCGGCCCGTACTCGGCGGCGTGCGCGGCTCAGATTGCGCTCATGATGGGCTATGCGCGGGAGTGGCCGGGCGGAGCGACGACAGGAACGCGCTTCAACGCGCTTGCGGTTGGCCTCACAGATACCGACATGGGGCGGCAAGTTATCGCTACTGGCGGGGCGAAGGCGGGCAGCGTGCCGCAGCCGCCCAGAGTGGTGGCCGCCGAGATTGTGCGACTGGTTGAGTCGGGCGACAACGGGCGGGTGATGCGCGTGGTTGATGGCGCGGTGAGTGAGGCGAAATGGAGCTGGTAAAAATTCTTATCCACTTACTGGCTATTCTTGTCTTCATTGGCTCCCTGTATTTCTTCATAGCCGGGAACGCGTTGGTCGGTATTGGGGGGATAGCTTTCGGCTTAC
>CAYJLM010000152.1:0-3316 GCA_964370875.1 uncultured Gammaproteobacteria bacterium | reverse complement strand
GAGGAGTACTACGCCTAGCTCGCGCGTTCACGCGGTTCGGACCTGTTGGCCCGAACCGCTCAATTCTTTCGTCCACAACCTAAGGCACTATAACAAAACAACATCCTCAATTTCATCTCATATTCACGCAATCTTTGATCAGAAAAAAACCTCTGAATATGTGTATATTCTTCTGTTTTTGTTCTGACAAATCTAACGCAAATATAAGCGAACTTGAAGATGTTGTTTTGTTATAGTGCCTTACTATTGCATTTTTTTTTGTTTTTTGTACACTTGGTTTAATGTTTACAGGGCTTGTATAGAAACTTATTTTTTAGGTGTCATTCCCGCGAAGGCGGGAATCCAGCTAAGGTAAGAATTTTATTGCATAAACTGGATCCCCGATCAGGTCGGGGATGACAGCGATGCCCGATACGGATGCTTTCATTATTTCCCCCCCCTATGCCATCACTCAAAAGCTTTTTTGCCCCAAAGGGGCGCGGTAAGATTCGCTGGACACTCTTTTTTATTATCCTGCTTTTTGTTGTTTCGCTTAAATACAATCTTCTTGAGGTATACAATGCAAATCTCGATGGACTGAACAAGCAAGTCCACAGCGTTTCATTCCTCAAATCTGTAACGCTTCCGGCGATTCATTTCAAGGTATGGCCTCCAGAGGCATTCCGCCTTGGTCTCGATCTTCGCGGGGGTACGCATCTTGTGTACCAGGCCGATCTTTCCAAAACACCTTCGGGCGACATTTCGTCGGCAATTGAGGGTGTCCGTGATGTTATCGAGCGGCGCATCAATATTTTCGGTGTTGCCGAACCAGTTGTCCAGACCGTGAAGGTTGGTAATACTTATCGCGTTATTGTCGAGCTTGCCGGTGTCAAGGACGTATCTCAAGCGATTAAGATGATCGGCGATACGCCGTTGTTGGAGTTCAAAGAACAGCTGCCGCAGGGAACACAGCCGCAACAGGAAGCGTTGACTCCGGACCAGAAAAAGGAACTCGACGCATTCAATGCTGATGCAAAAAAACGAGCAACCGATACGCTCAAGAAAGCACTTGATCCCAAAGAAGATTTTACAAAACTTGCAAAAGACATATCTGAGGATGGGGAGACGCGTGATAAAGGGGGAGAGGTCGGATGGATTACTGCCGCATCGTCCCAGAGCTATCTATTGACTGCAACCGAAAAACTGAAAGACGGGGAAGTAAAGAATGATATTCTCCAGTACAACGATGGATACTCAGTCGTCAAGCTCCTTGGCCGCCGCAACGGGCAGGAGATTAACGCGCGCCACATCTTGATTTGTTACAAGGGTGCGACACGATGCGACAAGGATACATCAAAGGAAGATGCTAAGAAAAAAATTGACGAGCTTAAGAAGCAAGCAACGCCACAGAATTTTGTTGAACTTGCAAAGAAAAACTCAACTGAACCTGGCGCAAGTGAAAAGGGCGGAGATCTTGGCTGGTTTGGACGCGGCTCGATGGTAAAGCCGTTTGAGGATGCCGCCTTTGCGTTGTCAAAAAATGGTATTTCTCAAGTTATCGAAACAGAATTCGGCTATCACGTTATTTGGAAGAGCGATGAGAGGGCTATACCCGAATATCACGTTGCCCGCATTCTATTTAAAACAAAAACCGCACAAGATTATTTGAAGCCACCGTCACCATGGAAGGACACGGCTTTGACCGGTAAGCAGCTCAAGCGCGCGTTTGTTGATTTTAACAATCCAACGAGCTCACCGCAGATTGGATTGGAATTCAATGATGACGGCAAAAAACTTTTTGCGAGCATGACCGAGGCGAATGTTGGTAGGCCGATTGCGATTTTCCTCGATGGTGAGCCAATCAGTGTGCCTACTGTCCAGCAGCCGATTCTCGATGGGAGTGCAATCATTACCGGTGACTTTACGCTTAAGGAAGCAAAACTTCTTTCCCAGCGCCTCACTACCGGTGCGTTGCCTGTGCCAATTACGCTTATATCACAGCAAACAATCGGACCGTCGCTTGGTGAAGAGTCCCTTCATAAATCATTGACTGCAGGGTTGTTTGGATTCTTGCTTGTTGCCCTGTTCATGCTTTTCTTCTATCGATTACCCGGTCTCTTGGCGATCCTTGCGTTGATTATCTATATCTCCTTGTCACTTTTGGTCTTCAAGGCGTGGCCTGTCACACTGAGCTTGGCCGGTATCGCCGGATTTATTCTGTCTATCGGTATGGCGGTTGATGCGAATATCCTTATCTTTGAGCGCATGAAGGAAGAGCTGCGAACCGGCAAGAAACTTGAGTCGGCAGTTACCGAAGGATTCAAGCGCGCATGGACATCTATTCGCGACAGCAATGTATCATCTTTAATCACCTGCGTTGTACTCTTCTCATTCTCCGCAAGTTTGATCAAGGGGTTTGCATTGACGCTTGCTATCGGCATTCTGGTGAGTATGTTCTCAGCAATCGTTATCACCCGAATATTATTAAAATTAGTTGCGGGATGGCGATTGGGAAAAAATCGTTGGCTCTTCTGCGCAAAGAATACAAAAGAATAATATGCACAATCTCCAAATCATCAAACATCGCAATTTCTGGCTTGGTACGGCAGTCGTGTATACGATTGTAATGCTGGCCGCGCTGGGACTGTGGGGGCTGAAAGCCGGCATCGAATATACGGGCGGAAGCTTGCTTGAAGTAGAGTATTCGCGCGACGTGCCCGGCATAGCAGGGTTGTCTGATCGTCTCAAACAATTCGAACTCGGAGACGCGGAAATAAAGTCGGCGGGCGAGAAGAGCATGATCTTCCGTTTTAAAGACGTGAACGAAGAGACGCACCAGAAAGTGTTGGCGGAACTGAAAAAGGACGATGTGAACTTAACGGAAAAGGCGTTCGAGTCAATAGGTCCTATAATTGGTCAGGAACTAAAAACAAAATCCATCTGGGCGCTTATCGTCGCGCTTGTTCTTATTTGTCTGTATATCAGTTTTGTATTTCGCAAGGTGTCGCATCCGGTTGCGTCATGGAAGTACGGTATTGTCGCGCTTATTACGCTTTTTCATGATGTGCCGTTCGTGCTTGGACTTTTTGCTATTTTGGGAAAGTTTGGCGGAATAGAAATTACGAGCACGTTTATCCCCGCAATTTTGACCGTCATCGGTTTTTCCGTGCATGACACTATTGTTGTCTTTGACCGTATCCGTGAGAATCTGCAGAAAACCCGTGGATCCTTTGACGATATCGTGAACGCCTCTATCAATCAGACTATTGTACGCTCTCTCAATACATCGTTAACGGTGCTGTTGGTGTTGGAGGATATCTTCTTCTTTGGAGGAGAG
>CAYJLM010000151.1:0-3320 GCA_964370875.1 uncultured Gammaproteobacteria bacterium | reverse complement strand
GTGTAATACCGTTCTTTTCAAAAAGAGTGCCGGCCTGATTACTGATCTGCGAAAGAAGCGTAGAACCAATCAGCCCGGTACCGACGAGAAAGATATTTATCTGCTTTTCTTGCTTTGCCGGTTCATCTAACGAAGATGTCGCCTGTTGCTGGGAATCGCTTGATACAGATTGAAAAAATTCGTTGTGCACTGCGCGCAACGCGTTGTTTCGATTATTCTCATCAACGACAAATGATATGTTCAGCTCGCTGGACCCTTGGGCAATTGCGGCAATATTGATACCCTCTCGCCCGATAGCGGAAAATATCCGACCTGCCGTGCCGGCACTTTTTCGCATATGGACACCAATAACAGAGATCACTGCATTAGTATTCTCCACAACAACCGGCTCGACAACATTCTTCTGAATCTCGAAGGCAAATTCATTATTCAATACTTCGCGTGCTTTCTCTTTCGTGGCAGAATCAATTGCGACACAGATCGAATACTCAGACGAGGCCTGAGAGATAAGAATCACATTGATGTTTGCGCCTCCAAGCACCTGAAACACGCGACGGGCCGTCCCTGCAACACCGACAAGGCCAACTCCCTGAATACGCACAAGCGCCACTGAACCCATCGATGTGATGCCAGTTACCGGCAAAGGAGATACGTTTTCTGATTGGCTTATGACTGTTCCGGGAGCATCGGGCTTGAATGTGTTTTTTATAACAAGCGGAATGTTTTTTTTGAATGCCGGATAGATTGTTGGGTAGTAAATAACCTTCGCGCCAAAATATGACAGCTCCATCGCCTCCTCATAGGTCATATGAGTAACATGACGCGCACCCTCAACCACTGAAGGGTCGGCGGTTAGCACGCCATCAACGTCTGTCCATATCTCTATCACGGACACATCAAGCGCAGCACCGAACAATGATGCGGTGAGGTCTGATCCGCCGCGACCAAGCGTCGTCGTATGTCCATCACTCGTCGATCCAATAAACCCGGTGACAATCATTAAGGGGCGCTCATGATTAAAATATGCCTTGATGTTCTCGTACGTTTCATCGTATACAATCCCGGCAGAACCAAAATGGCTATCTGTCTTTACGATAGGCCGCGTGTCCAAAAAATCAGCGAGGATCCCGGTACTGGAAAAAGCCGCGGAGATACATGTTGCCGAGAGTCGCTCGCCAAAACTCATGATAAGATCTTTTGTCTGTAGTGTAAGCTCCCCTACAAGCGAGACACCCTTCAATACGTCGGCAAGCTCATTGTACAACTCTTTCATCCGCGCAACCAGCGCCGGCTGTTCCTGAACGGTAACAAGCGATCGAACAGCCTCAAAATGCCGCGCCTCAAGCTCTGACAACAAAACGGAGTAGTCTGACCGCTGTACTGCGGCAAGTGCGAGTACAATCAGCTGATCTGTCACTTTTGTAAATGCGGAGACAACAACTACGCACGGCTCTTGGGAGTGTGCCGCGCGCACGATTTCAATAACTTTTTTAATCGATTCGGGACTGCCAACCGACGTCCCGCCAAATTTCAGTATTTTCATAAGAGGTGTCTTAGAGCCCATCTCACCGTATCAAATATGATAACGCCGTGTCAACATCATGATTTTATTACTGATACTGCCTTTGCGAGATCCTCGGCTTTATCTGTCCGCTCCCAGGTAAACTCTTCCTCACTCCTTCCAAAATGGCCGTAGCTGGCTGTCTTCTGATAGATGGGCCGACGCAATGCGAGATGCGCCACAATGCCTTCCGGTGAAAGATCGAAATTCTGCATGACGAGCTCCGCAAGCTTCTCATCATCAAGTACACCGGTTCCAAATGTATCGACCATCACCGACGTTGGAATATCTCTCCCGATCACATACGCGATTTGCACCTCCACGGTATCCGCAAGCCCTCCAGCCACAAGATTCTTCGCGATATACCGCGCCATATACGCTCCTGATCTGTCCACCTTGCTTGGATCTTTTCCGGAAAAACATCCGCCACCATGCCGCCCGCGCCCACCGTAGGTGTCGACAATTATTTTTCGTCCCGTCAGTCCCGTATCGCCATGCGGCCCGCCCACAACGAACCTCCCGGTCATATTGATAAAATACTGCGTTTTTTCATCGATGTACTGTGAACAAACCGGAGTAATAACCTCTCGAATAATGTCTTGCCGGATTTGTTCCAATGAAATCTCCGGATCGTGCTGGGCCGCAATAACGACATTATCGAGCCTCACCGGCTTACCATTATCGTACTGGGCAGCGACTTGAGACTTCCCATCGGGACGCAAATACGACAGCACCCCCGTCTTTCGAACAAAAGCAAGGCGTGCGGTCAGCTGGTGTGCAAGAATAATGGGAAGTGGCATCAGTTCCAGGGTTTCCTTGCACGCAAAGCCGAACATCAGCCCCTGATCTCCTGCTCCTTTGATCGTTTGATTTCCAACGACTCCTTGAGCAATATCCGCACTCTGTTCATGGATTGAGACGAGCACGCCGCAATTTTCATGATCGATTCCGTATGCGGGATTTGTATATCCGATTCCCTGCAAAACGCCACGCACTATTTTTTGCACGTCTACATACCCCTCTGTCGCCACTTCTCCGCCGACAATAACAAGGCCGGTCGTGGTAAACGCCTCTACGGCGATACGCGAATAGGGATCCTGCTTGATGAGCTCGTCGACAATGGCATCGGAAATCTGATCGCACAATTTATCAGGGTGCCCTTCGGTAACGGACTCGGAGGTGAATATATATGAACGATTATCGCGTGCGGACATATGTGTACGAAATTACTTTAAATTACGAAACCCATACTGTTTGAACATTTCTTCCTCGCGGCCGGATATTTTTCTGCTGAAAAATTCCTTAAACTCCTCCCGTCGGAGTCCGTATGCCCCTGTGGAGAAATGCCCAAACAAGGGTTTCGTAATTCAAGAGAATTAATTACTCTATGTTAAAACTATGCATTGAGTATATCCAAACCATAGCGAAGATCAAGGAGGGTTGAAAAAGTAAACGCGTATGCTAGTATGCGACTAGTAAAATATGACTGAAAAAAATATTTCAAAACTCTGCTATTTTCTTGTCTTTCTGGGGATTGTTTTTTTTCTCAATGCCCCTTCCATTTTTGCCGCGGATATACCAAAAATCAAGACATGGATAAGCGACTCTCATACATCAGGACCCCATACGTATCGGTTTGAATTTATTCTTGAGCAACCCGCGATGGTCCGCCTGCACTACGGCACAACCATTCATCTTGAGAAAGAGGTCGTCCGCGATATCAAGCCATCCCATGTCATTCTTCTCAAAGACCTTGAGC
>CAYJLM010000150.1:0-3392 GCA_964370875.1 uncultured Gammaproteobacteria bacterium | reverse complement strand
GGTAAAGCATGAGCAGTGAGAATCAAGGGGTCTCATGTCGTGGGTGTATATCTCCTTTTTGATGCGCAGTGTCGTATAAAAGAGTTTCTTCACCGATTCGGTAATTCTTGGCGAGGACGTTTTTACAAACAGCGAACCATGGCGCGCCTCGCGGGTAGGAATGACACAGTCAAACATATCGACACCGACAGCAACCGCTTCAATAATATCCTCAGGACGCCCAACCCCCATGAGATAACGCGGCTTGTCGGGCGGGAGCAGGTCGGTGCACCATTTGACAAATTCAGTGATTTTTTTCTTTGGCGCCACGCCGCCAATGCCGTACCCGTCAAAATCAAGCTTTATCAATCCG
Source organism: uncultured Gammaproteobacteria bacterium (assembly GCA_964370875.1). Classification (GTDB taxonomy): domain Bacteria; phylum Patescibacteriota; class Patescibacteriia; order JACQRZ01; family JACQRZ01; genus JACQWH01. The sequence continues at coordinate 3,040 of CAYJLM010000150.1, read as the reverse complement.
GCGATAGATTTTTTTCGCAGGTCTTTATACAGCGATCCTTGCGCAATGCCAAAGATCAGCGGACGATTTTTTTTGGTCAATTTTTTTCGCTTCACAATCTTGTCAAAATGCACCTTGCTTCGACGCGCCCAATCCAGCGTAATAGTCAGCCCCTCATCAGCGTCTTTATGGGTACAGGGCCACGGTGAGCAGACATCAAGCACCATCATAATATCTGAGCCGATTGCAAACTGCGCCTCAACAACCTTTTCCGGCGAAAGGAAGATTTTTCTCCCATCGATTTCTGACTGGAACGTAACACCCTCGTTGGTAATTTTTCTGAATTTTGATAATGAAAAAACCTGGAAGCCGCCGCTGTCGGTCAGGATTGGCTTATCCCATCCCATGAAGCCATGGAGCCCTTTGTGTTTTTTTAAGAATTCAAGTCCCGGTCGCTGGAGCAGGTGATAGGTGTTGGAGAGAATAATTTCCGGGCCGAGCTTTTTGACATCATCGGCCGCAAGCGATTTGACCGCACCGCGTGTCGCGATGGGCATAAAGAATGGTGTCTGAACTTTGCCGTGTGGCAGTGTCAGTACCCCCCGGCGGATTGGTTTTGAGTGGAGAAGTTTGAAAGACATAGTGTACTGAGTATACAGAGCCCTCTGCAAAAGTCCATTGTGGTATTTCTTCCGGCTCCTTTCCGTCTAATTTTTCCCCAAAAATGCGCTGAACTTGTCGGAATACAGAAAGTATTCCTTCGCATTCATCATCCTTTTTGGAATAAAATTAAACCGGAAATGACCGGGAAGCCCTTTTGCAGAGGGCTCTGCAGTATTTTTGGATGTGAATCGAGGCCCGACCGATATGGTGTATCAGTATGGGCCTCGATGAGGGTTGCAGGAGTTTAGACGGTGATCAGCCGCTCGTCGGGAGGAATCCTGGGATCCCCCCTTCCGTCGATGAACCGGAACGAGAAGAGTTTTGCCCCTCGCCGTAGGAACATCCAGTAGCCTTTGAACCCCAATGCTTTGAGCAGGGGGCCAACAGCTCCTTTCTCGACGATGACTGGGGCACCGGTTTGTCGAGCTGCTTTTACGACCTTTTCGATCGTAACATCGGTCATGGTTGAAAGGTTTCTATTATCGACGAGAAGACTCCCCGTCCCATTAAGGAGCTTCACGACAGCGGCTTTCACCGCGTCGTCTGAATTTCCCTTCCGGATCACAAGGGCCTTCTTCGATACTTTTTGCTTGGTCATTTTTTATGATCACTCCTGGTGTGTGTTGTGGGGCGCACCTGCTTCTAAAGAGGGCACTATATGCACTTGAGGGGCAAATGAGTATAGTGCCATCCTTAGAGATTGGTAGTCGCCTGAGAATACATGACTATTTACCAAAAGATAAATAGAAAAAATGCCGCGAGGCATTTGATATTTGTATTAAATCATATTTTTATTATTTGTCAACCCCCAAGCCCGTGAATTCGCTCCTCAAATGCTACGGATTCTTTGTCAACACGCATTATTTATCAACTGTGATATACTTATTCTATTACAGTAATTCTTATTCTTTTTTTATGGCAACCAAGAAAAATGTGAAACAGCGAGTCGGCGTCAAGCTTCCCAAGTTGAAATGGCGACAAGCAGACAAGAAGCTCACAAAGAAAGCGAAATAACCCATCATAAGCTATGCCAGCAAAAAAAAATCCAGTCCATGGAAAGGCGTGGGTTATTACTGTTGACATGGGGTACGGCCATCAGCGTGCGGCATACCCTTTGCACGATATTGCTTACAAGGGCATTATCGCAATGAACGATTATAAGGGACTGCCAACTTCAGAACGCGCGCTTTGGAAGCAGAGCCGTGAAGGGTATGAGATGGTTTCCCGCCTTCAGGCGCGTTCCGTTATAGGTAAGTACCTTTTTGAAGCGTTTGATAAAATCCAAGAAATCCCTCGCTTCTATCCTCGACGCGATCTTTCTCGTCCAAACCTTCAGCTTTTGCAGACCTACGCACTGATTGAGCGAAAGGGGCTCGGCAAACATTTATTTACCAAAGTCTTGTCAGAAAATCAGAGTATCCCACTGGTCGCAACATTTTTCCTTGCGGCTTTTGCTGCAGAGTATTATGGCTACGAGGGCGATATTTATTGCCAGGTGTGTGATGCGGATGTTAGCCGAACATGGGTGCCAAAAGATCCGAAGCGCAGTCGCATCAAATACCTTGCGCCCAATAGGCGCGTTGTTGAGCGGCTCAAGCTCTATGGCGTGAAGGATGAAAATATTTTTTTCACCGGGTTTCCGTTGCCAAAAGAAAATATCGGCGGGCCAAACATGACCGCACTGAAACATGACCTTGGCGCTCGCCTTATAAATCTGGATCCCAAAAAGGCGACATTGTATAAGTTTGGCCACATCATAAACTATCACCTCGGGAAGAAATATATTCCGAAACGTGCAACACACCCTCTGACGCTGGTATTTGCCGTTGGCGGTGCGGGCGCGCAGAGCGATATTGGTGAGGCAATCGTAAAAAGTTTGCGCCAGCGCATTTTGGGTGGCGAGCTTTGTCTTCATCTTATTGCCGGAAGTCGCAAGGAGGTAAAAGATTTTTTTGAAGAGCAGGTAAAAAAGAACACGCTTACTGAAGAGCTGGGCAGGGGCATTCATGTGTTATACCGCAAAACGAAGTTTGAGTATTTTCAGGCATTCAATGCGCTTTTGCGAAAAGCAGATATACTCTGGACAAAGCCATCTGAACTTTCTTTTTATACGGGTTTGGGGTTGCCGATTATCATGGCGCCTTCTGTTGGCTCGCAAGAGGATTTTAATCGGATATGGCTCAAGACGGTTGGAGGTGGTATTTCACAGGACGATCCTCGCTATGCGGATGAATGGTTGTTTGATTGGATTGAGAGCGGATGGCTTGCTCGGGCCGCGTTGAATGGCTTTATCGAAGCGCCGATCATGGGCGCATACGCAGCGGAGAAGCTCGTATTGGCAGCACACGATCATGAAGCGGAAGTATTTGAGGAAAAGTCACCTTTGGCGGTGTAGGAT
>CAYJLM010000149.1:0-3484 GCA_964370875.1 uncultured Gammaproteobacteria bacterium | reverse complement strand
CGATAGTCCCAACCCAATTTTTCGACGTTGTAGCCATACTCTTTCATCGCCTGGGCCGACTCCCGACGTTTATAGCCGAGAGGGCCTGTCATCCGACGAAAGATTTCTTGTCCTGGTTCACCGTTGCCGCCTTGACAAAGACGAGCAACGATAGAAACAAGACCCCATACCTTCCGAGAAATACGCATAACTCCTCCTAGCCACCACCTTATAAACTAGGGGTACCCTATTTCCGGCATCCATGTCGGAAACAAAAAGGAAAGAGAGCGCTTCTCTTTCCTTTTCAAGGCGTATTGCGATCTTCCCAACCCGCATTCAAAGCGAAAGAGAAGGTTAAATTGTCTGATCTTTTATAGTGAGAGTGGTGAGAAATAGCTTCACGGTCAGTTTCGAGTCAGTTTTGTTCCAAAAAAGATGGTGAATGAGGATGAATACTACCGTATTCAGACGAGTTCAACGCTTTTTTGGGGTGAAACTGACCGAAAATGAGCCGGAAGAAACTCACACGTGATATTTCTCACCGCTCTCAAGAGTATACCACAACCACTGGACTTGCGTAATACCGCTTGTCAAGAGATCCTCGAAGGACTCTGTGAGTCATCGAGAATCATATTAAGACGGCGTGTTGCATGAGGTGCATGGGAGCGAACGGGCGGAAGCCCTGGAATCTCGCTTTCAACCTGGAACACAAACGTAAATCGACGCGTATTCCCGCGCGCTGCCGCCTCCCTATTCCATCGAATAATATCAATATCATAAACCTCGCGCACGCGCCCAATCTGTTCCGGGGTTGGATTCTGGTTTTCCGGCAACTCTCGTCGATGCGGTCTCCGCGGGTAGACAGGATGCCCCTCTGCCCTTCCTCCTTCGACAGGGTCGGCAATTGGCACTGTCTTGTCGGCGCACCGTATTTCTCGGAGATGGCTCATAATAATGTGCTCAAGAAAACTTCCTTCGAGTGACAAAGCAAAAGCGGCTCGATTGTGCGCTGTTCGAAAATTAAAAAATTCGTCTAGAATAATTCTGTAGGTAAAATTGCCGACGACAAGCGAAACCAACGTATCGCGACGGTTCCGCAGATCAATCTGAAATGTAACCGAACGAAACCCAAGTCCTTTAAGAAGCGGATCCTTAATTTCAATTGTGTCGCCACGCGGATTGAGAAGATGGTTCGTGTGGTCGCGCATCTCTTCTTTGAGCGCTTCATTCACCTGTCCGAGAGTCAGAAGGCATTCCTCTGTCTGTGCCTGTTCCGGCAAAAGGTATGAAAGCGTTTCCCAATACTTTCCTTCTTCCATCGCCTCGCCATCTTTGGGGGCGGGCGCCTGCAGGGCTCTATAGATCGTCTCCGATACTCCTTCACCGCTGCAATCCCCGCAAACAAAACTACCTGAAGGAAGGTTAATCTTGACTGCCGATCGCCCCTCTCCATAAAGTTTCTGCACAAAAATACTATTCTGTAATTCTCTCAAAGGACCTGCGTTCACAACAAGATTATAGGGAAATTTCCCTACGTCCTCACTGAGGACTTCAGCGGCTCCATGTTCCCCGACTGGAGTTTCATACCACTTGGCAAGAGCGTTAAGCCGCTGATGATCATAGTCCTTGATATAGGACTCTAATGTCTTTTTGAATTTCGGATTCGTATGTATTTCGCTGAGTATACGCGTGTCATATTGCTCTTTTATCTCCGGGAAATACATACTCGACAATGTTTCACAGAACGAGTCAATCTCCATCGTATTTCGCAGTGTAGCATCGTCACGATCAAACTGAGCCATTTGGAATAGCAGTGCCGCATCCGATTCGGGTGTCATAATAGGCGTCAGAAACCGTATGACTTCTACGGTCTTTTTGACAACCGCCCGATCGCCGCTCGCAATGCCGGCACCGGCAAGAATATATAATTCATGAATGAACGACTTCGTGTCGGTACATTTCTCAATATGGCGCGCAAGAAGTTTTTCTGCAATAGGTCCATACAGCGCGCTATGAGCCGCCAATGAAAGAAGCTGTCGTGTTGCTTCCGGTTCGAATTCTTTGAGCTCCACCTTCTCAATCCTGCGCATGACTGCTTCTTCGAATTCTTGCGCCTTTGTATATCCGCCCGTCACCTTGAATAGTGCGATTGCGTCGAATATATGTGCAATACGTTCCGGATTTTCCAAGATCTCTTTGACGGTTCTCGTTTCGATGTGATCTCTCCCCTTTGAATTTGCAAATGCGTATTCAACGAGGGTATTCGCGGTATGAGCCAGTTCGGGCTTAGACAGAAAAATGGACTCTTCCGGAGTGGTTGGCATCGAAGGCGAGAGCTCCTCGCCTGGAAAATGTGGGATATTGGGGAATGGTACTCGTTTCTCTTCTGTCATAGGTTTAAAATACTACGGGATCGTTATAGAGACGATATCACTTTTGATCAAAATTTCTAGTGGGCTCCAATCATACATTCATCCTGCGTATCTCAAATGCCGTATACCCCTTCACTTCTCCGGGTACACTATCAACACGCTGAACATCTGACCCTCGAGGACCCTTGCGACACCAGCGAACGAATGAATCAAGTTTTTCCTGTTCCCCTTCCGCTTCGATACACACCGACCCATCCCCGCAATTCATTGCAAATCCGACAATACCCAGACGATCAGCTTCTTCTTGCGCCGATACGCGATACGCAACTCCTTGTACTTTCCCTGTTACTGTTATCAAAACAAGCTTTTTCATTTTGTTTTCCCTTCCTTGCGGAGTATATCCCCTTTACGATCCGCTCCTCTATTATATCCACCCATCTTGCCGTCAGAACGGATTACTCTATGACAAGGGATCGCCAAATCGTAGTTTTTACTCAAGATATTTCCGACGGCGCGGTACGCGCGCGGACTGCCTGCTTTATTCGCCACCTCTTTGTATGTAAGCGTACTCCCTTTTGGAATTTTTTTCACGACATTGTAGATTCGTTTTTGGAACTCCGAACCATATTCGCCTCGCCGCAGAACTTCAAAACCATCGCTCTTCAATCGAAGAAGTGTGGAAGGGGCGCCTCTCCGCGTTCCGACGTCGACATAGAAATCGAGCTTGTCCGCAAAATATTTTTTTGCTCCCGTAATCGTTGTTGCGGGCGGCAACCCCTCAGCAGAGTTGACGCTTGTTGTCACAAGTGGTCCTGTTTTTTTAAGAAACGTTCGCAGTGGTGCCCATGCGGGCACACGAAATGCGATTGAGCCGACGCCTCGATGAAGATGCGCGTGTTTCTTATCATGGCACGGGAGTACAACGCTTACCGGCGCAGGCCATATTCGCATGAGCTCCTCCTGCATCTTCTCATTCAACGAAATTCCAAAGTTCTTGAGGTCATCAATCGATGAAATCAAAACAATAAATGGCTTTGATCGATCACGACTGCGAATCTCGTAGAGACGCTCAATCGCCTCGTTATTTCCCGCTGATGCCGAGATGCCATAGATCGTATCGGTCGGAATAACAC
>CAYJLM010000148.1:0-3493 GCA_964370875.1 uncultured Gammaproteobacteria bacterium | reverse complement strand
GGTTTGGGAGAATCAAAAGGATTATCATCAAAAAGATGTTTTATAGCTCGCTTGGCATCGTCGTTACTTCCAACTTCGTCATAAAGCCAAATTGTCTTAGGAATTACGCCCTGCTTCATTTCAGCAAGGTACTTCTTAAGGCGAGGTACAGCATTTCCATTTTTCCCAAACCAAATCGTGCCTTCTACGTCTGCTTCTTTTAACGTATTGATGCTATAGCGAGGGAACGTACCAGCGGGTGGCTTCCACTTTACGCCATTAGTGAAAGTAAACTCATAGGTTTTATCCGTACCACTCTTTGCATGCAAGGGTTGGGTCATCCAGACTCCACGAGGATCGTTGTCGGGATTTTTATAACGTGCATCTTGCTCTTCAGTTCTTGCCAAGAGGTTTATCTTAAAATTCTTGTTTTCCTTATTTTTCGCATAACAAATTATGAAATCGTGCGTATTTGAAAAATACTTTGCATCGTTACTTTGTGTATATTTTTTCTGCCAAATTATTGTGGTCACAAAATTTACTTCTCCAAAGATATCGTCCATGGCGAGTCGCAAGTTGCAGTGCTCGTTGTCATCGATAGAAATAAAGATAGAACCATTCTCTGTCAGTAAATCTCTTAACAGTTTCAACCTCGGATAAATCATACAAAGCCACTTATCGTGCCGTGTTAAATCTTCCGACTCTCGTCCAACAACCTTGCCGAGCCATTGCTTAATTTTGGGAGAATTAACCTTATCGTTATATACCCAACCCTCATTGCCAGTGTTATACGGGGGATCAATATAAATACACTTTATCTTTCCGTAGTAATGAGGCATCAACGCCTTCAAAGCCTCTAGATTATCACCGTGGATTATAAGATTTTGAGAATTATCACCAACAGATGCTGTCTTTACCTTTTTAAGTAGCTTAAAAGGCACCTCCTTATCGTGGTTTACTACAGCCTCTTTCCCAATCCAGTTTAATGTCGGCATAAATAGTATATCCCTATTATATGGCAATGTTTTGTGACTCCTCTTCCCTAGCTATCTGCTTCTTGTCCCATTTGTTTTTCAAATGCCTGGCGGACTAAACCTATGGCATACGGAATTTCATCATTGTTTGAAAATCCAACCTCAACATCACCGTTGCCCCAGCGACCGAGCGTTGAAACATCTTTACAAACACCTTTAGGATCATTAATTTCGTTGAATGAGATGTTTAAGGAAAGGCGAAGTCGTTTTGCTTGGGGTACAATGTCAACAAAGTTAGTTTCCGCCTTGTACGCAACATACAATTTCAGGAACGTCTCTGTCACACATGGATCGAGTGCCAGTACCTGCTTACGGAACGCCTCAAACACGCTTCGTAGTGGCTCAGATAGAAGGTGAGGGTGATCCTCAATACTGTATTCAGCGCTCTCCGTCTTAGGCTTATAGGCCCCCAAGACACCGCTTTCTACCTTAGGCATACTCCATACATCAACAGCAAGCGCTGAGAGGGTTTCAGCTCGATCTTTAATATCTTGTTCTGTCCAATGTTCAAGTGTTCCAAGTCCAGTATTCAGATGAAGTGGGCTGGTAGCAAAACCCATGCTCTGTCCTTGCTCGTTCTTCTTGTCTCGCTTCTCTATAAAGGAGTGATCGCTATATTCGGAGTTATAGCCAGTTAAGGTGAGATTACCCAGTGTATGCAAATACACTTTTTGAATACGCTCCCATTCTGGACCGAGTTCCGCTTTCCATGTACTAGATAGGTTTTCGTTTTGAGGCATGATGTGTTCAATGGTATATTCGTCTACGGGAACACGCTCTTTTCTTCCATAATTTTCTAACCGTCGCAACCAATAACTTCGACTGCGAAAATTATAGACATCCTTAATTTTAATGTCCCGCTTGAATTCCTCATCATCAGGGAAACGTCGATAGGATGGCAGAAGCATGAAATTCGCCTGAACACTCTCCATGTATCTATCTTTCCTCAGATTACGCGAGAAATTCCCGAAAGTTTTATTCATTGAGTTGGTAGGGATTCCGCATATGGCGCGACGGAATACATAACTTTCTACGAGACGCACAATTTGTAATAATTCATCCGCCGAAAGAATCTCTTTTTTGTAGTCATTATAAATCTCTAGCAGAAACGGAAATGCGACATCAACTTTTAACTCCCGGAGGTCACGAAACGCCATTTTAAGCTCTTGATTCTCTTCATCACCAAGTGCCATTGCACAGTAATATTCCGCGAATATTCGAATATCAGAAACAAGCGCTTCAACGCCAGACGCTTCTGATGAATGAGCATATTGTTTAAATGCTTCATACACCTCGCGCTCTTTTGGAATTACTCCTGTCTTCACGGTAAGGTAGTGCCTCATGAAGCCATCAAAATACATGGCGTAACCCTCCTGTCCAAAATCTTTTTCCATTGGCCGCCAATAGTGATTATAGAGCCTTGACTGCAAATCATGCTCCAGCCCCATAAGAATAAAATTGCGAATCAAGTCGGCTTGGCTTAATTCACGTCCGGTTGAGTTTAGACTTTCGAATATGAGTTGAGGGTTGTCCTGATCTCGATTCAGTGAAATATCAACGATAATCAATTTTGCCAAACCTTTACAGACTACTAATAAATTTTTTATCTCTGCTGCTATTTTATTTGTAAAAAAATCAAAGTTAGCATTCACCCGTACAGAGTAGTCGGTTGGCGCAGCGACGTTATCAAGAACTGCTATTAAAGAATCCTTATCAGTCTGAGATAAAATGAGTTTATATTTTTTTTCGCCTTCTTCCCGAGGATCAATGAGATAATAATCGCGAAGTTTCTTTGTTGAAAATCCTTCAAGTGGTTCACTATCGCCAAGAGCCCTCGCAAGAGCTTCGATCAACAACGTTATTGTCGTAAGTCTTTGTTGCCCATCAATTACAAGTAATTGCGACTGATTTGCCACAGAATAAAGACCTTTCTCTACGTAAACGATTGAACCAATGAAGTGAGCACTAACAGCATCATTACTGCCAGTGCGTAAAATATCTTCCCATAACTGAAGGCATTCCTTTTCGCTCCAGCTATAGATGCGTTGATAGATTGGGATAACGAATTGAGGTGACTTCTTAAGAAAGTCGGCTAATTTTATCTCGGTTGCTTTCATAATTTATCGTAATCTAAAATTCGTCTTTCTTGTAGCACATACAGCATTGGCTATCCCGCAGTAGATTTGAATTAATAATGAATTTAAAAATGCATCAGCTGCTCTTCTATCCATGGTTTTACTCTGTTAAATGAGTCCTCTTTGAGGATGCGCCGAGCGGAGTCCATGTTTTCATGTGCAAGCTCTAATAGTGCTATAATTTTCAAGGCGTCAGGTCCCCATTGCCGTTCCGCTTCTTTCATCAACCCCTCTCTCCCAAAGTGTAATCTTTTTTCGGTAGACAGCATGAATAGATGATCGATAAAATTTTCGTGTGCTAAAGTACACCTGAAACAAAGATGCAAGGGTCTTTCGTAATATCTC
>CAYJLM010000147.1:0-3504 GCA_964370875.1 uncultured Gammaproteobacteria bacterium | reverse complement strand
GGCGGTAACCGTGAAGGTCGCCGCTATTGATGAACAAAATAGAATTAATCTTTCTATCAAGCGCGTGAATGAATAGAAACGAGATTGTCCTATGCCCGAACCAACGCTTGATCACCTCAAACAACTGCAGGAGCACGAGTTTAAGAGGGTGTTCCCACAGGTCATAAGCGACGTAAGCGCGTTGTGTAGCGGTGATCTTATTGCGTTACTCCAGCATTCGTTTGATGAGCGCACGTCGGCATGGTCCGGGGTTATCGCGAAATATTCTGACAATCAATATCTTGGAAACTTCTTTCCTGATATCATTACGTCTCTGTATGAGGCAAAGAAATTTGCCTATGGTTTTCAGCATGATCATAAGGATCTCTACGAAAAGTATCGTGAGTTTGTAAAAAATGTCCCTGATGCGTTTGCGGTTGATCTGCTTGTCGCTCTTTTACTGAATAGATCCCGCGATTCTTTGGCTTTGGGACAAAATGTAGTCAGACCGGAGATAGCAACAAAAGCGGTTCAGCTGCTTGTGGAGTGTGCTTTTGCGAATGACGAAGGGAAAAGGGTCTTGCCAAAAGACATAACTCTTGGATATATGCTGAGGGCGATTCTGGAAAAGCGGATTTCCTTTACTCCCACAGAGGGCGCATGAGTTAAGATTTGTGGTGAGATGTGGATAATTAATTTACTCAGAATGATCTCCGTGAGGGCAGTGAGTCTAAAACGTTGTTATTATGAGGAAAACGGGTTATTTTGAGTAGATGATACGTACGGGTTTCAATGCGTGTATCATTCGTTGACTCAAAGATAAAAAAATGCTATACTTAGTTTATGAAAGTGTTTTTTAAAAATTTTTTAAAAGGTTATCCGTTCCAAAATAGAAGGAATAACCTTTTATCTTCTCTCCTTCTCTTTTTTGGGGGTACTACCGACACCTCCACAAAAACAAAAACAAAAAAAGGTGAAGGTCAATCCATTTTTAGAGACGAAAACGCCTCTGTCCGGGTTGGCATTATTCACCAAAGAGCAGATGGGAAGATCGGCTTTTATTGTCGGTGAAAAGCCAAAAACCCTCTCGGGTCGAATTCCTTGCGGCCGTCATGAGTGTTGATGACAGTGTTCATCACCAGTCACGACGGTCCAAAGACTGCTCCGAGAGAACCTCTCGGGGCGCGATCAAGCATTCACTATTTGAATCTCGAAAGCGCCTTGTTTCTTATTCAAAAAAATAATGAGATATTAGGAATATGGCATTTGATGAAGTATTCTTATCTGAAATACGCGAACAGTTGAACGCGGCAAAAACGCGTCTTGAGCAGGAGCTTGCAAAGCTTGGAAAGCGCTCGGTACAAGATGGAGCAGATTTTAAAACAACATGGGAAGACTACGGGGAAAAGGAAGAGGAAAACGCCGCAGAAGTAGCGGCATATAGCGATTCGCTTGGGCTTGAGGCAACGTTCGAACCTGAGCTTCGCGAGGTTATCGAGGCGCTTACCCGTTTGGATGAGGGCACGTATGGCCTGTGTAAAATGTGCGGCACTGAAATTAACAAGCCGCGCCTGCAGGCACGGCCAATGGCGACACTGTGTATTGAATGTCAGGAAAAATCCGATAAATAATTTGAGAGTGGTGAAATCAATTATGTTCTCTGGAGCCGTGCGAATACTTTTTCTCTTCGGTGTTCTTTTTTTTGTCGATCGTTTCACAAAGGTTGCCGCATTATTTCTATTTTCGGATCGCGCACAAACTGTTCTTCCCGGATTTTTTCAGTTTTCGCTATTCATGCACGCGAAAGATTTTTTGTTTTTTGATCAGGCAACGTTCTCGTGGGTCGGCGTATTTGTTTTGCTCCTTTTGGGCTACCTTTTTCCCCCCGGCGCTAAGAGCGCGCGCTCTTCGTACTATGCCGCAACCGTCGCCGCGGGTGTGGCAAGTAATGTTCTTGACAGCATTCGCTACGGAGCCGTCATTGACTGGATAGAAATTCCCGGAATTACTTTTTTTAACCTTTCCGATGTTTTTATCATCGGCGGATGTGTCGGGATTTGCTGGACGTTTTTTTTCAAACAGTCAAAGGGATGATATACTGCTGTCATTAGCGATGATGCGTGTATGCCCTCAAAAATATATTCCGCCGCGACCATTGGTCTTGATGCCGAGAAGGTTGAGATCGAATGCGACGCGGGAGCCGGACAGTTCTGTTTTGTTATCGTTGGATTACCCGATACTGCCGTGCAGGAAGCGCGTGAACGTGTGCGCGCGGCAATAAAGAATAGCGGCTTTTCCTTCCCGCGTGGTCGGGTTACCGTCAATCTCGCGCCGGCGGATATTAAAAAACAAGGATCTATTTATGACCTGCCGATCGCGCTTTCGATTTTGCTCGCGGATAAGGACGGCGCTTTGAATGGGGGAGGCGAAAAACAGCGCGTGCTTGAAAATATGTACTGTGGCGAACTTTCCCTTGAGGGGCGCGTGCGGCCTATTTCCGGTGCCATCACGATCGCCCAGCTCGCTCTTACGGCAGGATTTACGTCGCTCTTTGTCCCGCAAGAGAATGCGGCTGAGGCCGCTCTTATCGAAGGTGTCGATATCTATCCGGTCGAATCGCTCGCGCAATGCATTGAGCACCTTATGGGCATAAGGAGTCTCGAAAAATTTGATCGGCGCGACGCGTTGGCTGGCCAGTGCGATGCGGAGCAAGGAGAAACGACGCTTGATATCGCGTATATAAAAGGACAGTATCACGCAAAACGCGCGTTGGAAATCGCGGCCGCGGGAGGACATAATATATTGTTGTCCGGACAGCCCGGGTCCGGCAAAACCATGCTCGCGCGTATTCTTCCTACGATACTCCCCCAGTTACCGCTCAATGAGGCACTGGAGGTGACGCGCATTTATAGCGTATCCGGCATGATGCCACCGGGCCAGCATTTGATTCGGACGCGCCCCTTTCGCAGTCCGCATCACACGGCATCGGTCGCGTCGATTATTGGTGGCGGGGGCGCTCCTTCCCCGGGGGAAGTGAGCTTTGCCCATAGAGGCGTTTTGTTTCTCGACGAGTTTCCTGAATTTCCGCGGTCGGCAATTGAAGCACTACGACAGCCGCTGGAGGATGGATGGGTGACAATTACGCGTTCAGCCGGAAGCGTTCGATTTCCCGCGCGCTGTATGCTTGTTGCCGCGCAGAATCCCTGTCCGTGCGGTCATCGCGGAAGTACGGTGCGAGAATGTACGTGTTCATCCGGCGCGATCAATGCGTATCAAAGAAAAATTTCAGGACCCATTCTTGATCGTATCGATCTTTTTGTCGATGTGCCAGCAGTTGAATATAGCGATCTGTTCTCAATGGAGGTCGGAGAAAAATCATCAATTGTTCGCAATCGCGTGGGAAATGCTCGCGCGCTTCAGTGGTGTCGCTATGAAGGAACCGGCATGTGCGTAAATAGTGAGATTGGTCCGCACCACATTGAGTCTTTGTGTTCACTTGATGCTGTCTCCCGTTCGTTCATGCAC
>CAYJLM010000146.1:2408-3540 GCA_964370875.1 uncultured Gammaproteobacteria bacterium | reverse complement strand
CTCTTACACACCCCGCCATCTCGAGGGGGCATATTCTCTCGAATGAACGGATAGCATGCTGTCCGCCCTGGCGGTCTGTATACAACGAACAGCCGGGATATGCAATCTGAGTAAAATCTGGTTCCGGAGGATTTCCAGCACCGACAAAACACATACCGTCCTTCTGCCAAGAATCCTTGACAACATACTCAATGCCATCGGTTTCTTTCACGACAATATCATCTATTGTAAAATCAGAAACATTGGTTGCACCAACAATAATCCTAAGTTCGGTTGAGTCGAATGTCTTATCTTTAAGAACATTTTTATCGACACTATACTGTATCCGTTGCCAGTTCCCGTTCAGCGTTTTATCGCTTCCAATGGAAATCGTTTCCGTATTTGCACCTGTTATAGCGCCAATAAATGCCTTTAGCACGTAACCGTTCGCCCCCTTAATATTGAATGCAATATCAAATGTGGAGCCCTTTCTGAAGTCAATTTTCTTTGTAGCCTGTGCATTAGCAAGATCACCGGTATATGTAGACTTTTTTTGAATCTTCAAACTATGATCACCAAGAATTTCACCAATACTCGTTACTTTATTCTCCATAAGATCCTCCGAACCAGTATCCATCGACCACCCACTGACATCCCCGTCTTCGAAATTGTCATACGACACAACGCGAATATTGCCAGCAGTTGGCGCGCTATACTTGCGACAGTTCACTGCCGCCGGCGATGAACACTGTTTGCTGAGCGATTGGCTATAGAGCTCACTGGTAGCGGCGTCTCCTTCCAGAGTCCTTCTGAATGGGTTGCAGTCGGTGGCGTAGTAAATAAGATTGTCGGTATAGCGGTAGAATGACTTTCCTTCGGAATTGATAAATTCGCGGCACAGGATAGTCCCAATGCGAGGGTCATTCATATTTTTATTAACATCTGCCACCTCGCAATCGCAGGGTTTGTCCGGATCGGCGCATTTTGGATTCCAGTCGTTCGCCTTGGTATCAACCCAATCACCGCTTCCTTTCCCTTCTGCTACTGTCGTCCCAACAACATAGTACTTCACCGGCTGACCACCCGCTTGTTCTGTCCCAACAAAACTCAAGAATACTTGCTTGGCGGGGACTTCATCAGCTTTCAACTGCAC
>CAYJLM010000146.1:0-2398 GCA_964370875.1 uncultured Gammaproteobacteria bacterium | reverse complement strand
TTGTTGAAGGAATGTATAGTACTCTTTCCCCTCGCCTCCTGCCGCGGCAACATTAACATTCGTAAACTCCTCACAGCCAACGTCGGAAATGGAGCATTTTGCTGCGGTATCAGCGCTAAAATTTTCAGCTGTCGGCTGTACAGTATCGAACAGTGTTTTTTCAGCGGTAAAATTCTTTATGCCGGCGCACTGCGCAGGACAACGATATTGATACGTCGTGGTGTTGGAACTGACTGGAGTCGCGGAATCATCAGGGGAAATGCCGGTCACTGAGAACGTGTCGGAGGTTGGGGTATATTTCTCACATCCGACATACTCTTGTCTGCACACGCCGGTAAATTGCTTACATTCCGCCCGTTTATACCAAGGAACAAGATTGCCGTACGGATCAATACCATCCTTGTCGCACTCATACGAAGCGGGCGGGAGGCGAAGGTATTGCATACCCGGAACTCCTGAAACCTCTCGGCATCCTTCTGCTTCGGGTTGGCACTTTCCTGCTTTTGACGCGAGATATACCCGGTCAGTAGTCGCACTCGACCACTCCTGCTGAGTTTTTGTTGTTGAATCGACAAGAATCTTTGCCTGTTTGTCCGCGTTTAACGCAAATTTATCAGCATTCGGAGCGTCTGCGTCTTGAAACTGTTTTTTCGCACTTAACCACCGGCATCCAGCGTTATCTGGGGTACATTTTCCGTTGCCCAGGTCGGCATTCTTTTCTAATGAAAGCTTCAAATAGGGAACGCTTTGCTTTGTTTGAGGATCTTGAAAAACCTCGCATCCATTAAATGTTTTATTACACACTTCTCCCTGGAAACGAATAACCTTTTGTTCTTGAAGACAGTAGCCGTATGATTGATCGTTGGCACATTTTCCTTCCTTTTCCGCATCCTCTGTAAGACATGTTCGATAGTCAACACACGTATCGGGTCTCCGATACGGTACTTGCTCAACATGACAATTCGCGCTGTTTGGAGGATTGCAGACCGTAACCGATGTAAATTCCAGTATTTCCGGACCAAATCCCTTAAGAAAACACTTGCCGGGCGGTATTTTCAAAACCCAATTTGGATCAACCATTTGATAAAAGGGGGATGTTTTATCAGGAAAATTATTAATCATGTCCTGGAGCGTGCACGAACCACCACACCTGCTACGAGCTTCAACGGGATTTTCCTTAATAAATAATGCGGCGAGTTCCCAGGAGACCGGAATAACCCGATATTTTCGCAAGATAACAAGAGAGCGATAGGGGAAGTTTCCTTCCCATGAAGCAATATCTTTCACTTCTGCGTTATCTATATCAAAACCAAAAATACCGTTCTTATTAAGGAGACCGCCATTGCGATCAAGCGCTTCTTGAACGGTTATGCGTTCTTTCACCGCTTCCACAAACTTATCATCCATAACACATGCGTCAGGATCGGCCCCCTTCGTACCACCAGGAATATTTTGAGTATCAGGACATGTCTTGTTGTTAAGATTTGCCAAGACGGGCCAATCCTGTGAGGCGGAAAGATCCAGCTGAGAGAATGCAACGAGCCGCGCTTCCGCATACGATTCAGACCCTGCATTGGGATCTGCTGTTGGATTATAGAGAACACCCGTGCCAGCCCCTCCAGCAAATCGCGATAATGCTGCGATTCCATTCTTTTGTTTTGGCTGACGAACCGCGGCGGTCTTTTTTGTCAGGCCTTCTTGAAGAATTTCGAACGTAGTATTAATGATTGTCCCCAGCCCCGTGACGACCAAATCCGCAAGCAAATGACCCGTGGACAGAAGACGAGTATCTTCTTGAACGCCGGCTTCGATAGTGCTCTGCAGTCGAGCGATAGACGCTGAAACCGGTGATGTTTTTTTACCATTAAATTCCGTCGCGGCTTTCAGGCCCCCGGCGGTTGAAGTGTCCAAATACTGTGTGACACCAAGCGCTTGTGCAGCATCAGATACGCTGAGCCCGGCGATAGACACACTATATGCCGCACCCAGATCGCTGGTATTTGGGTTTACGAGCCCGGCGATAGTTCGCCAATTACCAAGCGATATATCATTTAATTGTGTGCCGGTATTGTTATATATCTCCTGCCAATTTTCTTTTATCTTGCTATAAGGACACAAAGCTGTTCGTTTATTTTGTTCAATACGATCACCAAGGGGAAGGAAAATGCCAAGCGCGATGTCTGGCGTCGGCTTACACACGATATCAATAAGTGTCTTACTTGCAGCGGACAGTGCACCGGTATTGCCGGCAATAAGGTCGGCGTCTTTCTTATTTGCCGCCCTGTCAATTTTCTTGAGCTCCTCGGCTGTTGCTTTGTCGGCTGCATTCAATGCAGTGTTAAGCTCCGTTTGAATATTGTTTACCTCTGTCTGTTTATTTGACATCGCGGTTCTCTCT
>CAYJLM010000145.1:0-3556 GCA_964370875.1 uncultured Gammaproteobacteria bacterium | reverse complement strand
ATCCTGGACAAGGCCGAACAGCGTATTTTTGCCGTATCACAGAAGCTTCTTAAAAAAGTTTTTGTTCCGCTTAAGGAAATCCTTTCAGATGCATTCGAACGAATCGATGAAATTCATCGTGACAGGGGGAAGATGAGAGGTATTCCGACCGGTTTTACGGACTTAGACGGCATCCTGGCGGGCTTACAAAAATCTGATCTCGTCATCATTGCCGCACGCCCCTCTGTGGGTAAAACAAGTTTAGCGCTTGATATCGCCCGCCAAGCGGCTATTGCGGCCAAAAATGCTGTTGGCATCTTCAGCTTGGAAATGTCAAAAGAACAGCTAGTCGACCGCCTTATTTGTTCGGAGGCGGGTGTGGATCTATGGAAAATGCGTACCGGCAAACTTTCCGATGCGCCCGGGTCTGAGGATTTCTTGCGTATCGGGCATGCGATTAACGCACTTTCTGAAGCGAAGCTTTTTATCGACGATACGGCGTCAGCAAATATTCTTGAAATCAAAACGAAAGCGCGACGTCTGCAAAGCGAGCATGGCCTTTCGATGATCATCCTCGATTACTTGCAGCTTATGGAATCGCCCGCGAAATCAGAAGGGCGCGTACAGGAAATTGCCGAAATAACTCGCGGACTCAAAGCGATTGCACGTGAACTGAATGTGCCCGTCGTTGCCCTGTCACAGCTTTCCCGTGCGGTTGAGCTGAATAAGCCGGCAATTCCGAAGCTCGCCCACTTGCGCGAGTCGGGATGTCTGGCCGGAGATACAATGATTATGGACGCCAAAACCGGACGACGCTATACAATGAAGGAGCTTGCTCAGCGCCCCCGACAAACACCCATCCATGTGTATTCGCTTGATAATTCATGGAAGATGGTCGTCCGGAAGATGACTAAGGTATTTCCCAGTGGAAAAAAACGTGTATATGAACTCAAAATGCGAAGCGGGCGCACAATAGAGGCGTCGGCAAATCATCCGTTTCGCATGTTGGAAAGCTGGAAATCACTTGATCAGCTCAGCGTTGGAGATCGCGTCGCAATTCCGCGCCATCATACTCCAACACTTTCGTCCTGCGCCGCTCTTTCCCAAAACGAACTTATATTTCTCGCCCACATGCTCGGCGATGGCTGTATGGTAGATAGGCAGCCCGTTCACTATACGAGCGCTGATCGTAAAAACATTGAAACGGTATGCACAAGCGCAAAAACGCTTTTTTCAATTACACCTCGCGTTGTGCAGCAGAAAAATTGGTGGCACGCCTATCTTCCTTCACCCTATCACCTGACTCATAACACCCATCACCCCGTTCGGGTTTGGCTAAGAAAACACGGAAGTGACTTCGGACATTCATGGGAAAAAACAATCCCCGAACCGGTATTTTTATCGCCCAATGACGATATATGCTTATTCTTAAGACATCTCTGGGCAACAGATGGTAACATCTCATGGAAGCGGCTTTTGGGGAGAGTTCCTTCAGCATCGATCTACTATGCCTCAACAAGTAAAAAACTTGTTATGCAGGTTCAGCACCTTCTCCTTCGTATTGGGATTATGAGCACAATTCGACAGACTCAAAAAGCCGAATACCGGCCATGCTATCAGCTTCACGTTCAAGGAAAAAATTATCAGCGGCAATTCCTCTCTCTTGTTGGCAGTGCCGGTGAGCGTGGAGCTATTATACCGAAGCTCCTCAGTTCGCTTGCTACCATACAAGCAAACACAAACACCGACACAATTCCGGCAACATCCTGGCGATCAGTCGTCGCCTCTGCAAAAGATTCACAAGGGCTTAGCTGGCGAGACATCTCGCACGGCCTTGATATGCAGTATTGCGGTTCAACCCTTTTTAAGCATGGCATCAGCCGTGATCGAATGACAAGGATTGCTAAAGTATGCGATAGTACGTCTCTCCAACAGCTTGCCAGTTCTGACATCTTTTGGGATGAAATTACAGCGATTACACCGCGAGGTATCGAAGAGGTCTACGATGCGACAGTTGAGGATACCCATAATTTCCTCGCAAATGATATCTTTGTCCATAATAGCATCGAGCAGGATGCGGACGTTGTTATGTTTATTTATCGGAAAGCCGCTGATCGCAACTATCGAATCGAAGAGCTCTCGGAGGAAGGAAAGAATACCGCTGAAATTCATGTGGCAAAACATCGCAACGGTCCGACCGGATTAGTGCGCCTTTTCTGGGATGAGCGCCGGGCAAGCTTCCGCAATCTCGACTCAAAGCGCGACTTCTCGTTCTTTGACGAATCGCCGACTCCCCCTCCACCATCCGTTCCATTTTAGAATTTTAATATCTGACTGGATCCCGGATCGAGCCTGTCCTCGACCTGATCGGGGATCCGGGATGACATACAATGCCTGCTTACCCCCAACACATTCAATCACTTATTGATTATTTTGCGCGTTTTCCCGGCATTGGCGAGAAATCAGCGCAACGTTTTGTTTTCTTTCTTTTGCGCCAGCCATCAGCCGATCTGGTAAAACTTGCAAAGCTCATCATGAATCTCCCCGATGTTATCTCGGTATGCCTACAGTGTCATAACTACTCCGATAGGGTTCCCTGCTCGCTTTGTGCCGCTCCCAGTCGAGATCAGTCGACAATCTGTGTTGTTGCGGCCAGCCACAATGTCGCCGCTATTGAGAGAACGGGAGGATATCAGGGCGTGTACCATGTCATCCACGGTACGCTCAATATTCTGGAGGGCGTAACACCAGACAAGCTCAAAATACGGGAACTTGTTACCCGTGTGAAAGATACAAACAGAAAAATTCGCGAGGTAATACTTGCGTTCAATCCCGATCTCGAAGGTGAAAGCACGATGCTCTATCTCTCGAAGATTTTACGAGGATATCCGGTGAGAGTCACGCGCCTTGCACAGGGGTTGCCCCGCGGTGCCGATATTGAGTATGCCGACGATATTACGCTTTCCGATGCGCTACGCTCTCGCCGAGAATTACAGGCAAAATAAATGCAAACAAAAAGCCCCGATTGTTCGGGGCTCTTTGCAGTCTCGTCGCGGGGTCAGTTTATTTCACTGCCGCAACTTTGAGTTTTGTGAAGGGCTGACGATGCCCAACCTTGCGGCGGTATCGAACTTTTGGTTTGTATTTAATGACGGTAATCTTCTTTCCGCGGCCTTGCTCGATAACCTCGGCGGAGATTACTTTATTCGAGAGTGTCGGGGTGCCGATTTCGACGTTTCCACCATCATCGTCCGCGGTAAGCAACACCTCGGTCAATTGCGCGGTGTCGCCTTCATTCAGGGCGAGTTTTTCAATTTTAAGCATCTCACCTTCCTTGATAATATACTGTTTTCCACCGGTTTTAATGACTGCGATCATAATTGTGTAAAAAATAATAACAGGGGCCTGATATACCCTTCAAAATAAGTATATCACATCTTTTACCGCCTGTCCAGAGCATCCCGCCCCCGAATTCGAGAGTGTCGTGAGGCCGCCGTTTTTGCTTTTGGTTTTTGGGCCGCCTCTGCTTGAAATACTGCTTTTTGTGTATGGGGGGGTGTTAATTTTCGGCGGTTGG
>CAYJLM010000144.1:0-3573 GCA_964370875.1 uncultured Gammaproteobacteria bacterium | reverse complement strand
AGCTGAACCAGAAGCGCGATAAACCCGCCCAAGACAAGAGCAGTCCCCTCTGCTGCTGCATTGCCAAAAAAATCAAAAATCCCCGCACTGGCAATCGAGCGGAATCCAAAAACGCCGGCAACAACAAGAAGCACAACAACTATGCTCGTCGTGCCGATGAGTCGTTTATTTTGCAATAATTTATGCATCACAGTTCACTACTAGTGATATGCACAGTATACCATAGGACAAATACAAGGGGAACACTTATTGCCTTTTTTCAAAATAAAAACGACCGGTTCAAGATCGTTTTCAATTCTCATCAAAACCCAGAAAAAACTATAATCCCCACCCTCTCAACTCTGCGTCAGTTGTCACGCTTCCACCTGAAACCGTCGGAGGTGTGGATGATGGCTCAATAAGATCCAACCGCTCTGCAGCGCGTACGGCACTTCTACTTAGTCGTGCCCTAATAATGGGCTGAAGATTCAAATCACGAAATGTTAAATCAAACAGATCCGCATCATCAAGTAGTTGATATTCGTATAATGTGTTTGGCATCTGTCGCACCTTTATCAGCTCATCTCTCATTGTTTTATAATACTTAATTCCCTCAAGCAATGAATTGCCCAGATATTGATACAAAAGCGGTCGCACCTCCCTTTTTAAAAAGAGCTCAAAATTTGCATGCGTCATGCGCGAAATCTTATCAAACAGCGCATCAATTACCCCCTGCCAAACATTCACGCGGGCTGTATAGCGAGCTATATCAGCGGTATTTCCAGCCGCACGCGCATTATCAAGATTTTTCCTTGCCGTCTTAAGGGATTCGCGTGTCGTAGCAAGCAATGCTCGATCAGCTGGTGTTAACGCCGCAAAGGGCTCAAAAACTTCCTTTTGAACAGCATCTACAAAACTTACGATATTCTCTAAACGAGCGGGCAGGCGATGATAACGCCGCATCCGCTCGTTCAGTTGGTCGTCACTTTCGTGAGGAAATCTTTGCTTGAGCTTCGGCGAATCATCAAGAAGAAGTAGTAATCTCTGCTGTTCGGGATTAATTGCTTCGGGTTGTCCGACCAAAGCATGATAATCTCCTGTCGGGGTTCCTGTTTGAGAGAGTACTCGTCCCTGTTGTTCAGCTGATGCCGTTTGGCGGTGCATTTGTTCACTTCCTCTCCGTCCGGCAAATTCCCGCGCCACTCTATCAACTCCAGGATCGATACTTCCGGGCGGAACAAGATTAAGCCGAAGCGCTTCATATACTTTGGGACGCTCACCCGCGCCTACTTGAGAGGCAAGCATCGCATGAATTTGCGCTTGAAGTCCCGCATTACCAGTCACCGCTGCCGGCGCAATTGGAATCTGATCAAGCGTGAGTTCATGCATGATTTTCGAGATTCCATTAAACATATCTACAAACAACGTTACGTTTGCCGGATTTGGACCAGTATGAGGATTAGTCGGATCAGGGCCAAGGAGGTCGGCAATTCTTCTCTCAACTATTGTCTTAAGATAATTCTGAAGTCGATAGTTATATCTCGGCGCGGCCTTACTCTCAAAAAGACGCTTAATACCTGCAAATCCCGGCCGACGGAAAGTATACTGGTCGGGATCCTCATAAATTTCATTAATAGTTCTATAATCCCCATCATCAAGCGCTTTTTTAAAATCCGTAATCACTTCATAAAAACGGTCACCCTCCTTCTTGCCCTCCGGAATCATTGACAAGACAGTCTTTTTTATAAGATTTTCGTCAATATTCACATGGCGTCCATGCAGTGTTGCTTTTTGCAACTCATGAATAACGAGCTCATTGATGAGATCTGTCTGTCTCACTTCTTTTTCTCTATCAAGGCGTTTAGCAAGCTGCCCCATCGCTTCCTTGTGCTCCTTATTTAAACTCTGAAAAATCTCACCTGTAATCCTACCTTCATTGGTTGTCGGATTGTACCGCGGCATTCTGGGTTTATCGGGTGAAAGAACCATACATTTGTCCAAATATTATTTATTCCTGTTTTGAATGCCGAATGATCGAGATGCTTCTGTCATCCTCGCTGACACCACGCCGAACATCTCGGACTGTCTCATCGAATATCTTTGGCGGCTGATCTTGATTCCCGCCAACCGGATTGTCACGATTTGTTGCCATGCTGTTTATCAAACTTCACCGTTATTATTTTTGAAGCGCTTCGGGAAACAAAGAGATATACGCATCATTCAGGCGTCCAACGGCAACTGCAACCCTCTGGACACTATCACCATATGATCGAACGGCAACCGCATAATCCGCTTCGAGCTTTTTTTGTGCGACCAAATCCGGCGAATACGATTTATGTAAAAGATTAACTCTCCTCTCTTCATTTTTCCTTCGAAGCTCATTAAATAATACAGATACTCTCTTTGCATCGTCCTGAGCGCGCGCAAGCGCCTCACCAATTATCCCCCTGCCATAACGGTCGTTCTTCGCAAGGACATCAATAAGATACGCTGTGCGACGACGCTCATCATCAGGGTTATTAATCGCTTTCAATGCGCTTAACTCACCTTGTCTCTGATTGAGCTTACCCAGCAGGTCATGCGCCAGTATCTCCTCGCTTTTAAGTAATAAATCCGCTCTCTCAGCAAGTTCATCGTTTGTAAATTGCTCCGCCTGAGGGTTCGCTCTGCTACCCATATATCTATCGAGTAGGACGGACAGCTGTCGCGCGTCGCTTTGGAGAGAACGGGCCATTTCCCTAAACGTATCTACAAGTTGATTGGCTGAAGAAAAATCACCCCTCTCAAACCGCTCACGCGCTTTATTTCCGTAATACTCCGTAAATGCGGTTTTTTTATCAAGCGCCATGGCGAGCTCTTCGAGGTGTTCCCTAGTGCTTGGCGTCATCCCTCTCAACTCCTGCCCATCAAGTCGCGCCCGCATGCTCATAATCGAACTTCTACAACTCGCGAGCGCGGTATCTGTTTGAGAAATGTCTTCTTGGATCTGAACCACTCGCAATTCTGCCGATTTTTTTGGAAGTCCCTCATCAATAATCGGCATATAACGATTTTCGAGTTCCTGCATATTTCCATATACCTGCGCAGAGCGAATGCGTAGTTTTGCCAATGTTCCCAGATAAATATCATCAAGAATACCCATGAGATCTGGCCGAACCTTACGCGAAAGCAACCCTTTACATTTTTCATACACATCGGCTATGGCCGCCTCGGTCATTTCGCACTTTTTATTTTGCTCCCTGTATTCACGCGAAAATAGCTCTCCCACACCGATAAAATCATCTGGAATAACCCTCACTTCATGCCCCCTCTGCCCCGCCAAAAAATTCCCGGCGATCTCGTCAAGCATCGAACGGTCAACCCGATTCGTACCATCATAGCCATACCCCCTCTCTTGAAGAATAGCGCCACTTTTCTCGATAACGTCCTCAATTTGTTTGATATCGTAAAACTTCCCCCTCCGAACCTCCTGGGCAATAACAAAATCAAACGCATCTTTTATGCGTTCATATTTCTCGGCCGTAAACGAATCACTTTTCCACCGAGAAGCCGACTTATGAATTCTGTCTTCTACTCTCATATCTTACGTAATGA
>CAYJLM010000143.1:0-3586 GCA_964370875.1 uncultured Gammaproteobacteria bacterium | reverse complement strand
AATTGATTTTTCGTGAGTACTGGAAACTCTGCTAAAACTTCTTCTGTTGCCGGATTTATGGAAAACATTTTTTTCATAATAAACAGGTTTTTTCCTGTAATTCTTTAACTAATATTCTGTAATCATCAGAATAATCTATTGGGACCTCTATTAAATGAACTCCTTTTTTGTTAGAAAATTTTTCTAAATACTTTCCCAAATCACCGATCTTTTCAACCCGGTATCCATTAGCTCCATACGATCTAGCTAAGGCGACAAAGTCGGGATTACCAAAACTTAAGGCAAAATCATCAAGGTTCATTGATCTTTGTTTCCATTTGATCATCCCGTAACCATTGTCCCGAAGAACTATGATCGTCAGATCTAACCCAAGCCTGTTAGCTGTTTCCAATTCTTGAGAGTTCATCAAAAATCCACCATCTCCGCAAATTGCAATAACTTTTTTTTCTGGAAAAGTAATTTTAGCGGCCATTGCCGACGGTAATCCTGCCCCCATTGAAGCCAAAGCATTGTCTAAAAGTAAGGTATTTTGTTTTAAGGTATGGTAGTTTCGCGCAAACCATATTTTGTACATGCCATTATCCAGTGTAACGATATCATCATCTTTCATATTCTGTCGTATTACTTTTACTATTTGTTGGGGTGCATATGGAAAACGTTCTTTTTTTGTAATTGATTGAAAGTGAGCATTTAAATATTTCTGCATTTTATAAAAATAGGAAAAGTCCCAATCAGGTTGTTTTTTAATAAAAGTTCCTATTTGTTTAATTGTGTTTGCTATGTCACCAACCACTTCAAGTTGGGGAAAATAGATCTGATCAACTATTGCAGGGAAAAAATTGATGTGAATTACTTTTCTTTTATCGTTTGTTTCCATAATAAATGGAGGTTTTTCAATGGTGTCGTGGCCGACATTAATGATCAGGTCTGCCTTATTTATGGCGCAATGGATATAATCGTTTTCTGATAACGCAGCTGTTCCAAGATATTGAGAATGTTTTTCTGTCACTACTCCCTTACCCATTTGGGTAGTAAAAAATGGGATGCCGGTCTTCTCAATAAGCTCTGTCAAAACTCGGGATGTTCTTTTGCGATTTGCGCCAGCACCGATCAAGAAAAGTGGATGTTTTGATTTTTGTATTAATTCAATAGCTTTTTTTATCGCTTTTTCTTCTGCCACCGGTCGCCTTGTATGATAGTTTATTATCGGAGTTCCTGTCACGATCTCATCGGCAACATCCTCTGGTAATTCCAAATGTACTGCTCCTGGTCTTTCAACCTTTGCTAACCGAAAAGCTTCTCTAACCAGCGTAGGTATCATCTCGCCATTAATTATCTGTTTTGATGATTTAGTTATGGGTTTAAACATTTCAACGGTATTAATGATCTGGAAGTTGCCTTGTTTACTTTTTTTTATTGGTTTCTGACCGGTAATAAATAAAGCTGGCATACCGCCAAGTTGCGCATATGCGGCACTTGTCACTAAATTAGTTGCTCCCGGACCTAAAGTAGATAAACAAACACCCGGGATCCCCGTTAATCTCCCGATCGTTGCCGCTATAAAACCTGCCGCTTGTTCATGTCTGGTAACAATGAATTTTATTGAAGACTCTTTTATTGCCTGAAGTAGTCTTAGATTTTCCTCACCGGGAACACCAAAAATATACTTTATTCCTTCACCCTCCAAACATTTGATAAATAATTCCGCACTGTTCATTGGACAACTATCCTAATACCTTTTTAAAGAATTTTCAACCGGAAAATATATAAAAATATTCACTTCATTATATTAATATAATGAAGTGCTTTATCTTAATAATTTAAGGGAAAATATTTTGTATAATTTCAATATGAAATGGACTGTTGGAAATGTTGAAATACATCAAATAATTGAAATTGAAGCAGGGAAAATAATTCAAAGTATATTACCTGATGCGACTCCTGAAAATATTAAAAAAATGAAATGGTTAATTCCAAATTATGCCGATGAAAATGGAATTCTCAAGGCATTGGTTCAAAGTTTTTTAATTAAGTCCCAGGGAAAATATATTTTGGTAGATACCTGTAACGGTAATTATAAAAATCGTCCTAGCATGTCTGAATGGGGAAATCTCAAAACAAAATTTATTGAAAAATTAAAGGATATTAAAATAACTCCATCAGATATAAATTATGTTGTCTGTACTCATCTGCATTTTGACCATGTTGGTTGGAATACCTTTTTTGTTGACGGGAAATGGGTTCCAACATTCCCAAATGCAAAATATATATTTTCAAAAAAAGAATATGAGTATTGGAAAAGTAAACCGAAAAAAGAGATTGTTGACGATTTATTAGGATTTGAAGATTCTGTTCAACCTATTTTAGATGCAGGTTTAACAGAATTGGTTGATGATAATTTTAAGTTTGACAAAAATGTCAATTTGATTTCGACGCCAGGTCACACACCTCACCACGTAAGTATTCAAATTCAATCGAAAGATAAAAAAGCACTAATTTCCGGTGATTTTATTTATCACCCCAGCCAAGTTGAAAAACCTGAATGGGGTAATACAGTAGACACTTATCCTAACCAAGCCCTTAAGACAAGGAAAAAAATTCTTTCGTCAATCGCAGATACAAATACGCTTTTACTTGGATCGCATTTTTCAAATCCCGTTGGAGGATATGTGACAAAAAAAGACGGAAAGTTAATTTTTAACATATAAATAATTTTAGCCTCAGATACTTCATTATATTAATATAATGAAGTGAGGTTATATTCCAAAAGTTTTCTTCTTTTCAAGATTGATTTTATTTTCCCAGGCTATTTTCCAATTAACTCCGATCTTACCTGGAGCAAAAATATTATTAAATATTTCTTCCAAAAATATTTTTACTTTATCTATTTTTACAATCTGTTTAAAGGCAGGAACGATTCCATCGCTTTTTTCCATTAAAAGAGCAATTTTTGATACGGTTGCCGAAGAAACTTTTAGACGATCACAAATATTATAATATTCGATTTTTTTCATCAACAAATAAATAATTGCCACCCGTTTAGCCAGCATTATTCTTTCAGCAGGGGTTAATAAATCAAAAAATATTTTTCTAAATTCATTTTTTGACGAAGTATTCCCCATCACTTCAAAAAATAAATCAAATATTTTTTCTAAAAGATCGTCTGAAAGAACAAAGCGTGAATTTCTTACCATACTTCATTGTATTAATATAATGAAGTATTCTTGTCAATCGCTTATAACCTACAAAAGCATGTTTTTGGATTATTAGAAAAGGATTATATAGTCGACAGACATATCTTGTGAACGGTTTATACGCCGAAGCTTCAACGAAGGAGGGCTGTCTCAAAGATAATAAATTTTATTTTTGTATAATTTGAATTATGACTTCTATTAAGAATTTAGAAAAAGAAATTTTATTAATTAAAAACAGAAATAAAAAGGTTGAAATTGATAAAGCTTGGGAAATCAGTTGGACTAGAAAGTTTCTGCTAATAATATTTACCTATCTTGCAATTGGTTTTTATTTAAGCGCAATAAATATTGATAAGCCATGGTTAAATGCAATAGTTCCTTCTATCGGTTTC
>CAYJLM010000142.1:0-3608 GCA_964370875.1 uncultured Gammaproteobacteria bacterium | reverse complement strand
ATGTTTGTTACTAATGTTGTCTGGTTGTCATCGCTTGCGATGGAAGCGATTCCGGTCATAATACCGGTTGCATCGACTGCCCAGTCAGAGCTGGTGATGGCTGTGGTTGAACCTGCGTCGCCGAGGGTAAGGGCGCCCGTACCTCCCGCAGAGATTGTGAGAGCTGCATTTGCGTCATCATCGGCCGATGTTAAGGTGACGGTTCCGGTTGTTGTTCTTCCAAAACTGTATGTTCCAAGTGTGTTTAATGTAAACTGCCCTACACCTGCATTGGTAGTCGCAATGCGCATACTGTCTCCGGCATCGTCGGATAACATCGCAAGTGATGGATCTGTAATTCCATTAAAAAGCCCCAAATCGCTGTTCGTCGCCGTCACGTCTCCAATAACGAATACTGGTACGTTTGTAGCGTCACCCGCGGGAAGAGCGAGGAGCATTTCATTTGCATCTCCATCTGCTGTCTCCCAGAGGAAGTTTGCATCAGAGCTAGTACCAAAAGCGAGTGGAGTGTCATCATTCAGTTGAAGGGAGCTACCAAGCGCCAGGCCAGTATCCCAGCCCGCGCCGATTGAAATGCCGGTAGTGATACCAACTCCATCATTAGTGCCTATATTGACACCCACCATTGTGGTGTTTGCATTGCCGGTGTTGTTTGCAAGATTCAGACCGGTCCACGTACATGCACCGCCAACACAGCCCGTCATTGTCGGAGCTGCGACGTTCATGGCGTTAAGTGTTTTTGTGCCACCTGCCCCAGTTGTATTTACTGTTGTAGCGATGTTCACTCCGTTTGCAGTGTTTGCAGTGACTGTATTGGCTGAGGCCTGGGTAAGTGCAAGGTTGACTAATGACCCCGTATCACCGCCACCTACAGCTTGAGAGTAACTTGCGCCTGTTTCATTGAGGAGGCCGCCCGTTGTGAGTGCCGCACCCAATGTGCTCTCATTCGCATATCCTGTTGTCAGCGCGGTCGCGCTCAATCTCACAACACCCGTAGATGTTGTTGCTGAATTTGCGGCCAAGTTCAAAAGCTCGCCGGTGGTTACTATTGCACCCGTTGATGAGACAGTCATGCCGGTACCCGTGGTGAGCGCATTTGCGTTGACTTCAACGCCTGTGCCGCCAACAACTGCGTTGGCGTTGATCTGGGCTACCTTGCCTGCAGTGGTTGCATCATCAATCTGGAGGCCGTTGCCCGTGTGTGCGCCAGTGAAGTTGAAGCGTACGCCACCATTCGCGTATGCGCCGGTTGAGTTCGATGTCGCTGTCAGGAGTGGGGCGATAGAGGCGGCACCAGTGGTGTTGAGCGAGAGCACGCTTCCGGTGTTTGCCACGTTGCTGCCGGAAAGGGTGAGGTTCGCAAGTGCTCCGGTCATCGCCGTTGAGGAGGAAGCGACTGAGAGCGCGTTACCGGAAGTAAGCGCATCGGTCACGATCGACTCTGCGATACCTGTGGTAAGCGCGGATGCAGTGAGAAGCATCTGGGTTCCTGCCGTCGATGCGGTGGATGAGAGATCGAGGAGAACGCCGTTTGCGGTAGAAGTGTCGACAGAGGTTGATGAGAGTCGAACGAGTGAACCGGCGCCAGAGATGACTGATGTAGTATGCAGTACACCGATGCCAAGGCCGGTTGTTAATGCGTTTGCGTTGACTTCAACACCCGTGCCAGATGTAACGGAATTTGCGTTGACCTGGACTGCCTTGCCGGTGACTGTCGCATCATCAACCTGGAGGCCGTTGCCCGTGTGGGCGCCAGTGAAGTTCAAGCGAGCCAGACCAGTGGCTGCTGCTGAGGTTGAGGCAGAGGTTACGGAGAGGAGGTTGCCGGTCAATGTAGTGCCGGTCGACGCGATAGCAAGGCCACTGCCCGTTGTCAGGGCATTGGCATTGAGTGCCAGTGCGGTGCCGGTGGTTGCAGAGTTTGCGTTGAATGTAACACCCGCCGTGGTAAGCGCGCCGGTATTCACAGTGATAGCTCCGGTCTGCGCCGCATTGCCAAGGGTAAACGTACCAGTGGTAAGTGCTCCGCCAATGGCGATGGTTGATGTTGTTGAATTGTTGAACAACGTATTTGCGCCACCCGTGGTGCCACCATTGATGACGACGTTACCTGTTTGCGCTGCGCTACCGACAGTGATAGTGCCGGTTGTCTGAGCGCCACCGAGGGCAAGCGTACCGGTAGTAAGCGCTCCGCCGAGCGTAATCGCGCCGGTTGTCATACCCGTTCCAAGAGCGAGGTTTGAAGCCGCGCCGCCGGCAAGCGTTAATGCCGCCGCAGTACCGCCTGCCTTGAGGCTGGGGACTGTCAGGGTGAGATCGCCGTCTGACGTGACGTTATTGGCGTCGATAGTTAATGCCGCGAACGTTGGTTGAACGCCGCCGCTAAAGAGTGTCATTGCAATGACGGCTCCGATCGACGTTGTCCGGAGTACTGTCTGCAAGAGCTTCACTCTTAGCATGTTGCGAATTTGCATACGCATTTGTAGAAAAATAATAGTTAAATGAATGTTTTAAAATTGGAAATTTCACTGCAATAAAATGTTCCTTCCGAGTGACCAGTTCGAAAGGTTATAAACAGTGGTGATTTCACAAGACAAGTATAGCACACCATTATAAATCATTGGATGTGTATAACTTTGAATTACAAGCTGACCATCGCAAAATAGGGTTACGCACAAATTCCACGATGGAAATTGAGCCGGGTCCCATCTTCGCGAGTGGGCTGGATCCCGGATCTGTGTCCGGGATGACAGCCTCAAAATCAAGAAAACTTAAAAACAAAACCCCGGGGATACCGGGGCGCACTGTTCGCTCAATGATGCTGAGGATATTTCCTCTTAAGACAGTGAAGCTGATAGCGAAACAAGGGCTGTGCCTCGACATATTGCTTGAACGCATACGCCGAATATGAGGCAAACGCGTGCTGTGTTTTTTCGTACAGTGGCATACCGTCCTTGAAAATAGCGTAGCGCAGCAATGGCGGTGCTGTCGTGATATTAACAAGATCTATGTTCTCGCTCCCAAATACGGCGGAAAGATCGAGGATCAAGCGAGCTTCTTGGTCAAGGAGGAGCGGGGTCCGCGATCGATAGGCAATATCCGTATCGCTCAGCGCATGGGCGCGCCCGACAGCTCGAGAACCAAACAACACAAAGAGGTCAATATCGTACTTCTCCGCTATTGATTCTATGGATTCCTTTTGTTGGGGGGTCATGGTGAACATATCTTTGAGAACATTCTATGTCTCGAATGCGATAATGACATTAAAACATAATTATCAGAAAGGACAAAGGTCTACTGACTTACTATGCTCTTTCGCTATTCTTTAGTCTTCTGCTCCAAAAAAGCCAAAAAATCCGTGACGCGATTCTTTTGTTCCGGATATATAAGAAAGGGCTCAACATCATTTGCCAACGACGGTAAAGAGAGTTTCGAACAGCGATCGCGAAGAGCGTCAAAAAAAACAGCACGCTCCATGCCTGTCACCTCTTTGATATATCGAAAATTCGGCTCTGTCTGTCCCCAAAGAAAGCTCACATCAAAAAAATCCCTCCCCTTCTCCCGCTTCCGCTCTAGGATTGTTATGAGCTTCTGAGAAAGAATAATAT
>CAYJLM010000141.1:0-3702 GCA_964370875.1 uncultured Gammaproteobacteria bacterium | reverse complement strand
TGAGCGACGGATATTTCGGATAAGCGCTGTTATGCGAAGTCGCGCAAGCGACGAGAAAAACGCGATGATAATCCATGTTAGGCGTGCAGAACATAACGAAGTGGAGTGAGAGCGCAGCGATGCCGGAGTGAGTGAAGCGGAACGGAGAAGTTATTATTTAGACTTTTTACAAACAAAGATCCCCCAACCAATTTCGTTTTTATTTGTTGCTTCAACAGTTTTTTTATACGCGCTAACAAGATACCGATACCTTTCGTGAAATTTGGGATTCTCATTGTTCATTATTTTTTTTTCCAAAACTTGACAAATTTTTTGATAAGTTTTTTTCATATTCTTTGATTCGTCTCTTGCTTCAACAATTTCAAAACCCTGTTTCCGCAACTCATCTTGATAGGTTTTGAATGAAAAAGGAGTGTCAAAGAGGAGTCTTTCATAGACAAATTTTTGTGCGTCCTTGCTAATATTTGGTTTTGGTTTGAATAGGTCATCAAAGACAAACATTCCCCCTCTTTGCAGAACCCTAAAAATTTCTGAAAGTGCTTTTTGTTTATTGTGAATATGATAAATTGTTGATTGGCTAATAACGTGAGAAAACGCCTCGCTCTCAAACGGGAGACTTATTGCAGAAGTGTGGATGAAGTTCAATTTATTCTTCAATTTTGGAGTGATTTTTTTCTTGGCATTCTCTATCCTTACACCGCTTAAATCCACCCCTGCTACTTTACAGCCAATCCTTTTAACAATTTGAACATCAACTTCCCCATCCCCACAACCAACATTCAGAACATTTGAACTTTCAGAAATTTTTGCTTTTTCAACCATGTAGCTAGTGAGATTATTTGAAGCAGAGACGATATTCTCATCATCATAAAAAAGACCCCAGTGAAGAGTTCCGCTAGAATCCCAAAACGAAAGATAAACTTCATCTTCCTCATCGTAATATTTTTCAGTATCTTGTTCGGTAAATTTCTTCATATTGATAATAAAAACGACGTGGTACAAATATTTAGGCTCTAGAATCTAGAGCAAACTTCACACTCTACACGAACCCGTTCTTTTGGTGTTCCCATATTCGCTTGAATTCGCCGTCTACTTTTGCAAGTAGTTCTTGAGGAGAGCCATCTTCAACAATCTTTCCCTTATCCATCACAATAATTCTATCCATGGAGCGAAGCGTGGAAAGCCGGTGGGCAATGGCGATGGTTGTCCTTCCTTCAAAGAGATCCTTGAGACCGTTTTGAACAATTTCCTCGCTTTCGCTATCCAGTGCGCTCGTCGCTTCATCAAGAATCAATATCGGCGAATTCTTTAACATTGCGCGAGCGATCGCAATGCGTTGACGCTGGCCACCGGACAGCTTGACCCCTCGCTCCCCCACCATCACAGTGTACTTCTCGGGATAATTCTCAATAAAATCATGCGCGTGCGCCTTTTTACTCGCCTCTATGACTTCTTCCTTTGTTGCGCTTGGTTTTGCATAGATGATATTTTCATAGAACGTTCTGTGAAAAAGCGTCGTGTCCTGGGGCACAAATGAAATGGCATCACGCAGTGAATCGAGCGTAACGCCCGAAATGTCCTGCTCGCCAATCGCAATACTTCCGCCCGTTGTGTCGTATGAACGCAGAAGCAATTTTATAAGAGTGCTCTTCCCCGCTCCGGATTTTCCGACAAGCCCTACCTTCTCACCTGGTCTGATTTCAATATGCAAATCATCAAAAACATTTTCCGGTGTCCCGGGATAACGAAAGGAAACATGATTAAAAATAATCGGGACGCGCTGTGCTGTAAGTTGCCGATCTCCTTCTTGAATGGATGGAATTGTTGTGCGTAGTGAATCAACGGCATTTTTACATTCACCATAATTACGTATGGCTCGGATAACAATATCGCCAAAATTCCAAATAATGCCGGCAAATGAAGGTATGGTTGCCGCGACAATAATGAAATTTCCTACCGTCAGCTCCCCTCGTATAAAAAGAAAAATACTTGTCAGTGTTAGCGACAAGCTCAATAGAACGAAACTCATGCCCTGATGAAACTTGTTGATGACCAAAATCCTTCGCTCCCACCGCTCCGCCTTGAGTGCGGGATCCATAAATGTGCGGTAGTGGCAATACTCGTAGTTTTCCGCCCCGAACGCGCTCACTACCGGCATATTTCCCAGGGTGTCAACTATCGAGCCATTCAGGTCGGCATACGTTTTTGCAACCGCTTTTGTCGCGCGATAGTGCAGGCGAAGAAAAAAATACGAGAGAAGAAGGAAAAGCAAAAGCCATAAGACAAAAACCACAACAAGCCATACGCTTGCGATACGCAACAGAAAAATTGTCACTATCGACGCGATGACCGGCCACCCTATTTCCCACGGAAAGGAATCGATAAAGAACTTTGTCGCCGAACCGATTTGCGTGATCCGCCAGTTTAATTCACCGGCAAATGTTTCCTCGAAGTACGCCGCGGGACGCTTGAGCAGTGTTTGGTAGAGCGAAGATGTAATCCGATCAAACGCCCTTACCGCAATAATTGATTCGAGTACGTGACCTGAACGATAAAAAAGCTCCTGGCCTATTACCACGACAGTAATAAGAAGGAGCGGGGTTGCAAAATCGCTGAGTGAAACAGGGGCGGGACCCGGCGCGGAAATACGGTCAACGATGAGTTTCAGAAAATATGGTATGGAATACGCGCCGACATTCCCAATGATCATGAACGCGTACATGAAAAAAAGCTTCCCTCTTTGACCTTCAAGCGCATACCAAAATGCCGTCCAGGGACTCTGGAGGAAGTCGGTTTCTGTCTTATTTTGCTTTTGCATCTCGTCAGGTTTAGCTCAATCTTATAATGAAAAGTATATACCGTTGTGTCTTAATGGGCAAACAGCATCTCGCCCACCGGGACTTCCCGTGCCCTGGGTAGCACTCAAACTGCCACCGGCAGTCTGAGCGGCACAAAACTTCAGACATCCTGTCCTCGTTTTGTTGCTGCCCGTTCGAGTCCCGGTGGATCCTAGCGCAAATGAAAAAACCCCTTGCGGGGTCCTTTCATTTGCGCCCACCGGGACTCGAACCCAGAACCATCAGCTTAAAAGGCTGTTGCTCTACCATTGAGCTATGGGCGCACATTTGAATATTGCTCTATCATAGCGTTTTTTTTAAAAAAAGCAACAAATGGATGGCAATTATGTGCATAACTCGGTGCATATCTCCCCTTTTTGCCTTCTTGCTGAAATACTGCGTATCGGCTAAGATTCATGTGATTTATATAAACGTCTATGGCATTGGAAATGGCAGGAAAAATCCCTCCCCATAACCTTGAGGCAGAGCAATCTCTTCTTGGCGCGCTTCTTATTGACAAGGACGCGATTATTAAGATTGCCGATCTTGTCACCCCTGACGATTTCTACAAAGACGCTCATGGCAAGCTATTCTCCGCCATGATTGATTTGTATGAAAAGCATGAGCCGATCGACCTCTTGAGCTTGAGCAATCTTCTTGAGGAGCGGGGGGTGCTCGATTCAATTGGCGGGCGCAGTATGATTATGGGACTTGCGGCTATTGTCCCCAATGCCGGTAATGTCATTCACTATGCGCGCATTATCCAGAAAAAAGCCCTTCTTCGACGTCTCAACTCTGCCGCATCGGAAATTTCCGAACTTTCCTATCAGGGTGATGAGGAAGTATCCACTATCCTGGACAAGGC
>CAYJLM010000140.1:0-3704 GCA_964370875.1 uncultured Gammaproteobacteria bacterium | reverse complement strand
CATTGGGAACACTGTCATTTTTTTTGCTTCCGCGCCTTCCCGAACGTGACGATCCTTACAAGTATCTATACATGATCGCGCAATGGATGCTTTTGCCGGTAACAATTATTATATTTAGCGCACTTCCCGCAATCGACGCGCAGACGCGCCTGATGATCGGACGATACCTTGGCAATTTTAACGTGACAGAAAAAATGAGAAAGGAGTAGCGACACTCATGACCAAAGTTGTTATCAGTTTAGTCACCTACAACGGCGAGAAATATCTCCAACCCTGCTTGGAGAGTATTGAGCGGCAGACATTGACGGATTATGAGCTGGTTGTTCTTGATAATGCATCGAACGACGGGTCGCTTGATGTTGTTTCCCGTATCGCGCCGCACGCTCGTATCATTGCGTCGGAGAAAAATATCGGCTTTGCGAAAGGGCATAACGAAGTCATACGCATAACGCAATCGGAATATGTCTGTGTGATAAATCAGGATCTTGTCTTGGAGCCAGACTACCTTGAGCAGTGTGTTCATTTCATGGACAGCCATCTCCAGACAGGTTCCGTAACGGGTGTCCTTATTCGCGTTCCATCCTTGACCGCGATGGGTCCACGTGATACCATCGACACTTACGGATTAGTTATTTCAAAAGCAATGCGCGCAAAAGATGCCGGGGCGGGTATGTCTGTTGCGTCGGTTCCACCGTATCGGGATATTGTCGGTGTTTCGGCCACAGCAGCGCTCTACCGAAGGACTGCGCTGGAGGATGTCGCCATAGCTGTATGTGTTAATTGTGAGGAGCGACATTCGCAATCGAGTAGAGTGCGAGGCGCCGGCGAGGATCGGAGTAAGGTGTATATGGAAATACACCGTCGAGAACCGGAGCCGGGAACGAAGCAATCTGCCGATTGCGAATGTCGCTATGAGTATTTTGATGAGGACTTCTTCATGTACAAGGAAGATGTGGATCTTGCATTACGATTACAAGCGCGCGGATGGAGAGCCGCTCCCGTTCCCGATGCACGGGGATATCATATCCGAACCACTGATCCCGCATTATTGAAGCGGCCCTCGGTACTCATCAATCAATGGTCGTATCGCAATCAGATCTATATATTGATAAAAGATGTGTCGGCGAGTCACTGGCTGAAGTATGGCGCGATTATCGATATCTATGAAATCGCGAAATTTTTTTACCTTCTTCTTTTTGAGCGATCGACGCTTGCGGGTCTTGCAGATGTATGGAGAAATAGAAAGAAGATGCTTGCCAAGAGAAACACTATTATGAATTCCAGGGCTACGGTGCAGTCCCAAGTAACCTCTCATCTATCATGATCGACCTTTCACTTATTATTGTTAACTACAAACAAGCCGGTCTCACCCGTGAATGTGTGAAGAACTTGAAATCTCACGCCTGCTTGTTTTCGTTGGAAATAATTGTAGTTGACAATAGTAATGATGCGGCGCTAAAAGAGATGCTTGAACAGCGCTATCCAGATGTTCGCTATCTTCCGCAAGTGCGTAACGCAGGATTTGCCGCAGGAAATAACAGGGGAATAGAGGTAGCGAGAGGGCGTTATGTTGCGCTCGTGAACTACGACATTATACCGCATCCCGGTTCGTTTAATGCGCTTATTGAGTATATGGATGCGCATCCGGATGTCGGCATAGCCGGTCCGCGTTTGCATGGTCCGGATGGTGGAGTTCAGCAGTCATGTTATCATTTTCCATCCCTCATGACACCGGTGTATCGTCGTCTTTTTCTTGGGAGGCTGCCGTTTGGGAAACGTCATTTGGAACACTATCTTATGAGTACTGACGATATGTCCGAGCCAACGGATGTTGACTGGTTGCAGGGGTCTTTTTTGATTGTTCGTCGTGCGGCGATCCAGGTCGTTGGTATGCTTGATGAAAATTTTTTTATGTATCTTGAGGATACGGATTGGTGTAGACGGTTTTGGTGCGCCGGATGGAAGGTGCAGTATATCCCTGCGGTGCGTATGCTGCACTTGCACCTTCGCGACTCTGCGCATACAATGGGAATGGGTGCCCTGCGCAATCCATTAACGCGTATTCATGTCTATAGCGCGTTCAAATATTTTATAAAGCAACTGCGGGGTGGATATCGAGCAACTTATGTCACGACGGAGGAAAAAATCAAATACGCCAAGTAGTCAGACTGATGAGCTTGGCGACGTTATCGCAGAGGAGACGGGGATCTCCTTGGGTGATCTTGCCATGCCAACGCTCGAACATGGCGGCGAAGACATGCCATCAGAGTCCGTGCTTGTCAGCCCGCTTCCTCCTGTCGAGCCGAGCATGATTGAGATGCCCGAACACACCGACAATCAGGACAAGGACGCGGATATGCTTGGCATGTCAGAGGAATACGAGAAGGAGTCGGTCATGAGCAGGTTAGCTCCTGCCGCAATGGGAATTGTTGTCGCAGTTCTTATTGTTGGCGTGGTTGTGTTCGGGGTTGTTATTTCTCGTCTTCTCGACGCGAAAAGTCAGGCAGATGCCGCAACTCGCGCTTTTGAGAGTTTTGAACAGAGTATCACAAATCTCGATTTTCGAACGGCGCTTGCCGAGTTTCCCAAGGGGCATACCGCGATTGCATCGCTTGAACATCGTGTTGGGGGGTTTCAATTCGCCGCAGGCGTTCCGTGGATTGGCCCTGCGATACGCGAGACATATTCTGCTCTCGGTATTCTGAATCGTGTTTTTACGTCTGGAGAACAACTTCTTGCGATTGTGGGCAAAGTTGGTACGAGCGTTTTGCGCACAAATGGAGACAAGACATTTGAACTCTACATGAAGACGCTGAGTATCGATGAAAAAGGCGCGATATTGAAGATTATTTCCGAAGCGATCCCGACGCTTAATGGCGTGCGCGCGTCTTTACAGCTTGCTGTTCGAGAGATAGATACGCTTGATCGGGATAGACTCTCCTCACAGCTTCGCAACGCAGTGGCGCAAACTCGTATTGGCGCACAGGAGATTCAGTCAGCTATTGATTCCTGGCTTCCGCTGGCCGAAGTGATACCGTCTTTTCTGGGATATCCCGAGGAGAAGGCCTACCTTATTTTACTCCAAGATACGTCTGAGTTGCGGGCAACAGGCGGATTTATTTCACACTACGGCATTCTTAAGATTCATAATGGGGAAGTAACGCTTTTGAGAACCGACAATGTATACAATCTTGATGATCGCGCTGAGCGCTTTGTATCTCTTCCTCCGCCGGGGCCTGTCGGGCAGTATCTATCAAAGGACATAAAGAAATGGTTTTTGCGCGATGCAAATTGGTCGCCTGATTTTGTTGAGAGCGCGCGGCAATCGGAAGGACTCTATCATCTTGAAGGCGGACAAGAAAAAAAGATCGATGGCGTGCTCGCCGCAACCCCTGAACTTGTTCGTTCGCTCCTGCGCTTTACCGGACCGATTCGCATTGAGGGACGCGATTATACCCCTGATAATGTATTGGAAAATCTTGAATTTGAAGTGAGAGAGGGGAACTATCGGCGCGGTATTTCAGAGGCAGATAGGAAGGAAATTTTTGGTCAACTTATAGCGCGGATGGGTGAGCGACTCCTTGATATACCCCTGACGCGTTGGCTTGAACTGTATAAAATCATTGAGGCGCGCTTGAACGAAAAAAATCTCTTGTTGAGCTTCCATGATCAGGCGTTGCAGAAGTTTGCTCAAAAGAGAAATT
>CAYJLM010000139.1:0-3714 GCA_964370875.1 uncultured Gammaproteobacteria bacterium | reverse complement strand
GGACGAGCTTGTGCCACCCTGAAGCCAAAGGCCGATCCGATTTGTTATGGTCGCGTTTGTACCAACTTTTGGAAGGTCTCCAATACTTAGCGTTGCGGCATTTGTAATGGTTGACGCTCCAACAAAACCATACGTTGGGGCCTGGATGCGCATCGCGCGCTGTGTCGCCAATGCCCCGGTTGCAAATTGTAATTCTCTGTTTAGATTGAAATTAATGTCAGTGCTCTCAGTCGAGGCAGTGAGCGTGGTGTGTGCTCCGCCAGTGACGGTAAGTGCTGATGGTGAGCCCGCTGTTACAACGGGTTGAGTGATGTCAAGGAATGAGGATGGCGTCGCCGTTCCAATACCAACGTTACCGCCGGTAAAAATTCCGGCGTAGTTATTTGTTGCCCCAGACATCGCATTGACGTAAAGACCATAAGAAGTTGTCACGGTGCCAACGGGTGCAGAGCTAATCATGAACGCGTATGACTCCGTAAGAGTCCCGGTTGTTCGAGCGGGAGCTCCGTCGATGGAGAATGTTATCGCATCGTCTACGATAGTGCCGCCTGCCGCAATTTGTGGCTGATTGATATTTACCGCATCCATTGGAAGCGTAACTTGCGTAGCTCCTGTAAGCGTAACTGTAGGTGGGTCAATGAGAAGGGTTGTGTAGTCGATAAATGCACTTGATGCCAGCGATGGGTCGGGGGTGTCAAGGGTGTAGGTACTCACTGGAACCGCCCCACTTGCGGCTGAATCGATATAAAGCAGGTCGGTCGTTCCCAGTGTGCTCGATGCGCTTATCTTGAAGCGATCAGCGTCGCTGTCATCCACTCCTACAGTATAGCTAGGCGTGCCATCGGTAAGCTCGAATTGAATGGTTGGGTCAAAATCCCCTGCGTTTGTCTGGGTGATAATAATGCCGTTATGCGCCGCGGCGCTCGATTGTATATTGAGAAGCGAATCTGGGGTCGTGTCGCCGATGCCGATATTTCCCGAATTTATAATTCTCATGGCTTCTGTGCCACCGCCGGCTCCAACGAGAAGTTTTATATAGTCAGTCGTTCCTACACCCGATGTTGATTGAAGTGTTAAGAAGTCCGTTGCGGCAGTTCCGCCAATAAGCGCCTGTCCTCCTGCCTGTCCGGCCAATTGCGCAAACGAGGCCGAGGTCATACCGTCGAGCTCGTCGGCGTTATATGCGTAGGGCGCTGCACTAATGCGGATACGCGGGGAAAGATCCTCATAGGTTCCGCTGTCGTTTTTTACACTAATTGAAAGATAATATACTTGGCTTGATTGATTATCGAAGTCCTGATCGAGAACCGGCATATTAGCAACAGCGGTGTCACCGAGGGGGACGGTAAAAATACCACGCGTAATCGTGGTTGCAACCGCCACTCCATCGGCATTTGCTGTTGCTGTACACGCAGATGTTCCGGTTCCGGTGATCCAGAGACACGTTCCGGCTGTCGAGGCATTCCAAATGCGAAATACTATATTGCGGGAAGATGTGTCTGCCACTGGTACATAATTTGCGTCAGAAATTCTACCCTGAAAAACAAGCGGGGCACGTCGTGTCGATACTGCCGCATGCAAAGAAAAATAACCACCGAATGTTCCAGAGACAATCAATGCAATGGCGAGGAGCGCAGAAAATGAGCGTTGGTGAATGGCGGATCGAAAAAAACGCCGAACGTTTTTACGCGCTCGTTGCTGTTTATAGAGTTCGGGAATATTAAAAATCATACGTTGCGGGTTTTTAAAAAGTTTTCCACAAAGATTACCTATTGAGTATAGCACTTTTTTTTCTATAAAAATAGTATAGAGTATGTGTATGAATGCCGGAGTGGCGAAACTGGTAGACGCATCAGCTTTAGGGGCTGACGCCGCAAGGTGTGAGAGTTCGAGTCTCTCCTCCGGCAAATGTGAATAGATCGTATCCGCAGGATGCGGGTTATTTACATTTGCGTGAGCAGTCGTCGGTCTCGATTTTCGGGTCACTCAGTGTGACCACCGTGCCGTACAATCCTTCGGGAGCGTGCGGCACATCTTTTATATAGATGTAACGTTGTCCCCAGAATATACCCAATCATAGGTATAAATAGCTATTTTTCTTATAATCAAGGGGCTTGACACGGTTTTATTATTCTGTATAATGCCATTACTTGCTTGGAAAAATCACCAAAAGCAAGGAGAGATCAAAATAATCTCGTTTGAGACACACTTTTCTGCAAAACTATACGATGTTACAACCACTAACAGCAAAAAACAGAAAAAGGTAAGGGGTCGAAAACGATGGCTATATGCCAAGATTGACCGCTTACAGGCGGTTTTTTTGTTGTCTGGGGCGGTAAGCAGAAAAATAAAGGATAGTGACGGGTAATCGGGTACGCTCGATTGTCCGTCACCCTCCTTTATCCATGGGGCGACGGTGTAACAGCCATCAAACCCCGTAAAGGAGCGTTCGTTGACAATTCCAAACATCAAGTAAAACAACAAAACGAGAAAAAGAGCAAATAAACTCATAGTCATATTGCAATTTTGCTTATAAATAAAGCAAAAGTTTTGATTATGGTCGAGATAATAGTAAGGGCACACGGTGAATGCCTTGGCGTCAAAAGACGATGAAGGACGTAGCAGTCTGCGAAAAGCTTCGGGGAGGCGACAAGCAACCTTTGATCCGAAGATCTCCGAATGGGGAAACCCACCCTGATGGAAGATCAGGGTATCCTGTCTAAAGAACAGGAGGATAACCCGGTGAAGTGAAACATCTCAGTAGCCGGAGGAAAAGAGAACAAGAGTTTATTCCCGTAGTAGCGGCGAGCGAAATGGGAAGAGCCAAAACCAGAAGAATTTAACTTAATATAAGGTTTTTCTTCCGCAAGGAAGGTCTATCAAGTGTTAAGGGAAGGCTATCGGGCTAAAGATTCTTTTGGGGTAGCGGGATAGTATATGTATGGTAGCCGATTCTGCCATGCAGAGAAGTGGATTTTTAGCAGAAAGGTCTGGGAAGGCCTGCCATAGAGGGTGAAAGCCCCGTACGTAAAACTAATCTTCACTCTGTAGTATAGTATCCCAAGTACCACGCACCTCGTGAAAGTGAGTGGGAATCAACCAGGACTATCTGGTAAGGCTAAATACTTTTGACGACCGATAGTGAACAAGTACCGTGAGGGAAAGGTGAAAAGCAGGCCGGTGAGGCCGATGAAATAGTTTCTGAAACCGTGTGCTTACAAGGAGTCGGAGCCTGGCGCAAGCCGGGTGACGGCGTTCCTATTGAAGAATGAGCCAACGAGTTTGTTGTATGTTGCAAGTTTAACCTCGTAATGGAGGGAAAGCGTAGGGAAACCGAGTCTGAAATAGGCAATCTCTAGGTTATAGTTATGTAGTTAGTAGTACGTCGTCCGGGCTTGCCCGGGCAGCCCTACCAACTACAAGCTATCACCTAGAACAGCAGCATGCACAAGACACGAAACCGGGTGAGCTAGCCTTGGCCAGGGTGAACTTCGCCGAAATGCGAAGGGAGGCCCGAACCCACATGTCGTGCAACGCATGGGGATGAGCTGAGGTTAGGGGAGAAATTCCAATCGAACTCGGTGATAGCTTGTTTTCCTCGAAATAGTTTTTGGACTAGCCTCGTTGTGGCATCCAGGGGTAGAGCACTGAATGGGGGTGGGTGGAGCAATCCTACCACTCCCAACCAAACTCCGAATACTGGAAATGCTATAC
>CAYJLM010000138.1:0-3721 GCA_964370875.1 uncultured Gammaproteobacteria bacterium | reverse complement strand
AATGAGTCCTAGCCTCTCGAGCGCGACTCGCGGCCCGAAGCGCGCGTGAAAGTGTTTTGCGAAAAGGGGCACTGGAAGGAATGACGCTTCCCGGAAAACTTGCAGACTGCGCGAGTCGCGACCCAAAAGAATCTGAACTCTATTTGGTGGAGGGAGATTCCGCCGGAGGATGTTTTTCTGGCGACACAAAGATAGCGCTTACTGATGGTCGATCGCTTTCATTCCTGGAAATTATCGAGGAATACAATCAGGGCAAGGAGCTATTCTGCTATACAATTCGAAAGGATGGGACGATTGGTATTGAAAAAATTATTAATCCACGTCGAACAAAGAAAGATGCAGCCGTCATCAAGCTTGTACTGGACTCTGGCGAGGAAATCGTCTGCACGCCCGACCATCGTTTCATGTTACGTGATGGAGATTATAAGGCAGCGCAGGATATTTCAATTCACGATTCTCTCATGCCAATGCGAAGCAAGATATCTCAGATTGGCGGACGCATTACTATCGAGGGCTACGAAATGATTTTCGACCCGAAAGAATACCGATGGGTGTTTACCCATATGCGTGCCGATGAATATAATCTTAACAATGGCGCCTATACCATCTCTGATGGTGTCCATCGGCATCATTGTGATTTTGATAAACGCAACAACAACCCAACGAATTTAAAACGCATTTCAAAAGAAGAGCATCTTGATATTCACCGCGCCAATGCTCAAAGAACAATTGGGCGGGCAGATGTAAAGGCAAAACTAAAGACTCTCCACCAGTCGCCGGAATTCCGCGCACGAATTCAGAAGAAAATGCTTTCAATGCGAGGAGTATTAAGTGATCGCGCAAAAAAACAATGGGAGTCGCAAGAATACCGGACTTTTATGAGGGAAAAGTACAGCGCCTTCTATGACACAAATGCGGATTATAGAGAGAAGCTCCGCACGCGCTTGGCGAACGAACAAAAAGCCTACTGGGCTGTCAAGAAAAATCGAACCACGCAGGCAGATCGCGTCCGCGCCTACTTCAATGAGCACCCCGAACAGCGCGAAAACCTTGCAACAAAAGCACAGGAACAGTGGAATAATACTACTCTTCGCATTTGGCGTGCGGACGAAACAAGAAAACAATGGACTCCGGAATTTCGACTTCAGAGAAAAGCAGCATACAACGAAACGTATCGCCTGCACTCCATGAAATTGCTCCGCTCACTATATGACAAATCTCATTCTATCGATGAAGAATTATTTGAGCTTGCGCGAAAAGAAGCACGGAATAAGAATGTCCTGAAATTTTCAACTATTCTCGATCGATTCTTTAACGGCAATAGGAGTAGGCTTGATGAGGCAGTAGAGAATTTTAATCACAAAGTTGTTCGGATCGAGCGTATCGCAGAACGCATGGATGTGTATGACTTGGAAGTACCCGGTACGCATAATTTTGCTCTAGCTTCGGGGGTATTTGTTCACAATAGCGCCAAAATGGGACGCAACCGCCACTTCCAGGCAATTCTTCCACTCAAAGGTAAGATTTTAAATGTTGAAAAGTCTCGCCTGGATAAGATCCTCGCCTACGACCAGATA
Organism: uncultured Gammaproteobacteria bacterium; assembly: GCA_964370875.1. Taxonomy (GTDB): domain Bacteria; phylum Patescibacteriota; class Patescibacteriia; order JACQRZ01; family JACQRZ01; genus JACQWH01. The sequence continues at coordinate 2,144 of CAYJLM010000138.1, read as the reverse complement.
AAGTCACTTGTTATCGCGCTTGGGACGAACATTGGTGATCAATTTGACATCAACAACCTTCGTTACCACCGCCTTATTCTTATGACTGATGCTGACGTGGATGGCGCGCATATTCGAACGCTTCTTTTGACGCTCCTCTATCGCTATCTGCCCGCACTTGTGACTGGTGGGCACGTGTATATTGCTCAGCCGCCCCTGTATAGTGTAAAACGAAACAAGGACTTGCGCTATGCTTACAGTGACGAGGAACTGCAAAAAGTTCAAAAGGAAATGCAAGAGGAGATAAAAGAAAAGAAAAAAGCCGCTCCAGTCACAAAGAAAATAAAAAATAAGGGGGAGGGCGAAGGTGAGGAAGTAAGTGAATCAGAGGAAGGCGCCGAGGCCAAGCTGAATATCCAGCGCTACAAGGGTCTTGGAGAAATGAATCCGGAACAGCTCTGGGATACGACCATGAATCCTCAAACGCGAGTCATGAAGCAGATTACCATTGAGGACGCGCAAAAAGCTGATGAGATGTTTAGTATTCTTATGGGGTCAGATGTGGAGCCGCGCAGGCACTTCATTCAAGTTCACGCAAAGTCGGCAAAGAATATCGATATTTAATATATGAAAGAAAAACAAACAATGGGGGCGGAAAGTAGGAAATCTGAAAATAATAGGAATGTTCAAAAAATTCGGGACGTGGCAGATCTTCTTGAAGCGCAAGAAGAATTGACCGAGAAGCAAATTAGCGACATTGCGATTATTAAAGGCCTTGCTAATGATATTGAAAATGAGGGAGATATTCCCAACGATTTGTTTTCGATGTATGACCTTATGAAGGAAGTTGATAGATTAATAGAGTCCGTCATGCAAGCGAAAGATAATATACGCTCTTTTATAAGCAGAGCTGAAAATCTCAGAGAAAAAATAAACCTCGGATATAGAAGAACGCACGCGCGCAACATGCTTGGACGCGTTACGAAATCAGGAGTGATTGGGCCTGATTCGACGGTCAAATATTAACGGGGTTTAAAAATGTGTGTGAGTTCTGTGCGCAAATATTGAGCGACTGAACAATTTTTCACAAATTGGCCACCCATGACCAAAACCAGATAGAGGGCCGATACCCGAGAGCAAGATGTTCGTGCTTAAAAATTGCTGGATTCATTCTGGAACAGAAAAATCGTCAAACCACATATAGGGAGGATTCATCATGTTGCTAATACTGCCGATGCCCGCGAAGTAAAAATATGAAAAAGCTAATAATAATCAGGGGGCCGCTGGGCGTTGGCAAAACAACTGTTTCTAATGTTTTGGCGCATAATCTTCGCCTAGAGTATATTTCGTTGGATCAAATTATTGACGACAATAAACTGGTTCCGGCTAATCCAGATGGAATCCCGCTCGAAAGTTACCTGAAAGCAAACCAAATAATTCTTGACCGCGCAACTAAGGATCAGAAATCATTCATTATTGACGGATGTTTTTACTATCAGGAACAAATTGATGACCTGATAAAGAAATTTGATGATGACATAGAAATTTTCACCCTTACCAGTCACGTAGATAAATGCATTGAGAGGGATTCCAAGAGACCGAATGCCCACGGTGAAGATTCTGCCACATTCGTACACATGATCACAACAAAAATCAAGGCGGGCCACGAAATCGACAATACCAACCTGACTGTAGACGAAACTGTTGCAAAAATAATGGCAACTTTATCGCATTATGACTAAACAAGTTAAAAAAATAGTTGCAATTGGCGGTGGCCTGATCGGATGCTCTGAAACTTTGGCAATAGACAAAGAGATAATCCGACTAACGAAAAAGAATCACCCAAAGTTCCTTTTTATTCCAACGGCAAGCTCGGACAGTGAAGATAAATGTAAGGGCACTGATAATTATTTTGGTAAAAAATTGGGCTGTAGAACAGATATCCTCTATCTACTCAAGGAAACACCGTCGCCAAAAGAGATCAAAGAAAAGATACTTTATGCGGACATTATTTATATTGGTGGCGGAAACACACTAAAAATGATGAGAATTTGGCGACGGCTCGGTGTCGATAAACTTCTCAAAACAGCATGGCAACGCGGCACTGTTCTTTGCGGTATCAGCGCGGGTTCAATCTGTTTGTTTGACTCAGGACACAGTGATTC
>CAYJLM010000137.1:0-3723 GCA_964370875.1 uncultured Gammaproteobacteria bacterium | reverse complement strand
TAGTTTGGGACTTGTAGTATTGTCCCCCCTTGGGACGGCTTCTCCGGCGTCGAACCCTGGATCGTGCTGGTTGCAAGTGGGCTACGCGGTACTGACGTTCCTGGCAGTGTCGTTGGCACTGTCAACCGTCGTAATCCCACCGATCCTACGGTGGTGGGATGCTCGCGAAAACGGCCTTGCCGCCGTGCGATGGTGGCAAGGATGGGGACGGCAAACCTTCCTCCTGGTCGATCCTGTCGACTGGGAAAAAGCCGAGAGCGTCATCGACGAGCTCGGCAAGCAGCTCCGGGGAATTTTAGTTGTTGTGGTAAGCAACGACGGAGGATTCCCCAACCTTCCCGGCCACCTCCTTGGGAAGGTGGTGTACGTGATGGGGAACCTTCGGGATCCTCTGACGTACACGCGGGCGGGCATGCATCATGCGGCTGGAGTATTCATTTGCTCTAGCTCATACGACCATCCGGAGAGCGATCTTCGGACGGCAGCGATCGTGTCGGTGATTGAGGGACTCCGTCCCGAGATCATTACGATCGCGGAACAGGTCAGTCGTGCAAACGACGACCTGTTCAGATCTAACGGAAGGTTCAGTGTCGACGCCACGGTGGTGTTCGACACGACAGCCCTGGGTGCTATTGCGCAGATCGTCGCGCAGTGGCCAGTCAGCCGGTTCGGGACAGTCGACGCTAACACTGTCGACCAGCTCCAAGCCGAGGAACTTAAGTGCCAACTAGATCGCGTTGGTGCGGTCGTTGAGGACGGAGAAGAGATCCTTCGGATCATTCTTCCCGAAACCCTCGACGACACAAACGCCGACTACGGCGTTTGGGCAAAACTTCAGCGCACAGAAACTGCGGGAGAGCGCGTTGCGGCGCTTTTCCTCAGTATAAAATCAGAGGGACTGTTTACCGGCAAGGACAACACGGTCTGCGCAGACCGCGTCATGGCCGCAAAGCTCGTCGCAGAGATGCGACGACTCCTCGCCGGGGACTAGCCCCTCATTTTCCTACTCCTCCTTCTCTATTTTCTACACGGGCGTGTTCACATTGTTGAGCATTGCCCGTGTTTTTTTTCAAAAAGATCGTGCTTCTTTTCTGACACAAATATATGAATTGGCGCAGTGGATGACCTCCTGACCCTGCCGGCTTGCGTAACGAGGTGTTCACCTGCAATAGAATACGTCTCTTTTGTTTAGAAGCTGAAAAAAGATTCTTTTCACTAGATTAAAATTTTTCGTATCTTTTTTATCAAGAAGATAATAATGCATTTTCTCAACGGATTTTATAAGGAACAAACCGTGCTGGATGACATCAATTTCTTGAGGCGAATATTCACCTGTGCCGTAGCCCTTGAAGAATGCCTTACGCGCAATATTTCTCATGTTCTCGCTCTTCCACTCTTTCAGATGCAACCACCACCAACTGGATTCAATATAATCCCACATCCAGATGCCAGACCACGCATTATCCCAATCAATCAGAATAAACCTTTTGTCTTTGGTCCAGATAGAATTTTCACGGCTCGCGTCCGCGTGCAATAACACCGGGCGAAATGTGTGCTGGTATGGCTCAAGGCACTGCGTAATCATCCGACTCACCTTCTCAAAAGTATCTACTGGCACTGCCTTGCGCCGAGTCAGACACCGAAGCTTTCTCTTAACTTGAGCGATCTCCATATCAATAAAATTATCATGCGTACCCTTGCCGCTATTTATTGGGCCGTACTTAGGAAGTGAAATCTGATAGATCCTTCTCAAGATTTTACCCGATTGTTCATATGATTGGGCAAGCGAATGGACACCCGTATCTATCGCCTCCCAGCCGTTTTGCCCCTCCACGAATTCCGAGATCATAAAACCGTTTGGAAAAAACTTTTTATCGCGGGTGTAATGCAGAAGCTTGGCATGGGGGATGCGATAGGCGGTGAGCTTCTTTTCTATCCACTCCAACATTCCTTGAGCCGGCTGGGCGGCGTACCCAAAAACGCGAGCAACGACAGCATTCTTATCCGTCACGACTTTGTACACGTGATTGATTTCGCCGATTGCCATTTTCCGGCTACTCAGCACCTTGACGCCTAAAACATCCTCAACTGCCTTGGCAACCTTACCGTCAATTGATTTTGTATAGCGATACATCCTGGACATGGTGTAGTTATTGTTGATTATTCAGAATCTGTAGCGGAGCTGTTTTTAGACATCAGCCCCTTATGAGACATTGTATGGCGCCGCCACCAGAAGCGCAAACCGTTCAAACAAAAACAGAGGCGAATACCTCTGTTTCTGTTTGAAATCATCTGGAGCGGGATTGGTGATGATGTTAAGACCTGCGTTACCACTGGCGCGAGATTTAGTGCGCCGATCTTATTGAGATGATTCCGGAAATGACGCCGATAGTTTTCCTCGAATTTTTTGTATCTCCTCGTCTGTTGGCATCACCTGAGATGCGTTAATGCCATATATCTTAAGAAAATCGACAGGATAATCAAGAAGTTTTTTCTGGTCGGGTCCCAGCGAAGTCGTCTTCAATGGCGAATCTTCCATCTTCCTGAATATGAGCTTCGCTATTTCTTTAACAACTTCTGTCCAATTCGGGTCTTTGAAGACAGTATATATCTCATCAAGATTGCCTTTTTCTTCCGTCCTCCCTGCCATGAGCTCATTGATTGTCCGTAGAACAATTACAAGCGCATACTGAGGATAGCGCAAGAAAAATGATTTACTGGAAAGATGAAAGGTTCCCTCATAGTCGACGATCGGCCCTCTCAATATATGCCCATCAGTCATGAGTCTTGCGATGAGATGGAGCTTTATAGCCGCAAGGGCATCGCTAAACAACTTATGTCCAAGCTCAAGAAATGTCGGCTCAAAATCGACCTCGCCACCTTTCGTAAGATAAGGGTGAGCTGCATAATTTTTCCCGCCTCGAAATAGTCCGTATTTTATCTCTGAATTTTGTATTCCCCGGTCTGATATCGATTGTCTCGCAAGTATATATTCTAAATCTTCTTCCGAGCTAATGATTCTTGAGAGATGGGGATGCTCCTTCCTTAGAAAAGTAAGGTAGTGCTGGTAAAAAGATTGTGGAAGATAAGGATATGCATAAAAAGACGTGTGGTCCATCGTTATTTTTGACCTATCCCGCGCATCAACGACGGCAAATAATCCCTTAAACCCGCTGTCAACTGCTTCATGCATGAGCGCATCAAAATGTCCAAATTGCTGTGTTGGGTCACTCCAGAGAGAATCGAGTTTCGATTCATTGTTCAACCAACCAGATCCCTCGATACAAACAATCTCTGCGTGCTTATTGACTCTTTGAAGAAATTGTTTGTTATTTTCATGCCAGATTTTATCGTGATAGTACCCCCGAGAAAATAAGTCGATTCCACCAGGCAATCGAAAATAGTGAATAGGATAATCCGCTTTCAGCCAGTCCTGTGTGTCCCCAAATTTCTTCCTAATGTACGTACCGTGCTCATACTCAATCTCCATGATCGCAAGCGTGTCAGGATCGAGGGCTTTTTTGAGTTCTAGGGGAAGCCCATCCGGGTAGATATCGCGAAAGTCGGTTGATGTAATGCCTGTTTTCTTATCGATAATAACGCCGGGGTGATTTGTGAGGTGTTCTGCAATAATACGATCTTTTTCGAGGTCAGTTCTCTTTCTTTTTGAATCGACCGTCAAGGCCGACGTCTCCCCAGAAGGAAGTCCGAGTACGGAAATAA
>CAYJLM010000136.1:0-3764 GCA_964370875.1 uncultured Gammaproteobacteria bacterium | reverse complement strand
CTCTATATACATGCGGCCTATCGAATAGAAAAGAAAATACAAAAAGAAAACCGTTCCGGTCTGATATGCAGGTTTTTTACCGATTTTTGCTGTCACGAACCACAAGAAAAGAAATAACGCAAGGTCAAACATCGATTCATATAAAAATGTGGGGTGGAAAACCGCAAACTGTTCAAATTCAGGCAGGCGGTGTGCCGGATCAATGGCAATACCCCACGGCATATTCGTTGGCAAGCCATACGCTTCTTGATTGAAAAAATTACCCCATCGCCCTATCGCCTGCCCAAGCGCAACTCCCGGCGCGCATACATCGAGCATCCGAAAAAAAGAAACGCCGTATCTCCGACAATAGAAAAAAATTCCCAGTAGCCCTCCCAGTAATGCGCCATGCCATACCCACCCGCCATGCCATACGGCAATAATTTCTGACGGGTACCGCAAAAAATACTCGGGGTGATAAAGCACGAACAATCCCCGCGCACAAAGCACTGCGGGAATAAACAACCACAGAACGACGCGATCTATATGATGCGCAAAAGCACTGTGTCGTGCTAAAAAAAATGAAACCCCATACGCCGCAAGGAGTCCTAGAGAAATCATGACTCCGTACAGAGAGACAGACATAGCGCTATTCCTCTGATGATATAAAAATTTTCCTCACCACCTCTTGCTGTGCGTCGGTAAAATGAATTGCGGGGAAATTATTCGAAAGAGCAAGATTCTTAATATTTTCCATTGCCGGCTGGTCTCCGCAAACACCAACAAGCATACGCAGTAACTGCTCGGCGGGTTGGCGACGCGGCGGATATTCAAGAATACGTGGCACCCCCGGCGGTTTTTGATAGTGCTGAAAATAACTTGTATCGAACAATTCCTCAATGGCCATGGCGCACAGTTCCCACAGATAGCGAGAGCGAATATTTTCATCCAGCTTGTCAAGCAACCCAAACTCAATAAGCATCTGGCAAATTTCATAGGGAAGACCGCGCCACCAAGCCAAATAATTGGCCTGCTCTCCCACACGATATCTTTTCTCCTCCGAGTTCTCTTGCGAAAAAAGAACGCCGACAGATGGGTGCTCCGAATAATACTTGGTGTTCCATTTATGCACAGTCAAACAAAAACTAAGGATCGCTCCCACATCCTGCGCCGCTTCCTCATCAGTTCCAATGTCTTCATGCAGAGACATCTCCTCCGTATCAATAAAACGTTGCTCGATAATTTCGATCAAATAATTTCTTGGATGGTGTTGAATTGCCGAAAAATCAGGATGTTTTTTCCGATTCCGAACAATAAACGGAATAACGCCCTCGATGTCTTCATGATGAAGCAATTTTCTCGCAAGAGAAATCGCGAGAAGAAAATCCTCACGAGTCAAAACGCGACCACCCGCATATTTTATTTCCAATGACATCAGCGTTTTGCGCGTATCGAACATGTCATGCGCACCTTCTTGCTCAACCTGACATTCTTCAAAAAGAAGACTCGCAAAACGATCGCGCTCTTCGAGATATTCATTCTCGGTTTGTTGCCCGCCGAATATAAACTCCTTGTAGAAATTCCGCTGAATTACATCTTGCCCGCTAAGCTCTTCAGTCATATCCCTATATCTTTGTTATTTCTATCTCATCACCCTCGACCTCAAGAATGCGATCTCCCTTTCGTGCCAAACCTCTTTTCAGTAACTCTTCGACGGGATTCGAAGAGGCGGGAAGCACGGTAACACCGCGAACGAGATTCAGGCATTGGCGATGAGCTACCTTTTTTGAAAAACCAATAATGGGGATCTCCAGCCGATGGCTTGAAATAAGCGAAATGAGGTCAGGGTCATCATCCTGGACGACGACAAGTTTTATTTTTTTCGTTCGCGCAATATCCGCGACAGCATGAGCGATCATCTCTTCCTCTAATTTCTCTCGCGATAGTCGATCGCAGACATAGTCATCAAAATGCGATTTTTCCGTCTCGTGCGCAATGCGCGCCATCATGGTAACGGCCTGCACCGGATATTTCCCTGCCGCGCTTTCCCCCGACAACATAACGGCATCGGTATGATCAATAACCGCGTTGGCAACATCAGACACTTCCGCGCGAGTCGGCCTATTATTGGTTGTCATCGACTCAAGCATCTGTGTGGCGACGATGACCGGCTTATGCGCTTGAATACATTTTTTAATCAGGGTCTTTTGTACGATTGGAACTTTTTCTGCCGGAATCTCAAGGCCAAGATCACCGCGCGCAACCATAACGCCGTCTGACAACGAAAGAATCTCATCAAAATTTTCTACCGCCTCCCACCGTTCAATTTTTGGAATAACGCCAATAGCGAGCGCCGACGGATATTCATGTGAATGGCGCTTCAATAGCGAGTGCAGTGTTTTAATGTCTTTGCCCGTTCTTACAAAAGACAGCGCAACATAATCAACCTTCTGACTCACGCCAAACGCAAGATCTTCACGATCTTTCTTCGTCATGCTCGGCGCGGAAAGCGTGGCGCCCGGCACGTTGATTCCTTTATGGGATTTTACAAGTCCGCCAACAACGACTTCGCAATAAATCTGTTTTCCTTTGATCTTCAGTACTTTCAAATCCATAGTTCCGTCTGCAATGAGAATATGCTGTCCTTTTTTCACTTCCTCACTGAGCGGCGGGTAATGATTGGGTAACATTGTCGATGCATTGGCTGCCTTATACTCGCTCTGTGGCACCAGAATAATCTCTTCCCCTTTTTTAATCTGTATTCCCACATCGGCAACTTCACCGATACGTATGCGCGGTCCCTGCAAGTCCTGCAAAATAGCGATGGGCTGATCCAGTTCTTTCGCGACGCTTCTGATGTTTCGAATAAGCTTTGCGTGATTGTCATAGGTTCCGTGAGAAAAGTTCAGCCGCGCGACGTTCATGCCCGCCTTCACAAGTTTCCTTAAAATTTCTTTACTTTCTGACGCCGGTCCGATTGTGCACACAATTTTTGTGAGTTTCATACAATCAAAGATTAGTGGTTAGAGACTAGGGTATAGTATACAAGGAATTACACAGAGCAACAACAAAGCGCATCGCAGGATTGACAAATGAGGGGGGTGATAGTCTTCTGCTCGTACAGTCAATGGTTTATGGAGGTCCTTTGACATCATGAGGAAGAAGTTCACGCTTGCCGTATCGGCGAGCATGCTGGCGGGGTGCGCCACACTCGCACCACAACAGGTCACACCCGCGTCGCAGCCAGCGACGAACGCAAGCCCCACGCCGGTCGCGGCCGAGGCTGTCCTTAAACCAGGTAAGGTTGTTTACGGATCACCCCCCGAGTTCCACTGGCCTGGAGGGGGCAATGGACTCATGGAAGTCACCACGGTCAATCGTGGTATTTCAATCGCTCCTGCCGGACAGAAATCGATGTTCGGCAAATGGAAGGTCGTCACGTCGGATCCAGCCCAGATCAGGCGAATCGCCTATCGCATCAACAGGTCGAAGGCCGTGAATCTGGAGGGGGGCGTCGAGTTCCGCTTCGGGATCAACGACATGGACTACGGGGGATTCGTCGGTTTATACCGCGTAGCCATCGCGGAGATCTTGGGCAGTGCAGCCACATACAACGCCTACACCGAACTGTCGCTCCAGTGGCTTCCCGCCATGGAGAGCGTCGGCAAGGACTATTACCTCGAGGCTTCCGGGACGCCATCCCGGGACGCCATCGGATCGACCATTAGCATAGACGTCGACATCGTCGAGGTAATTCGGCGAGAAACCAAGGAGGTCTATGACCC
>CAYJLM010000135.1:0-3788 GCA_964370875.1 uncultured Gammaproteobacteria bacterium | reverse complement strand
TGAGCGAAGTAGCTTATGTTTCTCCAATGATTACTTCCTATTCGCAACTCGATGAAGAAGTCAAAGCTCAAGAAGCTGCTTGGGAAGTGCGCAATAAAGCCAACATGTTCCCCGCGTTAGTTAGCAACATTATGTGGGACGACACCATCACCGACAAGAGCGCTGCGGTTGTCAAAGCCGCAAGTGAACTTGCTGAAATCATCAAAGCTGCTCCTAAGCGCAAGTCCACACCCTCACTCGGTGACACCATCAAGAGCATCATGACCGACATTCTGCCACAGCACTATCCAAACCTCGACGAAGCGATGATACACGTCAAATCGCTCGACAAAGCTGGTATGACCATCTTCAAAACAAAGGATGGCAAGCTGGCGTGGCTGGCGCGCTACAGCAACAATTTCCTCGACAATGACATCAAGCCTGAAATCGTCACTGCCGAGTCGCACCGCAACTTCGTGAAAATGGTAGACAAGGGGGAAATTCCATATCCCGAATTGTGGCTTGCGCACATCAAGGGGACGCGCGTAGGCCAAGCATCCTGGGTTGCCTATGACGAGGACAACGGCGTAGGATTCGCTCTCGCCGCAGGAACATTCGACCCAGGCATGGAAGGAGTCGCCCGTGCACTCGCCAAGACCAAGAACCTTGGCGTCTCGCATGGTATGGACGGAAAAACAATCGAATATGACTCGCAAGACAAGCGGCACATCGTACGCCACATCACGTTCGAGATTTCGCCGCTCCCGATTGAAGCAGCAGCCAACAAACTGACTGACTTCGTCGTAATCAATAAAGGAGAGAATATGGACGTCAACAAAGTACAAGCCCTCAAGACGCTCTTCGGACTAAAGTCCGAAGACGTTGAAGCCATCGAGGAGAACAACCGCGCCGTTGGTAAGGCTGCGCAGGAAGCGGGCGTCATCCACAAGGCAATCGGTGAAGCTGCAGAAACTCCTGCTGCCGAGGAAACTCCTGTGGCTGAAGCACCCGCTGAAGCGCCAGCTGAGCCAGTGGAAGCACCTGCAGATGCTCCTGCAGACGCACCGGAAGCACCAGAAGCACCAACAGCGGAGGCCAGCGAGGTCTTCACCAAAGCGCAGCAGGATGTTCTTCTGTCGACCCTATCGGCGAACAACGAACTGCTCCTCGGTGAAGTACGCGCCATCGTCGAACCATTGGTCAGCAATCTAGCAGCTGTCACCAAAGCGGTCGGCGAGCAGGAAGCTAACTTGGAGAAATCCAAGCCATCGCTCATCGAGCAACTCTGGAGCGGACGAGCCCTCAAGGGTCTATCCGTAGTCGAATCCGAGGAAACTCGCGTCGACGGTCGTTCAGCTCTTGGCCGAAGTGCACCAGAGGAAAACGCCGATGCACCAGCAGCACCACTTATGACCAGCGTTCTCGGCGACATTCTCGGCGGCAAGTACAACTAGCCAGCCGATTCCGAGTAATAAACTCATCAGGAGGAAAGCATGAGTAACAAAACAGCCGCTGCCCCAATGAACACCGAAGCGCTTCTACAACGAATGACGCTGATGTTCGAAGAGCAGCAAAAGACACAGAAGACCCAAGGAGATGCCATCCATCGTCTTCTAAAGCAAGCCGAGAAAGGTGACCGCGCCGCAGCAGGTTGGGCTGGCAAAGAAGTACGCCAGATCAACAAAGGCGCAATTGCTGGTTTCCAGACTGCCACTCCACTTCATGGACTCGGCGGCATCTTCTCTACCCCAGGACTTGACCGCACAGTCATCACGGCGCATATGCGTCCTCTGGGAATCGCATCTCAAATCCCTGCACTCCGCTCGGTTGAGGAACGTCCCTTCTACAGCATCTTGACGGGATACACGGCGACGACTGGAAGCGAGCCCACTCAATCCTGCGAAGATGCACCTGCTGGCTACATGAAGGCATGTGTGCAGACCACTAAGTTCGGCCTCACTCGCCGCGATACTCAGACCATTGAGTTCGATAAGGTGATGCTCCGCGTGAACCGCGGTGACTTCACCGATCTCACTCTCAAAGGCGCTGTCCTTGGCCTGAGCGGTCTGACTCCACGCGGTCTGAACGAGCAACAAATCTTAAGCATCATCACCATGAGTGAAATGGTGGGCGCTGCAGTCCAGGCCGAGCGCAAGCTCGTCAAGGACATGTGGCAATCGACCTACACTAATGGTGGCGGCTTCCGCGGACTTGACCTGCTCATCAACACTGGTCACGTGGACGCTGAAACGAACGTTGCATGTGCTGCGGTCGACAGTGATATCAAAGACTTCACGTACGACAATGTTCAAGGTGGCGGGAAGTCCATCGTTGAGTATCTCTCCAGCATGGAGCATTACATCTACTTCAAGGCGAACCGAATGGGCTTGACGCCATTCACCGCTGCGTTGGTGATGCGCCCTGAGCTATGGGAGGAACTACTCACCACCTGGCCATGCCAGTACAACACTGGTCAATGCGCCACCGCGGTCATCGGAACTTCGCAAGTCGTTATCGACGGTCGCGAGAATATCGTCATGCAGAATCAGATGCGTGAGAGCCTCACCATCACCATCAACGGGCGTCTGTACCCCGTGATTCTCGATGACGGTATCTACGAGCAGGACAGCACGAACGACGCGAACCTCGCCGCTGGCGAATACGCATCAAGCATCTACTTCGTGCCTCTAACTGTCGGCGGGAACTTCCCTGTGCTCTATCGTGAGTACTTGGACTACTCGTCCGCAGTTGCTGCTGCCAACGTCGCGCTGATGAATGGCGCTGAACCGTTCTGGACTGATGGCGGCATCTACTCGTGGGCAATCGAAACAGACAAGTGGTGCTACAAGTTCAATCTTAAGACTGAACAGCGCATTGTGCTTCGCACCCCGCATCTCGCGGGCAAGCTGCAAAACGTGAAGTACGTGCCGCTACAACACCTGCAGTCTCCATTCCCTGAGTCTCCATACCATTTTGACGGTGGTATGTCTACTCGACCGATAGCAACTGTTTATCCAAGCTAATCTAGTCGAGAACTAGGTAACAAGAACGGGACTGAGAAATCAGTCCCGTTTCTTATTGCATGTTTAGTTGCAATCAGAAGTCCCGTTGTATCTTTCGTTACATGCAATCCCCCACAGGTGGAATTGCCTCTTGACAACCCCCCAAATAGCCTATAGAATATTTGTGCCATCGCCATGAGGGCGCGTCTTGTGGGAAGATAGCCCTCACCGTTCTTTAGTCAGGAAGCTGAGGAGCGGCCTCAACCGAGCGGAGCAGAGTAGGTACGCCCTCCCTGCTCCGCCCTCGGTTATCCCACAAACAATCATAGATGAAACTTCTCGTCACCACCTCCAACAAATCTGCTTGGACGCTCAAGACCTTCGCTCACCTTTGGAACAGATACTTCAGTCCTGTTGACGACGTTGACGTTCTCTGCGAAACTTTGCAGAGCGTAGTTGACCTCAAGCTGCCATCCAACTTTCATCCAGTTCAAGCTGGTGAGTCGTGGGCACTGAACCAATGGTCTGATGGACTCATCCGATATCTGAACGGAATTCCTGACCAGCAAGTGCTCATCATGCTGGATGACTACTGGCTGACGCGTCAAGTAGACGTTGACGGTATCGATGCTCTCGACCAATATCTGCAGAAGAATCCAAACGTGTTGCGCGTCGATCTTACTTCTGACCGACTCTACGCGAGCGGCCCACGCTATCCTCACGAAGACCCTAATTACGCGACGCATGGTTACTATGACCTGGTGAATCGACCTAAGACGCAATATCAGATGTCGCTCATGCCAGGAT
>CAYJLM010000134.1:0-3840 GCA_964370875.1 uncultured Gammaproteobacteria bacterium | reverse complement strand
GCATAAAGATCAGGCTCCAGGTGATCGTGAAAGGAAGCGCACATCTCGCCGTTTTCATGGTCAATTAAATACGCCGCATGATAATCGCTGGATTCTACGACTCCTCCCACGTCCGCCGCCAAAAGATATAACCTATCTCGTTTCGGTTGGCTCCACAGACTTAAGCCTCCACTGTGAGTCGGAATGAAGGTCGGTTTAGAGTCGCCATTATTATCGGTAAGCAGCTCCATTCGCCCTTTAACCAACGGCGGGAGAGTACCCTTATCCGCCCTTTTAATCCAAGCTGGAGGGAAGTAACCGCGTCCTGACATGAGGAATGCTCCCTCTTCGGTAGTTGGATATTCCTGATTAAAAATATCCTCTTTGCCTTCACAAAACTCCTCAATGGCACTCCGTCTCCAAGCCATTTTTTCGTCACTTAAATGATATCTGGCCTTGATTCGCTTCTCTCGATCAGTCAATTCAAATCTCTCGGGAACCGGCTCAACGTATTCATCAATTTCGTACCATGGGATAAAAATGATCTCGAACTCTGACTTACCCGCCTTGATTTTCTTGTAGAGATCATAAAAATAGCCGGAACGGCCATTAGCAGTCGACTCAATCCAAATCTCAGTACCTCTTCCCTTTGGAACCGTCTGTCTTACCGAACGCATGGCGGAGTCAGCATCCCTCCAGTAAGCCACTTCGGACGCATGCAATAAGTGAAACGTTCCGCTACGACCAGTAGAAGCTCCTGCTGTATCGATGAAAAGCTGCGAGTTTAGAGGAGCTTTGTAAACGATCTCAGTTTTAGAGGAGAAATGAGTCGGAGCCCTAATCTCCTTGGGTAAATTCTCGTAAAAGATCCGATTCATCTGAAAGATCTTCTTCGTCGCTTCCGCCAGATGAGTCACCGTGAGCGCGTTCACTGCCCTCTGCTTCAATGCTTTGTGAAAGAAGCGGCTCTGAATGTAAGTCGATCCCCCGAACTGGCGGCTTTTCAGAAGAAACTTCCTTACCATCCCCGTCCGCCTCAGTTGATCCTCCGCTGCGTCCGCCATTTTCAACTGGCTTGAATTCAGCTTCAATTTCACGAGCCCCTCCGCTTCCAACTCCTTCGTCCTGATTTTCAAGAACTTCTGAGCGAATATCGGATGCTCCCGAAAAGTCCGATTCAGCATCAATTTGATCGCGCGATCCGTTTTCGCCATCTCCAATAAGTTGGAAAAGGAAGAGGGTGTTGTCATTTTGAACTTCGATTGGCGCTTCCACTCCCTGGATTTCGCCTAGGTGTTTTAGGTAAGCTAACTTCGCTTTGTAGTCTACCTGTACGCCACCTGCCTTGTCCACATAACTGGCCTTTTCAATTCCATCCAACATAGTCTTCGCATAAAGCTCAGGGTCTACTCCCTTTTCTTTCAGCTTTTCTAAGAGCGCATCCCTAAATCCAGCCGTATTTTGGCGAATCAATTTAGAGGTGTATTGCTGGGAGAATATTCCCCGGGAAGCTTCCTTTTGACTCTGTCCTAAAGCCAAATTGTTCAGTACCTTATTCTTTTTATTCATTGCTTAAGCCTTATTCATAGTGATTAAACTGTTCTTCGTCTCCAATTGGGATTTTATAAACGTCCCGTGCTTCTTCTGGAGTAATTTTACCAGCAGCCAAGTCACTAAAGAAAGTCTTATGTACCGGCTTCTGATTCCCTAGGTTAGTATTCACATTTAAGAGGCGAATATTAAACTTTCCCTTATTCTTACAGGCTTCACAATTCTCGCTCACTCCAGGAGACTTAACTCCTCCCAAACACTCATGTACGTCCTCTATTTTACGTGGATCTGTAACTTTAATCGCATAGTTCGCCGTAGTAACTAAAGAATATTTCTCATCGATCCGATCAGTAAGCGCTCCATGATAATGCGCGACTAACCCTGGCTTAATGTCTTTATTTACTAATCTCCCTACTGAAATTACTCGACCTCGAAGAGCTTGTTCTCCAATTGCTGACGGCAACCGCTCTACTACCACGTTATCCCCAGTCGCCTGATATTTTACTTTCTCCATGTGATCTCGGGGTTAAGATGTGCAATCATCTCATAATGAGACGCGCATAAATTATGCTCCCCGCTAGCTCCATTCGCAGTGACTACCGCTTCATGAGCGCAATCATCACAAATTAGTACCCGGGGAGTTGGCTTAGATTCAACATTTACGATCTTGGCCACGATCTTTCCGGCTCGTTTAATCGTAATCTCTTCGCCTCGTTCCACCTGATCTAAAACGTCTTTGGTAAATTTACCTAATTCATAGGTGCTGATTGTGGTTGAATTAAGTCTCTTCATATTTCATCATTAATTTCGCCGATTCTTTTGCCCATTTTCTCTTAGAAACTGGAGTGAATTCCCTTTTAATTTGATCACTGTACCTCTGCCCTTTCATGTAAATCATTCCAGTCTCCGTAATTAATATTCCAAACAAGAGCATTCTACCAGTTTTACTATGAATTAAATATCCGTTAGGAATGAAACACTCCACCGCCTTGCGCATTCCAAAGAGATTTCTCTTAGTTCCCCTTTTGACATAAAAATTCCCGATATAATGGTCGAATTTGATATCTTGTAATGCGCTGACTTGATCATTCAACTTCTTAATTTTATCCTTATACGACAGTTTCACAGAACAATCATAGTCCGATAATAATTTTTTCATGGTCATGATTTCTTTAGGCTTAATATTTCACCTTCCTCTGGATCACGCCAGTAATTCCCCTCAGTCGGAGCAGTGATTATTTCTGTCTTGGTTGCCATCAAAATTTTAGCATTGACGCTCTTTTCTATCACCGCTTTTCCTTCAGGAGAAGAAATCCTAAGCTTACAAAATTTCTTTCCGCCTTCTTCTCGAATCTCTACTGAAAATTTGGAAAGACCAAGGAACCTTCTAAATATTCTCATACCAACTCGTAATGCTAAAAATTCCGTCAGAAGTACAATCAAAGCCATGTTTGCCACGAGCCACGCGATCCAAAATAATATATTCATATATAAAGTGTTATTTAAAAATATGTTTAACAGATACATTCCTCATCACCCTGTCGCCCTCTCGATCAAGAGCAATTAATTGATACTTCACCTTTTTAGTCTCCTCCTCCATAGTTTTCTCATCCGCTTTCCCATGGATCACCTCAATTAAGAATAGAGTCTTATTCAGAAACCGCTTCTTGCGCAGTCCGTAGGGCTGATAAGCGCTAGTAAGCATTCCGATTATCCCCAGAGCTGCTAATACCAAAAACAAAAAAGAAATTAGATTTTCCATTGAATTTAAAAGTTACTTACGATTCCACGGAAAGAGACGACCACCATCCGATAGCACCAAAAGTAAGTAGACGATCGCGATCACCACTACTAAAATCCCTACAAACACGCTAACTAAAAGGCGCTGGTAGCAATGGAACCAGCAAGAAATAAATTACGTAAAAGATCACCCCTCCGATGAACACGTAATCGAATATCATATTAATTTAATGTTAGTAAGTAAGGGACGGCAAGGGAGAAGCGATTCCTAGAAACCTCAGAAGAAAGTTAACTATTATCATTTCCTCCCCCATTGCTCCGTCGGTGTCTAATTCAGACGCCCTGACCTTACTCTCAAAAACACCTGGTGTCAAGTGTTTCCTAATTTTAAATAGTTTACCTAAGCCTTACCTGGTACCAGGTGTTCCCTAAGCCATGCAACACCTGGTGGTTTCTATTAAAATCTCCACCTGGTACCAGGTAAACCTTGTATAAGCCATCTCCTAAAATAGGTCAAATTGGGATTCCCGGGGAACGTCCTAGGCTGCCTCCTGGTCGTCCACCTGGTAC
>CAYJLM010000133.1:0-3877 GCA_964370875.1 uncultured Gammaproteobacteria bacterium | reverse complement strand
GGATTGCAAGAACATGTTTTTCGCGCGACAGGACAGGTATGCGTGTTTGATGGATTTTTGAAAGTATATGAGACGGAGATTGAGGAAGGAACTCTGCCAAAGCTTGCGGCCGATGATGTCCTTGCACTGAAGGAATTAAAACCCCTACAACATTTTACCAAGCCCCCCCGCGCGATATTCCGAGGCTACGCTTGTCAAAGTTCTCGAAGAACTTGGTATTGGACGACCGTCGACATACGCGCCGACGATAAGTACGATTGTTGATCGCAACTATGTCCAGCGCGAAGAGGGTAAGCTCAAGCCGACCGAGATTGCATTTCTCGTGAATGATCTTCTTGTCGAGCATTTTCCAAATATTGTTGACTACGCTTTTACGGCGCACATGGAGGACGATCTAGACACGGTCGCGGAAGGGAAGAAAGATTGGGTGCCACTGATTCGTGAGTTCTATGAACCCTTTCATGAAAATTTAACCAAAAAATCAGCAGAGCTTACCAAAAAAGATTTTTCTGTCGAAGAGACCGATCAGATATGCGATAAGTGCGGCAAGCCCATGATTATCCGTATCGGCCGATACGGAAAATTCTTGGCGTGTTCCGGATTTCCTGATTGTAAGAATGCAAAACCGATCGAAGGCGAAGCGCCGGCAGGGGAAGAAGCGCCCAATGTCGATCCGTGTGAAAAGTGCGGTTCGCCCATGGTGATGAAACGGGGAAGGTTTGGTAGCTTCTTGGGATGTTCAAAATATCCGGAATGTAAGAATATTAGGAATACACGCGACAAGAAAATTGATATGAAGTGTCCCAAGTGCGGGACGGGCGATGTCGTCATGAAGCGCAGCAAGAGAGGCAAGACATTCTTCGGCTGTAACCGCTACCCCGACTGCGATTTTGTGTCATGGACAAAACCGGAGGTTTCAGAAAAAACGGAAGATGTATAATATCTGCGCTCTGAATCATAACATGCATCTGACATGGGCAAGGAATCATTTTTGAAAAAAACGGTGGAGGCGGCAATGTTCGCGGGCGCTGTTGCAACAACCGGCGCGGTCTTTGAATCAAAGGAGCCAGTTGTTGATCGCAATGCGTTGTTTCTTCAATTAAAAAGAGATATTGAGGAATTAGGGAGTGCCTCTCCTATTGATTATCACGTTCTTTCTGAGGCGAGCAAAACAAGGATAGAGCCGTTTATTGGGGCGGTAGATGCCTTTGCTCATCAGTATAACCTTGCCTATGGAATCGATATGAAAGAGGGTGCGCGTCTGGAATCAACCCAAGCTCCAGCGCCATCCCAGCAAGTTCTGCTACATATTCGAATGGGATTATGGGAGCGCATGCGTGGATCATTCCCGGACCTTCCAGCCTATACCGATGAGCAATTCTATCATACCATGGTTCATTTACCGGAGCGTCTCGCGCCATTGGGCGTTCGAACCGAAGCTGGCGTTTTCGCCTCGTATACCTCCGATCAAAACATCTATGACATTACGGTTGCATTCGGACGATTTCTGCCCATTAAGCGAATAGAACGTCTCTCGCGAACATACTTTGGAAGAGCGGTTGAAGTGCCCGTGCTTTATTTTGGTAGCCCTCTGGGAAAGAATACTCAAGGACCTAGCGGTCAGGAAATGGTTACCATGTTTGGAGCAGTTGGTATATTTAGTAATACCGGCGAGCGCCAGGCAGGAGAATGGATGCATGCCAGAAAAAAAATTCCCGAAGCATTGAAAATCTATGAAAATCAGTATGGATCACCGCCGCTGCAAGAGCCATTTCGGGGAGATTACCTTATCTATTCTACGCTCAACGATCTTGTTCAGAAAGAAGATCCGCCATCAAAATTAGAATTATTTGACTCTGTTTTTGCCCATGAGGCCGGTGGTCACGTCGTGGATGATAGTGACCCAGCCTATAAGAAAGCGTTGATTCCTAGTGATAGTGAATTAATGGATCAAAAACCAGAGTATATTCTCCACGCATTATCACACGCTGAAGTTGATGGTTTGCTTTCGGGGCTTCGCTATGGAGAGGGTAATCTTGGGCTCTATGCGTTGCTTGTAAATTTGCTGAGCGATCACGAACAGACGGGGCCCACGCACCATTATGCCGCACGGTGGATTGGAGACCGTCTCGCCCCCGTCATTCTTAAAAAACCCGATGCGTTTGGTATTCATATCCAGGCAGTGTCATCCTACAGTCCAGAGGAGCAGGTGCTGTTAGCACTCCCGACAATTCAAAGACAGAAGCCCGCACTCCTACGGGATACATGGGAAGAGCTGTGGAAGCTGCATCGAGCGCAACTCAGTAAACGCATTTATACAGACTCTCTTACCGAACCAAGTGTACCGAAAAAGAAAGAACCTCCCTCTGAAAAAAAAGAGGGGAATTCTGGTATTTCCTTAATCCTTGTAGCCGGGGTTGGGGTATTCGCAACGCTCCTTGCCGGGCGTGCTGCCTTGAAGCTTCGCGAAAAAGCTCTCGCAGAGCGCACTGTCCTTGAGAAGCAAATCGAAACAATTCATGCGGCATTGGGGGGTGTGGAAAACAGTAAAAAGCTCATTGAGGATCTCCAGCTCGGTGTCAGCGGTAAGTCCCTAGACCCAGCCCGTCGTGAAATTGCCTACAAAAAGATTATAGAGATAGCACGCGTGAGCGGCAATGTTCGCAGCGTTCTCAAGAATATTCGAGTGCTTATTGGAGTTGATACGTAAGAGCATTAGTGCGGGTATATAATTTTGGAACATATGCAGATATGTAAAAACTGTACAAAGCAATTTGAACATCCTGAACACTTTCGAAATTTTTTGGCACATGTTAAGGAGGTGATGAGCTTGCCCGTCGATATCCCTCTGCCAACCCTTTGTCCACGTTGTCGTGCGCAGAGGCGGTTTTGTTTTCGGAACGAAATGAACCTGTATCGCCGGCAGTGCAGTATGTGTAAGAAGGACATTGTCGCGATGTATGATGCCCAGGCACCATTTCCGGTCTATTGTCGTGAGTGTTATTGGAGTGACGCATGGGATGCGACAGAATACGGACACGTATTTGATTTTACTCGAAGTTTTTTCGACCAATACAAGGAGCTTATTGACTCTGTTCCCAGAATTGCGCTTGCGGCCACGGCCGATTGCGTTGGAAGTGAGTACGCGAATAATATCGGGAGCGTCAAAAACAGCTATTTGATTTACGGGTCGATATACGCCGAGGATTGCTTTTACGGATCACCCTACTACTCAAAAAATTGCGTCGACGTACTCGTGAGTCGTCATTGTGAATATTCATACGAGCTTGTTGACTGTCAAAATTTGAGAACCAGCGCGTTCTGCCAGGATTGCGAGAATTCGTACGACATCATGTATTGCTATGATGTAAAAAACTGTTCTGACTGTATAGGATGCGTTGGCCTGCGTAACAAGCAGTACTGTGTGTTCAATGAACAGCTCAGCGAGCAGGAATATAAAAAACGAAAAGCGGAGATGCCGCTCTGGGATTCTTCTGTGCGGGACGCTATTAAAAAGCGCTTGCAAGAATTAAAAACAAAAGCGCCGCACCGCTATATGCGATCAAGCAAGGTGGACACTGTCACCGGCGACTATATCTATGAATCGAAGAATACGTTTGAATCTTTTTTTGTCGAGAAATGCGAAGACTCCGCTTACCTTGGGCAGACTATAGACATGAAGGATTGTTATGACGCGAATTTTACCGAGAACGACGAGCTCCTGTATAACTATCTTGGATCGTGGAAGGTACAGCGTTCGTTGTGTTCGTTTACCTGTTATAACGGCCACGATCTGTACTATTCAGATTTTTGTAACAATTGTTCAAACCTTTTCGGCTGCATTAGTTTGAAAAATAAAAAGTATGCGATCTTCAAT
>CAYJLM010000132.1:0-3895 GCA_964370875.1 uncultured Gammaproteobacteria bacterium | reverse complement strand
GCCCAATACCTTTCCCATATTTCTCGGGTCCATGGCGCGTCACCCCACCCCGGAGCAATGATTTTGTGACCGGAAAACCCGTAAAGCCAGGGGGTGTAGTAGGAATTATCAGTAAACACCCTCAGGCCCGGCTCTATTTTTTGTAATTGTTCTATCTTTCGCATCTCATCTCGGTACACCAGCGGCTGTTGGTCCACAACCGAAAGAAAAAAAATGGTCACAAAAAAAACAAAAAATGCAAAAGGAAACAAGCACCTATTGGTTAGGGATCGCACGGATATTTTTTCAAAAAATACACGAAAAGAATGTCCAAAAAAAATAATCAACGCGAGATCAAAAAAAACAACTATTCGCTTATAAAATAAAAACTGAACGACGACAAGGGTAGCGGCAACCATACCGAACACGAGCGTGAGGTTGATTTTTCTTTTTTGAATCAAATCAATTGCCGTAAGAATGCCGAATGGAAGATACATAAACGCATGCGTTCCGCCCAAAAACTGCTTGCTGTCTATAAAAATTCCTTCCTTGAGCGAAAAAAAGTCGTGCTGTGTCGCAAGGACTAACAAAATTTGCTGCCACAAAAGCACGGCCGCGCCTCTCTCGTACCACACGACCAGACCAACCATGAAGCAAACGAGTAAAAAAAACCGCGCCGCGCGAATGTTCTTTTTCAATAATACATACACCGCGAGCGTTATAAACAGTACGAAGGATGTTGTTCTGTGCGTTACAAATACAAAAAAAATACACGGGATGCTTGCCATGTACCCATGTCGCCTGTTGCGTTCAATGAGATAAAAAGCAAGGAGTGCAAAGAAAAGAGCTACTGAATTCTTCCAAAAAAAATTCCAATAAAACAGGAACTGAACAAACGAAACGCTATACACCATGCCGGAAAAAAAGGCGGCGCTTTCTCCAAAATAGAGCTTCGAAAGGACATACACCATCACGCCGATTAAAAAACCAACAAGAATGTAAAACCAATACAAAATCCCGTTGTCATTCAATCCAAGCGCGATGAGTATTTTGGTTGCTATTTCACCGCCGGTTGGTTCACCGAGAAAGATCAATCCCGGATCAGCTGTTTGGTACTCCCGCTCTTGCGAAATTCGCTGTTTATAAAATCCGGTGTCATACCCGAGGGGATGTTCGCCGTACATCGCAAAAGGAAGAAGACGGCTCGCAAAAAAAAGAGCGATTGGAAGTATTAAAAAATACCTGGAAATGCGCGGCCCCTCCTGTGTGACGGGGTGATAAAGAAGAACGACGGCACCGACAATTACTGAAAAAAGAAAAAGCCACAGCCCCTCTATGCCCTGGCTACTGCTTATTGCCAAAAATAAACACACGTAGGCCGCGTAGAATATTTTATTGTTCGCGTACTTCATACCAGTACTCATGTTTGCCGCTCTTCAGGATGAAGGCGGGAGTGGCGGGATGCGTGGGCGGAATTATTAAGTCTGCGCGATTCCTTCGAGGCACCCATCCAGACAAATCGGATCCATTGCCTCAATCTCATCCATATACGACAACCCTTCGGGCATGCCATATAGGAAAAAAATCTTCTTGTTGTTGACGTACGCCTGACCCATCTCAATCAACACGTTCCCGCCGATGTAGTTTTTGACGCCATTCTTCTCTGCGTTCACAAACAGAATGACGTCGCTTTTCAAAATGTTTTGATAGTGTTCACGGAATGTATTATGTTCCCGCTTGAGCGTTGCGCGGTCGCCCCCCTCTCGCCATCTGTCCATATACCCCGGGTCTTCCCCGCGGACAAGCACCTCATAGTGCGGGTGAATCCATCCGTCCAGCCCAAGAGCACAGAGCTGATTTTTCACATCGACCATTTCTTTCATGAAATGGTTACTGCCCAATACATATATTTTCATAGGGTTCTGTTTTTTGTTTTTATCACGCTCTTTAGTATATCTGTTTGGACCAAAAACACAAAACGCGCCTTACCGGCGCGCCACTTTTCTTTTGGTGGACCTAGGCGGAATCGAACCGCCGTTTGTGCAATGCGAATGCACTGTTCTACCACTATACTATAGGCCCGTGAAATATATCTGCCCCCGGAGGGAGTCGAACCCCCATCGTATCCTTAGGACGGATCTGTTCTATCCATTGAACTACGAGGGCTCGTTCACCGCAAAACTACTTCTTTGCCGGGATCACCTCAACAAGCGGCAATTTATTTTTTGCCCTTCTATTAAACACGTATTGCTGAACAATTGCAACAGCGGTCTGGAAAAACCAGTAGAGGCCCAGGCCGGCTGGGAACTGGTACGTCATAACCCCCGTGATAACGGGCATAAAAAGCACCATATTCTGTGTCATTGCCGCGGCCATGTCTTCGTCCTTTGAGCCGGCGACCTTTGGCGGGCGTTTTGCGGTAATCATCTTTGTCTGCCAGTACTGTGCGGCCGCGGTAGCTACGGCCAAGACAACATTGCCACTCTGCGTCAGGGATAAAAATCCAAGAAATGTCTGATTCA
This sequence comes from uncultured Gammaproteobacteria bacterium, assembly GCA_964370875.1. Classification (GTDB taxonomy): domain Bacteria; phylum Patescibacteriota; class Patescibacteriia; order JACQRZ01; family JACQRZ01; genus JACQWH01. The sequence continues at coordinate 1,394 of CAYJLM010000132.1, read as the reverse complement.
GCTTTCCGGGGTTCTGGACAAAAGGGTAGAGGAGCGAAGCAAATCCATCATCCTTCAACCCGCTCATAAACACATAGTACATGGCGAACAAGAACGGGAGCTGGACAAGAAGCGGCAAGCAAGAAGAGAGGGGGTTAATCTTTTGCTCTTGAAAATATTTCATCTGTGCCTGCGCGAGCCCCTCTTTGTCGTTTTTATACTGCTCTTTGAGCTCATTCAGCTTGGGCTGGATATCTTGGAGCATCTTCTGGCTCTCGAGCTGTTTCCAGGAGAGCGGCGCCAAAATCAGCTTTACAAGAATTGTCAGGACAATAATGGCAATTCCCATGTCATGTCCGGGGACAATGTTATAAATAACAATCAGAAGATTGAGGATCGGCTGGTAGAAGATAGCTGAAAAGATCTCTGTCATAGCGTTGGTTATTTTACAAAATCAATGCCCCCTTTATGCCAAGGGTGACAACTCAAAAGTCGGCGCACTATCAGCGCTCCTCCCCGCACTATACCATATTTTTTCAATGATGCCTGTGCGTACCGTGAGCACGTCGGGTAGAACCTGCAAAATCCATGAGGGAAAAACCGGGAAACCCATGAGTGGTCAGGGGATAAGAGGCGTTGATATATCCCTATAAGCCAGACAAGGGTGCGGCTCATAGATGCGCGGGCTTTATTGGCCGTCGTGGCCCGGACGAATGAGCGGGGCCTCTCCTTCGAATAACATCGAAGGACCGAATCAGCTCCGCCTCGATCTCTCTGGAGGTCGCGCCAAGCGCCTTTGGTCTGACGATAATAGCAACATCGGCAACAGTGGGAAATTTCTCACTGTTTTTGCGGACACATTCGCGAAACCGTCGGCGGATCGTATTTCGCTGGGTTGCCTTTTTTGAAATCGTATTTGCAACGACAAACCCAAATCGCGAGCACGTACCAAAATTTCTACGCCACCGCAACGTGTACAATGGCGTAGAAAGGTACATTCCCCGAGAAAAAAGGGCTTGAAAATCACGTTTTTCAGACAAACGCTGGTCACGTGCAAGCATTCGTTACACGGTTAATTTTTTTCGTCCCTTTTGGCGGCGTCTTTTTAGCACATTTCTACCGTTCTTTGTGCTCATCCGCGTGAGAAACCCATGCGTTGTCGCGCGCTTTCTCTTTTTAGGCTGATATGTTCGTTTTGGCATATGTATGAAGCGCCCCTTACGGTTGCAAAATAATACTGCCCATGATAATACAACCGTAAAGAAAAGTAAACCCCCCCCTCCACCGCAAAGACAAAATTCCGACGCGCCCCGGGTTTAAAATAATCCACAGCCCCCTGCGCAGAATTAAGGGCTTGCTTTTTATTCTATCCCCACTAAAATTCACTTTATTCACAAGATATGCACACCCAGCCC
>CAYJLM010000131.1:0-3925 GCA_964370875.1 uncultured Gammaproteobacteria bacterium | reverse complement strand
GAGCAAGTTTCAGCAGTTGTTAAATCAGGCACGTGCGGAACAGGCCGGCATCGATAATGAGATTGCTTCACTCGAGCGTACCGCACGAGAAAAGCTAAAGCTATTAAGTACGGCGGGCCCGTTTTCCTTTGGATGGCCGGTTGATCCGTCCCGTGGCATTACAGCATATTTTCATGACAAATCATATCCGTTTCGATATGTTTTTGAACACCCCGCAATTGATGTTCGCGCGTATCAAGGAACGCAAATACGCGCAGCTGCTGATGGATATGTCGGCAGAGTCCATGAAAATGGAATCGCGTATGCCTATGTTATGCTGATACACGACAAGGATTTTGCGACCGTGTATGGACACCTGAGCCGAATTATTATCAAAGAAGATACGTATGTGAAGAAGGGGCAGGTGATAGGTTTGTCCGGTGGCACCCCCCGAACACACGGTGCAGGACCATTTACGACCGGACCGCATTTGCACTTTGAGGTGCGGCAAAAAGGTATCCCGGTCGACCCTCTGAAGTATTTACCGTAAATCAATTGTAGTATGCCCCAACATACTGAGCATCAATCACCATTAAATAAGTACGATAATTTCAGATCTGTCGTACAAAGAATGATTGATATTGAAAATGCAGGATCCGGAAAGGGGCATTTTTCGCAGATGACGCTTGATCGGTTTGGTATCCGTACACTTGATCTGAACGAGCTTAATGAAGATGATATAATCCTGTTGAATTTCTTTGGTGATTCCCTGAATGACGTGATATACAAGATCGACAATGATCGGGATGCAATTAACGAGGCATATCGGGCACAGCTCATATCGGCACATGCCATACTGAGCCGGAAGGGAAGTACTCCGACCCAGCATGTATTTCGCGACTATTTAAAAAATAAATTTGGGGGTCTCCTCGGATACGTACAGGTATATACTCAAGCCGTTGCAAAGGGGGATGAAGAGGGTATGGATTTTGCGCGGCAGGGATTGCGTGCGATGTATGATACATATTTTGCAATTTTGTAGTACACGCGCTGATATATTGTGCGACGCATGTCGAGTTGTTTTGCAAGGGCAGGAGTAGGGGGTCCACAATGAGCTGATTGACGAAGAATGTGCTGTGTGGTACACATCGTTACATTGGAGGGCTCGCGAATGTTTAGGACGGGCACGAGGGTGCTGGCCGCTGTCTTGCTTGGAGTGTCCACAATCATGAGTCATTGGTCGCTTGTGTGCGTCATGTGCCTTGCTCTTGCATTTGCCATACTTCTGGCGGATGTAGCGGTAAAGCAGTGTGAGCGCAGCTACATGAGATTTATCAATGATCAGGACACTCACCGGGACATCGGCGATCGGCACAAGAACAAATAACGGGAGACCATGTAGGCCTCCCGTTGGTATTTATCCACACATAGGGCGTTAAAAGGCCTTTTCTTTATGCTATAATTAACTGAGTATAATATCCCTTATGCTGAGTTATAGTTATGTAGCTATGCCTTATTGCAAACAAAAAGCAATCACTGAACATTACGGAATCCCCTTTAACGCCCTCATTAAAAAATGGTATCTTAATGATATGCTTTCCGGTGATGCAATTGCGAAGAAGATAAATAAGGATGTAGCTATCATATCCATAACATCCCGCGCTATCTATGACAAATTAAAGGAAATTGGAATTTCACGAAATAAGAGCTCGTCACGTGTAGTTGGTATTCGTAATGGTCGGGTGAATTATGATTCACTTAGAAAACCAATCAAATCAGTAGAACGCCGAAAGGGAATCTCGCTTGGCGCGCGCTACGGTATACTTAAGCGTGACAACTTTCGCTGTGCAATTTGTGGATCGAATGCCCTGAAAGATCGACTCATCGTTGATCACATAACGCCGATAGTTCGAGGAGGCACAAATGCTATTGATAATTTAAGAACGCTCTGCACTGCATGTAATCACGGGAAAATGATATATGAACACGAAAAATAAATTGACTAGTCTGCAATTGCCAAAAGTAGATGATTTTTTATTGAATCTGCAGGCAAACAATTTTTCACCTGAAACGGTTTATAGCTATGAACGCGATCTTTTAGTTTTTGAAAATTTTTTAAAAACTGACGTTGTACTAAAAGATTTTTCTCAAATGACAAAAAGGACGATTGAGCAATACAAGGCATACCTCTCGTCTCGTGACCGTCGGACTGCTGACGGGGCGGTACCACGTGGCACTCTCTCTGCATTTTCTCTCAATCGTCATCTTTCGTCCTTACGGTGTTATCTGAAGTACCTTTTAGATAGTGATTACCCTACTCCAGTTGCGCCTGAGTCAGTAAAGCTTATTTTGACAGATAAAAAGCATCCACGGGTTGCAGAGCTTGATGAGCTGATTCGTTTGATTGAGGCACCGAGCAAACTGGAGAAGGATGTACGTATTGCTCTTAGAAACCGTACGATGCTTGAAGTCCTTTTTTCGACCGGTATGCGTATATCTGAACTTGTTGGTCTAAAGCGAGCTCAGATTGATGATACGGGACGTATTTTTATCCGCGGTAAGGGAAGAAAGGAACGTTTTGTATATCTTACCCCCCGCGCGTTTGATTATATACAGCAGTATCTTCGAATGCGCGGAGACGCGGCAGAGGCATTGTTTATTCCCTACCGTGGCAGTAATGCAAGCAATCGACTAAAAAAAATTTCACCAAATTATTTTCAGTCACGCATTAAATGGTATCGGGAAATACTTCGTATAAATGTTCCTATTACGCCGCACTCTCTCAGACATGGATTTGCCACATACCTGGCAGAATCCGGTGCAAATCCCGCGGCAATACAAATTCTCCTAGGACACGAATCTCTCGACACGACTACGAGATACGTTCATGCCTCAGATCGCTACGCGGAAAAAACGCATCAAACGTATCACCCATTAAAAAAATAGGGCAGCACTATCTCCTAGCGGCGGAGAGACCCGAAATAATGCGTCGCACAATATTCAGTTCGGCGCCCCCCCATTTCAAAACAACTATCGCGGAATGAGATCCATGCCAAGTTTTAACTCTAGCGCTCGGATGAGATCGTCGACGTACGCTTTATATTCTGCCACGACATGCGCTACCTCCTCGTCGGTGACGTCATCTGGGACTGAAAGCTCAGTTCTTTTATGTAATTGCGCAGTTGCATCCAGTGCGCCCGCGTGCTTTGTCCGCATTTCAGTAACGACATCCTGAAGTCGCGGGTACTGATGAGTTATATATTCAAGATCATTCCAAAGGTGACGGCTAATATCTTCGAAAGCTATCGCGAAGTCATTTCTGGTGAATTTCAAAGAAAATTCCTGTAGCATATCTGTTTGAAGTTTTTCAACACCCATCATTACCTGAAATGGCACTGTTCTAATCTGCGCCGGGCCCATATCATACAGATCCTGAAAGATATTGCCACCGGCTTTCCAGCGCTCCTCCATCCTTAAAAATAAGTCCTCCGATATATTTTTTTCAGTATACCAGTCAGCAAGTTTACTTTTTGGTGATTCGCCCATAGTATAGGGTGTATTAAAAAATTAAAACATCATCTTGCCTTCTCGGATACGCTTCATCTCCTGCATTTCTTGCCACTGTGTCCACTGTCGGTCGATATAATCAGTTATTTCTTTTTTGAACCTCTCAACACTATAGCGCAAGGAATACGATCGCAGAGTCTCACCATCATAGAGCGATGGGTCAAAATGAAGGATTGTATCTATTAGCGCGGCGTAGTCCTGATCGTAAAAAAATACCCCCGTGACACCATCGACAACCGTTTCAAGATTACCACCAGCGGCATACGCAATGACAGGTCTACCAGACGCTGTTGCTTCAAGCGCAGTAAGACCCAAATCTTCCTCTTGAGGATTAATAAATGCAATACACTTGCGATAGAGCTCGCCGCGCGTCGTATCA
>CAYJLM010000130.1:0-4064 GCA_964370875.1 uncultured Gammaproteobacteria bacterium | reverse complement strand
CCGTCTTTTCATAATGATATCCAACGGCGCGGCCAAACATCATGTCGCCGGCACTGGCGAATGTGACAGACTTTTCGGGAATGGCTGGCGCTCCTTGTTCATACCACCCAAAGATGTGTGATGTTGACTCCTCGTCGGGATGGTTGGTGATAGTCCCGCTGTTCGTGTGGTCGAATGATACAAACCGGTCTGTATTTCGGAGCGTTGCCCATCGCGCAAGAAACGCAAGCGTGGCGGGGCTATCCGCCTCCGCGTGTTTTAGAAGAAGTGGAATATCTTTGTTTTGTAGCGCCCGCAATGAAAGCCGGTCGTGAAGGTTGCTCAAAAGGGCCGGTTGATAGTGAGAAAAATCAACGGAGGCGACAACAAGGCAGGATTGGCAAGCGGCATGAAGAGTCTCCGCAAGTTGCTCAACTTCGTTTTGTGTTGTTTGCTGTTTGAGGATAATGGGAACGAGCGTGGCTTGAGGGAATGTATGTTCGATATTGCCCAGGATAAGCGTGATGCCGTGTTCGCGCGTGAAGCTTTCTGTTTCCTCTGTTGCGATGTTATTTTTTTCAAGCAAGTCGATTACTGCCTGCGCGGGGGTGATATCGCCTTGGTCGGTGTGCCACACTCGTCGTGTTGTTTGAATGTGCGCTCTTCCTCGCTCGAAATGATTTGGAGAAACAAGAACAATCGTCTCAGGACTTTGAGATGAAATATATCTTTGCCCAAGCTCTTTAAAAAGTTGCGACCTGCGTTCGCGAACGATGTCGTGATGAGGAACGACGATGCTGGAAATTGTGGGAGCGGTGGCCTGCGATTTCTGCGCAATTGGTTGCGACTGTTCTGTGTCTGGTATGGCTCGATTCGCTGATCCATACGCGCTGAACCAGATTGCAAAGACAGTAATCTCAATACCGATTATGAGAAGTATTTTTTTCATACGTTTCTTTTATTAGCCTACCCTTGTTTTACAAAAGAGTAAAACAAAAAATCCGGTGTAGCCGGATTTACTGTCATTGTTTGGAATTCGGGCTGGGTGGGTTAAGTACCCAGACTACCAAGATATCATAAGCTTTTTACAGGGTCTGACAAGTACTCGAGTTGAGGCACGTGGGTCGGGGTCAAATATCGAAAATGAGACAAATGATACATCCTTTAGAGGGTAAAGGGAGTGTCTCAATTTTGCAATTTTCTATATCCCAACAAATGAAATTATATCTTCGAAGTTTTCCTTAAAGTGTCCGGAAAGAACAATATCTCTTTGTCCCGATCGATGAACTGATGACCAGCCCTTATATTCTGCGGCCGCCCCACTTCCAGAACAGTATAAAATCTGAGAATTTGTATTTTTTAAGGGTTCCCAAATATGTCTATCGTGCAATCTCTGTCTCACGCCAACTATTACAATTCTATCAGAGCTTGAAATTAGCTCAGAGAATCTTACTCTCTGAGCTTCTATAAAGTTGCGTCCCGCAGAAGTCACTTTGCCCGGGTGAAAATAACTCATTACTGGCGGTATTGCGTTCGACTCTATCTCTCTTTGATGATCTGTCGGATCAGAAATTACCTTTATACGCGGACTGTCAAAGACTACGCCAATTCCAGAAAATGAAACGGATGGACTTGCCTTTGGACCATCACAAAAAAGATGACATGAACCATGCGGCAAACAAAGCTCTATTCGATCATGATTACTCGGAGATCCAATAACAGGATGAAGGTCCGCACCAATTAGAGAGCTTTCTAGCAATCTCTCGTAATTCAAGGTAGCGATAGCACCTGACCACCCTCGAGATTTAATTCTCTGCGCTAACTTAAAATAGAGATTTGATTTGAGTGGTTGAAAGTTGAAAAAATATACGGCCATCGCCCTTTGCAAAACCGGCAACGCATGTGAGTTTGTCTCGCCGACCAGCTTCATTCCCTCCTCAAAATCGTCAGACAAGGCTGTTTTCTGATCTTTGGTAAGGATCTCACAGACGCTCGGAGCGAACCTAGACAATTCACTGAATAAGGTGCTTCCAAGTGGAGGAACTCCTCTTGTGTCTGAACCAGAACTAGCGCCTGCGCCAAAAATAATAAGACTGCTCATATACTGTTCTTATCGAGACAAAAAATATCCATACTACCCCCTAGCCACAGATTTCAATAGACGCTCTTCCATCAATTTTATTGTTAGCGCTTCCTGGCTCACTCGATAACGCTGAGCGAGATCAGGGATAGGCAGTCGTTTCTTAACGTCTTCCTTCAGAAGAAAAAATGGCATTAGCAATTCTGCGGCAAAAATATAGGCCTCACGCTCGTTATGGGCATCCATAGCGCCGCAAGAATGGCCAAACATGAGGTGACCTATCTCATGTGCGATCGTGAGGCGTCTACGACACCAAGGATGATTTTCGTTGAAAATTATTGTCGCGAACTCACCATCTAAATTTTTACAAGTCACCACCAACCCGGAGATTCTATCGCTTAAATTCGCCTTTGTGACAACAAGGTCTCGCTCTTGTTCTAGGAGCTCAATAATCTCTTGCAATGAAATAGGGGGCTGAGTTATTTTTGCCCTTTTGAGAATGTTGCACGCCAGCTTCTTTGCGGTTGTCCTACGAGGACCCGTGTCGAGATTATTTGTCTCCATGACGTCTTTTTTTAGCGAGTTCAATGATGTGCAGGATTGCGTTCTGGTCTTCGAGTGTTAAATCTTTATCGGCTCGAAGCGCGACCTTCACATCAAGCACTTGATCCACATCTATGCCCAAAAAAAACTTAATGTCGCGATGAAGAACCTGGGCGATTCGTTGCAGGTTCTCGACGGTCACCTTGCGTTCATCGTTTTCTATTAACGATATCGCTGTACCGGATTCAAAACCAACCGCCCTTGCAAGACCGACCTGTGAATAACTCGCAGATTCCCGAGCGAGCCGAATGCGCCCACCTATAGTTTTTGCTTTGTTTTCATGACTTTTCATACTGATATTCTACACTAATCGTTTTGATTTGACAACTACTTTTCATTATGATAACTTAGTAGTGTCATTTTGAAAAGCCAGCATCAACAATGGCACTCATTCATTATAGCACATCTCTATGCGCACATTTCTTGTTTCATATGACCTCATAAAACCAGGGAGGGATTACTCCACCCTCCATACTCACTTGATGGAGTATCCTAATTGGTGTAAACCGCTGGAGTCACTCTGGGTTATAAAATCGAATGGATCGCCTACCCAGATTCGAGATACAATCTTACGCTATATCGATACCAATGATAAACTCGTGGTGGTTGATATATCTGAAGCGGGAGCAGCATGGATTAATATCGCAAATGAGGTAAGTTCATGGCTACAAAGTAATCTATAAAGTTGATCGCATCATTTTTGGCAATGATAGAAGACTGTAAAAATTTGAGTTAGAGCCCTCCTCGAGAGCCTGGAAATTTATTCACGTTTTTCACGTGTATGTATTTCTTGGCTCTCTTTTTATTAATAACCTTTCTCTATATGAAAGAAAAAAGAAACCTCAAGATTGAGTACGTCTCAATCTCGGAGCTAAACCCAGCGGCATATAATCCACGTAAATGGAGCGCGGATACCACCGCACAGCTGAAGGAAAGCATAAAGCGCTACGGATTGGTCGATCCCCTTGTGGTGAACAGCGCGCCATCGAGAATGAATATTTTAATTGGTGGTCACTTCCGCCTGCATGTTGCGAAGCAGCTCGAATATACCGAGGTGCCGGTTGTGTATGTGAACATTCCTGACATCGTGAAGGAAAAAGAACTCAACGTACGGCTAAATAAGAATCTCGGCGAGTTCGACTACGCTCTCCTTGCGGATTTTGGAGAGATTTTTTTGAAGGACGTCGGATTCACAAGCGAGGAGCTGGACGACATTTTCCCTGTCGATGAAGTACCAGAGGTTTTTGACCTTGAGAAGGAACTAAAAAAGCTCAACATTCAAAACATCAACGTACAAAAGGGTGACGTATACCAACTCGGCGACAGTCAATTAATGTGCGGTGACTCTACGCTTGAGTCAGATATGCTCAAACTCATGGGTGGCGATAGGGCTGACATGTGC
>CAYJLM010000129.1:745-4111 GCA_964370875.1 uncultured Gammaproteobacteria bacterium | reverse complement strand
GGCAACAACGAATACAAACCAATGCAACGCGACGCTGCCGGCGGCATGGCCGCGGCGCCGATCTGGAACGATTTCATGAAGCAAGTTTTATTGAAATTCCCCAAAGAAAACTTTCCGAGTAGCCCGGTTTTAACCAGCGACAAACCTATGCTTGACGGCAATTACATTATTCAAACAGAAAACGGCTTCCAGGTTCACAACATTCTTTACTGGATTGATAAAAACAATCCCCTGGGACCGCCACCACAAAACCCCCAGACTGATTCTCAATTCGCCAGTTGGGAATTCGGCGTTAAAAAATGGCTTCAGACTTACGGAATTGAAACCGGGAATATTAACGGCCAGGGCAACCTGACTTCAAAAATTACCCTGACTGAACCGAAAGAATCAGACAAGATTAAAGCCGGCGAGTCTTTAAAAATTTCTTTCAAAACCAGCCTACCAATCACCAAAGCGGAACTTTACTTTAACGGCAAAATCCTTGTTGTTTTTGAAGGTAACGAAGAAAATCTTTACTCTGTGTTCTTTCTACCGACTCAGGTCAGAGATAGAAACGAAATCCTCATCAAGGTCTTTGCCGAAAACCAGGAGGCTTTTGAGTTGGCGAAAGAAATTTCCGGAAAACAGTAATCCGGGTTTTCTCTTGTTTTTGCCTGCTCTTTTGGCCACGGCCAAAATTCTAGAGACGCAACGGCATCAAAATATAAAAGTAAGACGAGTCTGATTCGCTTCTCATCAAAGCCGGTCGCTCCTGAGAAGCAAAACCGATAAAGATTTTTCCTTTATCAGTCGCTGACTGTAGTCCGTCTAAAAGGTATCGGTAATTGAAAACAATTTCCTTGTTTTCTCCCTTGACGGAATCCAGTTCAATCTTGGCCAGATTCTGACCAATAAAACTATCTTGAGCCAGGAGTGCCAGCTTCTTTTCTTTTACCAAAAGATTTACTTTGACATCGTTAAGCTTTGACGCAAACACGCCCGTCGCGCGCAAAGCTTCCAGAAACTTTCCCTGTGACACAACCACTTGTGATTCAAATTCCTTCGGCACCACTGTATCATAATCAGGAAATTCTCCTTCTAGGAGCCGCGACACCAGACTGGTTTCTTTCCACTCAAACATAATCTGATTTGGCTCGATGGAAATTTCACAAGGTTCAAGTTTTTCTTTGGCGATTTTCATTACCTCCTCCGCCGTACGCAACGGAATCAAACAAGCGATTTTGTCCTTAACCAAAGCCTGAAACTCGTTGTCGGGAATGGTCTTTTCCGCCAACCGAAACGTATCCGTAGACACCAGTCTTAAGCCTAAACCCTGGTTAAAAACAAGATAAACACTGGACAACTCCGGCCGAAAATCGTTCCGGGAAGCGGCCACCATTACTTGTTCGAGAGACATGGCTAAAAGACCAGACTCAATCCTTAAAACTTTATTATTCTTGACCTCGGGAATAATCGGAAACTCCTCCGGATCAAGCGAAGAAAACTCGGCTTGGTATTCGCCTATTTTCAACCTCATTTTCTTGTCGTCCAGGACAAAATCCAGCTTTGTTTCGTTCACCTGATTGAGAAAGTTAATCAAGGTTTTTGCCGGCACCACGGCCTTGCCTTCTTTTTCTACTTTCGCGGAAAAAGAACTTGTCACTCCAATCTCCAGGTTTGTTGAAGAAATTCTCACGCTGTTCTTCATCGCCTGAATCAAAAAAGAACTTAACACCGGCAGATTCGTGGCTCTGCCCAAAGCCCTTTCCGCAAAGAACAGAGATTTTTTAATGTTTTCCAAAAGCGTGGTGAATTGCATTTTGTCAAAATATAGTTAAATTAATTTTTTGCTCAAAAAGCCGAAACGACAATCGGCTTCGTTTGTTTGTCTAAGGCGCATATTTTTGGTAACTTGATTCTTCATGGTGATAATGTTTTCAACCAAGTGTTTTAATAGTTATTAAGATTTATTTATTAAAAAATTACTATTACTATTATGGGTTGATAACTCTGTGGATATGGCTTTAATATTCAGGTTTTCAGATTTTTTTCTGGGGAAAAAGTGTTTAAGGAAAGTGGTTAAAGACAATGGTTTTGGAAAAGAAATTTTTTGTCAAGAACTTTTTCACTTACTGTCCACAGGTTTATACCGGGTTAATCTAAACTTTTTGTTTTTCCGGATTTTTAATGCGACGGTATAAAATTCGTTGAAAATGTCTATTCGGCAAATATTTTTTCTTTGATGGAGTTTATTTCCTGCGACAGCTGGGTGTCAAAAACCAGCTCTTTTTCAATTTTTTCGCAGGCGTGAATGACGGTGGTATGATCTTTGCCGCCGAGTTTTTCGCCGATGTTTGGGTAAGACAGTTTTAAAACTTCGCGCATCAAGTACATGGCCACCTGCCTCGGCCGGACAAGTTCTTGGGAACGTGACTTTTTGAGGATTTTTTCTTCGGTCAGATCATAAAAATCAATGACGGCTTTCAAAAGCTGTTTTGGCGTCATGGTTTTCGTGTTTGAACGCGAGATGTCGTAAAGCAGCGCCTCAACCTCTTTTTCCGAAGGTTCCTTTCCTTTGACCTTGACATAGGCCGAGATGCGGTTGAACGCCCCCTCGAGTTCTCGGATGTTTTTTTGAATCTGTTTGGCAATGGTCTCAATGGTTTTTTCCTGTAAAGCAACGTTTTCTCTTTGTGCTTTGGCCTTTAAAATCGCAATTCTTGTCTCAAGGTCGGGCAAACCGATGTCGGCAATCATGCCGCCTTCAAATCTTGACCGTAGCCGTTCTTCGATGGAAGCGATGGCTTTTGGCGGACGGTCTGAGGCAAAGGCAATTTGTTTGTTGTGCGAATAAAGCGTGTTGAAAATGTGAAAAAGCTCTTCCTGGGTTTTGTCTTTGCCGGCAATAAACTGAATGTCGTCAATCAATAAGACATCAAGATTTCGGAGTTTATCTTTGAGTTCGGCAATGGTCTTTGTCCGGATGGCGGAAACAATATCCGACAGGAACTTTTCCGTAGTGATGTACTTTATTTTCTTTTTCGGAAACTTTTCTCGGATGGTGTTGCCGAGGGCGTGCATTAAGTGGGTTTTACCGAGTCCGACGCCTCCGTAGATAAAAAGCGGGTTGTAGGCATTGCCTGGATTCTGGCCGGAGGCCTGGGAGGCGGCGTAGGCCACTTCGTTGTTTGAGCCGACAATAAAATTGTCAAAACTGTATTTTTGGTTCAGGCCGGTTTCTTTGTCAACGACATAACCGCCGAGTTCCAACGGCATCAACTCGGAGTAAATTAAAGTTTTTTGTTGCGTGATTTTTGCTTGCGATTTTGGTTCAACCTTAACGGTGTACTCAACGGTTTTGATCTCAATGTCAATATTCCTTAAAGC
>CAYJLM010000129.1:0-735 GCA_964370875.1 uncultured Gammaproteobacteria bacterium | reverse complement strand
AATAAGTTTGTGGTATTTGTTTTCCAACCATTCTTTCGTGAAGCCGTTGTGACAGGCAATGACAGCCGTGCCACCCTCTTTTTTGATTAAAGATGAATTTTTGAACCAGGTAATAAAACTCGCTCGTGAGATATTTATTTCGATATCACTCAGTGCCGTTTGCCAGATTTCTTTCAGTTCCATTTTTTTTATTGTCCGTTGTTTTTGTTTTTTTGTTCGCCTGATCTCCTAATTAATAATTGCGACGTGTAAATCAAGAACCTTTAGATATTTTAATTAAAGCGGAATTCTTTAACAAGAATCACCGGAGGCTTTTGGGGTTAACCTGTTGATAACTTGTGCAAGTCTTTCATAAAAATTGACCGAACCAGCGATTGATGATAGATTATATTAATTATTCATTATTTTCTACCAGGGACGTCGTTTGTTTCTGGCAGACACTTTTTCCGAAACCATGTCAGTCACTTACCAACCCAAGAAAAGAAAGAGAGCAAGAACTCACGGATTTTTAAAACGTCAGAGGTCCCGAACCGGTCAACAAGTGATAAAAAGGAGAAAGCAGAAAGGCAGAAAAAGGCTGACTCCGTAACTTTTCACGGAACCGGTCTTGTCCATAAAAATGCTTCCAAGGAAGAATCGTTTGACAAGTTTTTTTCGCTCAAATAAAACCGTTTCTGAATCTGGCATCAAGATTTTTTTTACACCGAACAACCTGGATTTTTCACGTTTCGGCAT
>CAYJLM010000128.1:0-4156 GCA_964370875.1 uncultured Gammaproteobacteria bacterium | reverse complement strand
AACCCCGTACGAGGTTTTTAATTCACTATTGCGTTAGATTCTTGAGACTGCCTTAGATTTTCAATAAAATATTTCAGTACTGGCAACTGTAGGGGGAAGTGGTAATTCGTTCATACAGTTCTTTTTTCGGACTTACAAATCAAGAATTACAAGCTCCTTAAAGTATGTCTTGTGTTTTTTTGTTTTACGATATATCACTTTAAGGCTTGATGCTTGGATCAGCTTATCAAGTTTTTTTCTGGAAAAATAGCTGTTCCAATAAAGTTTACAGGGCTGTTCCGCCGCTTGATTTACAACCCAATCTCTCCAAAAGATGTGTAATTTTTGGAGGATGGTATCATACGTTTCTTCGATGAGAATAATTCTCTTGCTGGTTACTCTCAGTATTTCTTCAAAATATTTTTTATTGTTCGGTATGTGGTGAAGAGTAAAAACAACAATACTTGTTTCAAATGATTTGTCGACAAAAGGTATAGGAAAGCCCGAGTAAATAGAAACCGCTTCTTTATTAACAGCCCGCGGAAAGATAGTGGTATCAATGATTGTAAGACTCTTTGTAAGGGGGCGAATAAGCTCCGACAGTTGCCCTAAGCCGTTTCCGATCTTAAGAGTATTGCCCGGTATTATAAATTTGGAAAATTCATCAAGCCAAATTTTTCCTTGCTGGCTTATATATTCTTGAGATTTATTTTTCATGGTCAAAGGAATATTCGATGCAAGATTATTTTCTTGCTGTGTTCATCTACTTACATCAAAAGGAAATAATCCAGTGGTAGCTTCAAGACATTGTCCTCTATTGAAACCATCAAATCGGTGTCGCAAATTACGATGCCGAAATCAGCCCCAAAACGTTCCATGCTCTTCTTTGCTTGTTCGTATCCCTTCCGACCAATACCAATCTCGCATACGATCTGCTTTTTATCCGCAATCTGCAGAATGAAATCCGCACCGCCCTGTACTGCATCGAATGACAGAGCGCCGATGCGCGTCGACAGGAACTCGCGATAGAAATGCAGAACGGCAATATCCTCGAGAAACTTACCGCGCCGCATCAAGAATGTTTCCGGAATACCGCTCACACCAAGAAGTGCGGCGCGAATGGCAGGACTCATAAAAAAATACTTCGCCGGATTTTTTGTCTTTGCCGCGCTCGATCCCTTTGCGGGAACACGAATGACCAATTCCGCTTTTTCAAACGCATCAAGTACCGCAAGGGTCGTATTGTAGCTCAAATCGATAATACCCTTCGTCTTATTTATATTTAGCTCATTGCTGTCAGCCATGATGAACAACAATCGCTTTGCCGCGCTCAAGGTTTGCGCGTCAAATTTTCCGAGATCTTTAATATCTTTATCAATAATGCGATCAATAAGTATGTTCAAACTGTCATATGCCGACGGAGCGATATCTTTAAGCGTGAACGGCAGCGTTCCGTTCATAAGATAATCATCAATATCGACGCGCTCGAATCGTGACCATTGCTGTACGACGTTTAATTCCAGTTTTTTAAGATTTTGATACGCCTCGTCTGCCGTACGCGCCTCATACAGCGCCGTCTTGATCTGCTCCTTGAGACCAGCAAGCGGAAAAACATTATTTTTTATCATCTCATATTCGCCAAAACTCAATGGGAAAAGTTTTTCAAATTTCGCTCTGCGCGCAACATCGGGATTTGACTGGAGTGAAACAGCCGAAGATCCGGTGCATACGATAAAAACATTCCGCGCACGGTCATGAAGCGACTTCAATACACTCGCCCAATCCGCGCTCTGCTGCACTTCGTCGATAAAAATGAATGTTGGCTTATCGAGCTTCTCAAAAGGAATGCCAAGAATATACTCATACGCATCAAGCGCATCAGTAAGCGTCAGCCCGCGCGGCAACAAATCATCCGCGGAAAGATATAATAGATGCGCAGACGCAGATGTCTTTGTTTCTAGCGCACCCACGAATACCTGAGCGGTAACAGTTGTTTTACCGACTCCACGCAGTCCGGGAATGACAACCCAGCGCACATCCCTTCCACCTGCCAAAAAATCTTTAACATACTTCTCTATCCTGAATACGAGGTGTCTTTTAGGATGCGCAAAAGAAGGCGTTTTAAAAACATACGGAAGCAAGCGCGCCTTCCCTCTGCTCATTTGCTGCTGAATATAGTGTACTGCTTCGTCTTTCATCTTCATTATCCTATTAATTAAGTAAATACCCCTACTTAATCATTATACTGAATAAGCAGAATCTGTCAAGTAGTTTTACTTATAAATAAAAGGGGTATGCGTGTTTCTGCTTTTTGATTTTGGTGGTTGGCTTGGTAATAAACCAAACCCTGCGGCAAGTACAGGGGCGAGGAATGCTTCCACTCTTCCTGGCAAACATACTGTTTCACTAACTATCATGCCTTCGGTGGTGTTACCGCATTTTCCAAAGTATCGCGATATTTTTTAACCCAGGCAATCTCCGAGCGAATTCTGGGTATCCTCTCGTTTGAAAACACACGTTCGGTTTCGGTAGTAGCGTTTCTGACGAGCTCTTCCCTCATTAACAGAATTCTTTCCTGTTGTTCCAGTAGCGCGTTGATCAGCTCCTTCCCGTTAGAAAATCTGTATGCATCACAGAGCTTTTTTACACGAGCCGCTTGAATATCAGTAGAAAAAGCTCCATTGCCAAGATCTAAAAATGTCCAAAGAAGGTATGCCAAATCATCCGCGCGCCTGCCTGGAGCCGCGCCATCAAAATCTATAAATCCAACCGGGGTATTCTCTTTAAGAATCGTGTTCCAGGGAGCAACGTCATTGTGGCAGACAACCTCTCTTCCGTCTGCAAGCGCGCTTCCGGCAGTTGCATCATGAAACTCTCTGAGCATTTGCGTGACTTTGACAAGCTGATCGTCCGTCCACGTTATTTCCCCGTGTGATGCCTCGCCTTCGATGTACGTCAACACCTCCCTGCCACTTTCATCAAGACCCAAATATCTTGGGGCATAACCATACCCCTTCTCTTCGAGTAGCATTAAAAGTGAATGAGTAAACTCGGAGCGTGGCCCAATCGAACGGCGCACAGTGGCACCGATACGCACCACCTCTTCTGCGGTTCTCCCTCCTGCTGTCTGATTGTTCATGGGAACTATACGGTAAAAATCTGAACCTGAAATCATTCGGGGAAGGATTGATTTTTGCTCTCCCCCGACCAAATGGCCGGATTGTTTGTCCCTGGTCAACCACTGGCTATTCAAGTGGCATTCTAATGAGCGTTTAAACCGCTATCCCCTTCCGGTTTTCTTGTTGACAAACCCGGGCCGCCTTAGTCCTTCATAACGTTCCTTTGAGAATACTGCAAATATGGCCGGCTTGCTTCCCTTCTTTTTCAAATGCGTGGAATGCTTGCGTTGCAGAAATCCTAAACGGCTTTAGAGCGTCTTTAAGCTGAGGTGTGGTTATTTTTTTACCTTCATAATTTTCCAGCCAAAATGGCCATGCTGCTTCATGATCATAAAAATCAAACTCGATACCAGTGGTCTTTTCGTGTTGGGAATATTCTAACAATGTATCTTCCGGCTCACTTTGAATTTTATACATGCTGACAAGCTCTTCTACTTTATAACCATTCAAAGTAAACACCTGTTCTAGAAATTCATAAGGAACCCGTGCGCCAATAGCATCAACAACAACACCGCCCGGGTTCACCGCGCGCCTTGCCTGTTTCAAAAACAAATACTGCAACGTCAAATACCATTTTTGAAAAATCTCTGGGCAGTCTTCAGGATCCCGTTCGAGAAATTGCGAAGCCGCAACTTTTTTATCAAATACTGTTTTTTGCGAAGGAATATTGGGGATATTGGCGTAAACAAAATCGACTTTGATTCCTCGCTCTAGTAACGGTTGGCAGAGGTCACCAAGGAATGTTTCGATCTTTGTTCCTCCACCAATAAGCGCTGTTGCATTTTTGTGCGTAATCTCAGGGACGTTTGGATGGGTGTCTATTTGATAAATTTTTTCCGGGTGAAAAAGTTCAAAGACACCAATGGAGTCAATCCCCGAACCCGTTCCGATTGTGGCAAAACTTTCTGGTCTGAATCCTTGCCTTTTCAACTCTTGCAACCCTAAAAAGACTGGGTAGAGCCAGCTGTCTTTTGGGTTTTGTGGATCAAAATCATAGG
>CAYJLM010000127.1:0-4179 GCA_964370875.1 uncultured Gammaproteobacteria bacterium | reverse complement strand
GATAAGCAGTGGCCTGATCTTCACGTAATGAACAGTAAGCTGGTCGTACGGAATTTCAACCGCAAATCCAATGACCATCTTTGTAAGAAAGATATAGATGAACGCTCGAATGGTACGGGAATAGAGCCGCTTTTTCTGCGTTGCGTACATTTTTTCGCACACCTTTCGAACCTGTCCATCCAGAGCAGTCGGATCGTCAAGGATTTTTGCCCCGTTTTGCTTCACGATGGAATGAAGGACAATAAACGCGATACGAAACCTGCGAAATGCTCCCTGCAAGCGCGCGTTCATTTGAAAATTAATAGCTGATGCACTTCGACTCATGATATCGGGTATCTCCCTCGCGCGCGCGTCCGCATCGGTCATGCCGCCGTTCGTCCACTGAGGAAAACCCTGCTTAAGAAGAAAGTAATTCAGCCGATGAATATTGGGACGAAGAAGAATACGATATGCCGCGATCGTAAGCTGACTCTTTTTTATCCGTTCGTCTGTTTTCGGAAATGACTTTTCCACCGTCGGACCAAGCACGTCTGCCATCAAGCGAACCAGTCCCTCCTCGGCAGCCATCGGAACAAAAAGCTCATCAAGCTCACATGACACCATCTGCAACAGCCAATCCTGCCGCTTCTCGTTGATAAGACGCTGTCGTTTCATTGACTCAAGAACGCCAAGATATCCTGATAGAATATGTTCGACGCGCCCAATCATACTCATGGGCACCGTATTGTTTGATAAATACCTCGAACGGACAAGCTCAAGAACCAGGGCCTTTGCAATCTCAGGAGAAGATAAAGAAAATAGCATCCGCCTATTCAAAATACGCCGAATCGCGCTCTGGCGTATCAAGTGATCGTCCTGATACTCCATAGCGTTACGAATTTTTTCATAATAAAAAGCGAGTGCCGATGCCGCCTCTGTGACAGAAATCGTCGACTCTCCCTCCTCACCCTTTTTCTCGGAAACAAATGTCTTTATGTAGTCGCCGATGCGACGATGTATTGCCTGTGCCATAAATCAAAACTACTCTTTCTTTGCGGGCGTAAAAGATAATGGGTTCCCACCGCCAAGATCGCCAAGTGAAAATGGCTCAGGAAGCCCCTCCCTCTCTTCTTGTCGGGGTTGATTGCTTTGTTGCGCGGGCGCCGCGCGACGCGCTGCCATTCTTTTCCTGTCTTCCGGCTCGTTTGACTCAGACCATCGCGCAATCTTATCTTCAACCATATTGCGAGGTCGCGCATATCGTTCGCGCGATACTTTTATCACCTTGTCAACGCTCCCTGTCTTCTCTTCCTCTGACAATGGCGGTAGCCCTAGAGCGGAAAATGGCTCGGATGCAACACCATTGATAAGAAGCTTCAAATACATTTGGTATTTTGGCAAATTCACGAGGTCCTCCTGAAGAAAACGGGGGGTGAACTCTTTTTCGAGATATTCGGCATCGTTTGCGCCGACACGATAGGCAATCGTCGTGCCAACATTACCGAACACGGCAGCGCGCACAATCTCATCAAGCTGTTCGATATATTGATGCGCCATAATCAGCCCCAGTCGATACTTGCGCGCCTCGGACAAGATGTTCCCAAAACTCTCCGTCGCAAAATTCTGAAACTCGTCAACATACAAAAAGAAATCTCGCCGCTCTGCCTCGGGAATCTCAACGCGTTCCATTGCTGACAGCTGAATCTTGGTAATAAACAACCCACCCAACAGCCGCGTGTTGTCCTCGCCGACCCTTCCTTTCGAAAGATTAAGAATAAGGATCTTGCCTTGATCCATAATCTCGCGAATATTGATGGTCGATGTGACTTGTCCAACGATATTTCGAATTAAGCCCACGGACAAAAACTGTCCCACTTTATTCTGAATTGGCGCGATTGCTTCCTGTGCAAAGCGTTCGTTATACCGCGCGAACTCTGTTACCCAAAACGCTTTGACCACCGGGTCTTTTATTTTAACAATAACTTTTTGCCGATACACCTTATCGGATAGCATGCGGTTTACGCCAAGCATGGTACTGCCAGGATAGTCGAGGAGTGCCAACAGCGTATTATTGAGAATATATTCCATACGCGCGCTCCAGACATCAGGCCAGATTTTCTTAAATACGCCCATGAGTCCGGAAGAGATCAAGTGCTTATACCGCTCATCTGCCGTTTCAAGAATATTAAACGCAACGGGAAAATCGAGGTCTGCCGGATTGATATACACAATGTCATTGATTCGGCTCGGCGGGATGAACTCAAGAATTTTTTCTGCCAAGTCACCGTGAGGATCAACCAAGCCCACACCATATCCATGGCGGATATCGTCGATAATCATGTTCTCCAGTGTCGTTGACTTGCCCATACCCGTTTTGCCAATAAGGTACATGTGGCGAAGGCGGTCGTCACGACGAATACCAAACTTACGCCGCTGATTGCGAAAGTTTGTTTGGGCAAAAATAGTGATATCGTTTTCCGGCACGTCGGGCATACTTAAGCAAATGGTAAATTATCGGGAATACTGGGTTCGGGGGGTACGACTTTTTTTGGAACGTGCGCGTCATATTCGGGCAATGGCAGTGTCGCCGGCGGTTCCCCGCGCCTAACCTCTGCTTTATGCAATAATGGCGCGCTCACATCTTCCATCGGGAAGTGCCACACCGTCGCAAGCTCATCGACACTGAATACGGTATTTTTATCACCACGAGAATTTGACCGCCCCTTATACGCGCGCATTAAAATACGCTTTCTCCGATTGAGTCGGTATTTGACAAAATAGTAGTACGCGCGCACAAACGTATGTTTGCCAAGACCAAACGTATTCATGTCATGGGCATTGAATTGGCGGAAAACTCCCATGATGCCGGTCACAACTTTTTTTCTGTTTTTTGGCGCTAATTCTTTTTTTGCGACGTAGAGAATCCGAATCTTCGACTTATACCCGAGCTTACCGGATTTGATCTCGATCGCGGTCACGAGCTCCTTCTCGCGCGGGGAAAGATTCATCATCTGGCTCCGCGGTTTATCGGGGCCTTTTTTCCCCGCCTCAACGGTTGGGGGATGCACGCCATGAAGTGCCGAGTGAACAATAATATGCCCCACTTGACCAAGAAGATTAAGGAGGTTCAAAATAGGATTTGCATTTTTTGCCTTATCGTCAACAACGCCAATCATTTTCAATGCCAACTTCTGGCATTCCTCCTGCCACGGCCCCTGATCAATCGGCTTTATCGGGTACTGCACCCAAAGTTCCTCACCGGGCTGAAGCATCGCCATAATTTCATAGAGCTGAGCAAGCGGATCCTTAAATGTTCCCGACAGCTTATCTTCGAACAGTGGATAGGTCTTAATGGGCCAACACTGGTTCTGTTTCATTACCAGCTCTGTCCCCCAACAATCCCATTCGTCGTTGGGAAAATACAACGGGTATTTTTTTGTATAGTCCTCCGCTTCATGGATTTCGGCATCCGGATACTGCGCGAAAATCGCCGCTTCAAACACATCGCGTGTTTTGAGCGGCACGCGCATATAGAATTGAATGAGTCCGCCATGGCTCGCTATCTCGCAGGAGAAGTTTTCTTGCTGACGCCCTTCAACATATTTTTCCCACTCGTTGATCGACACATGCAGACCCATGAGCGAAGAGAAGATATTTTCCACTGATTTGACGGTCTGCTCAGTACGCTTTGGAACATTGATAGCAAGAAGAATAAACTTAAAATGTGTATCTTCGTAATGTTCGCCAACCTCATGCACCCACAGCTCCCAGAGCCCAATGAGTAACGTGATGAGAATGAAAAACCACCCACCGTGCACGATGAGATACCACATGGCGCTGAATGGATTTGAAAACCCGGGCAGGGTCAGTAAAAATGCGAGTGGTGGTGGCAATTCCATACAGAGCCAAGAACTTCTAGGTAAATAGCAAAAAAGGTTCTCTGAACCATAGTGCTATAAGTATAGCACAAAAATGTGTTTTATCCAATACAAAAAAATCGGGCTATTCAGACCGATTCTTTTATTTTTGAATATTCCTCTGCCGGCAGGGGGTGCACACCAACTACTTCTTCTTCGACCAATGATGCCACACTACCAATAGTGGCGATGCGATAAAAATCGAGGAGTATGTTCCAATACCAATACCGGCGATAAGCGCAAGCGCAAAGTACTTCAGCGACTCTCCGCCAAAGAAGAAGAT
>CAYJLM010000126.1:0-4189 GCA_964370875.1 uncultured Gammaproteobacteria bacterium | reverse complement strand
TGGTTGGTATATGGTAGTACAGAAGAAAACAACGCAAGGTGCTCAGCCAACAAAACAGGACTTGGCTCTTACACAACAGAAGGCCCCGATAAAAATTGGCTTTTTGCATCCAATGACGGGTGACGCGAAACACTATGGCGAGGCAATGCATAATACCGCGCAACTGGCGATCGATCAGGTTAATGCCGCAGGGGGTGTGGGTGGCCGTCTTCTTGAATTGATTATTGAAGATGGTAAGTGTAATGAAAAAGATGCGGCTAGTGCAATGCAGAGACTCGTGGATATGGGCGGGATATCTATTGTTCTGGGTGGATTTTGTTCCAGTGAATCACTTGCGGCAATTCCGATCGCGGCAGAGGGAAAGGTTGCATTGTTTTCCTCCGGGTCAAGCAGCCCGGATCTCACAGGCAAGAGTCCGTATTTTATGCGC
Organism: uncultured Gammaproteobacteria bacterium; assembly: GCA_964370875.1. GTDB lineage: Bacteria > Patescibacteriota > Patescibacteriia > JACQRZ01 > JACQRZ01 > JACQWH01. The sequence goes on along the minus strand of CAYJLM010000126.1, from coordinate 3,759 downwards.
GACTATCCAAGTGACGCTCTTCAAGGAAGCGTGCTTGCAGACGAGGCGCTCAAGAGAGGGTGGAAGAAGGTTGTCGTCATGCAGGAGCAGCTTGACTATCCAGCCGGAGTACTGAGGGCATTTTCAGAAAAATTTGAACAGGGCGGAGGAGTAATTATAAAAGAGGAGTTTTCGACAACACATGCTGATTTTCGCCCAGTGCTCGTCAGAGTGCGTGTCGAAAAACCCGACGCACTGTTTATCGACTCTCAAACATCCGCGTCAGGTGAGCGTGTTCTCAAACAAGTAACAGAGATGAAGTGGAAAATTCCGCTCCTGGTTACCGAGTCATTCGTCGGGGACGCGGCGACCGTCATGGCGAATAAGGATGCGTTGGAGGGCGTGCTGGCAGCCGGTATTCCTGTTGATGAAAAAAATGAAAAATTTCAGCACCTTGTAGCCGCGTACAAAGAAAAGTATGACACTGATCTCCCCTTGCGGCCGTATGCTCAGTCAGAATACGATGCTGTTTTTATGGTGCGGGATGCTCTTGTGGTAGTGGGCGAGGATGGGGAAAAGATCGCGGAGTACCTTCGCTCGACGCTCGATTGGCAGGGCGCTTCGGGGAGCGTAACTATTGGTAGTGATGGAGATCGTGTTGGTGGATACGCACCGATGACTGTCAAAGATGGCGTGGTTCAGGTAGTGCCAAGATAACACAACCGGCGCCTTGCTCTTGCGTTTGTCTCGCATAGGGATGTCTTGTATACTGTTACTATAATCATTTGCACGGTGCCGTATGGTAATGAACAATTTTTTTCAAGCAATACTCTCTGTTCTCGGCGTGCTGCTTATTGCTCTTGTCGGGCTCGCCATCGCTGTAAAAGTTTATGACGTTCGCGATATTGTGCAGGGTAACATTTTTCCTTCAAAGACGATTATGACAACCGGCGAAGCGCGTGTATATGCAAAGCCGGACCTCGCGTATCTTGCCTATGATGTTGTCGGAGAGGGGAAAGATGAGAAAGATGCCCGCGAAAAGTATCTAAAGAAGCTCAACGATTTTCTTGATGGGCTCAAGAGCATAGGTATCGATAGGTCAAACGCAACGACGACGGCATTTGTTGTAACTGAGGACGAGACCGCAGTGAAGGATAAGCGGTATAAGACGACCGTTTCTGTCTCGGTAAAAATAGAGGATAGAAAGGCGATCGATGATTCACTTAAAGCGGTATATGATCTTTCTGTAAAACAGGGATTAAAGACGGCGGCAAATAGCGGCTATAGTGGACAATGTGCGGGATTTAAAGATCAGACACACTATTTTACGTCGGAGCTCCATGCCCAGGCAGTACAAAGCGCGCTTGCAAAGGCCGAGGAGCTTGTCAGATCAACGGGATTGAATCTTGGAAGGGTTGTTGGTGTGAGTAGTTATGATTCGACGACGTATTATCCGCAGGCAGGGACCTGTCCCTATCCCGTTCCCGGTATTCCGCTCGCGCCGGTGGAGCTTACGACATCCATAAGTCTTACGTTCGAAGTTCGGTAATTGGCCGCGATACAAATACCCGCCAATAATCACTGGCGGGTATTTTTTTGTGTACGTTTTTTTCGGGAGCGACAGTGGGACAGTACGAGCTCGGCGAACTTGACGGCTGACAGGGAGAATCGGAGGATCTCCATGTCAACAAATGAAAGAGCCCCACCGTATTGGTTTGGGCTCTTATTCAATTCGAATTCCTGTTTTTCTAATTTCGTACGCAAGCGGATCCGCTTCGTTTGCGAATTCCTTTACGGTAAATCCGTGCGGCTCTATTCGAGTATCGACCCCCATCCTTAAATTCCATAACAAAAATCTATTTTTGTCCCTGTTTTTTTTAAGGGAATCAGAAATAACGGCAACATCAATGTCACTCCATTTATGAGCGGTTCCCTTTGATTGAGAGCCAAATAAATAGAGGGCAGAAAATGGATACCGCGCCTTTTTGAGCGCACTAGCATACTGCCGTACTATTTTTTTTACTTCAACTTTCGACATAGTTTCTTATATAAAGCAACAATGGCATCAAGGTATCCTTCGGTATATTTCTTCGTGCACGTTTTATAAAACAGAAGCTTATATTCTGGATATCGCGATCTGATATTAAAATCATTCACGTTGTTCAATAGCGCTATTTCTTCCGGCGATAATACTGTGTCGGTCAGCTTTTGAAGTCGAACAAGATCGTGAATATATGGTGCTTGCTCTTTTGTGTGTCGGGCCACATGTCCTTTAAGTATTTTTTCAAGAACGATATGACCGAAGAACAGGCTGTCTGAGTAGCGCTTGGCTTTAAACAAGACAAGCATGGTTTCAAAATCATGTTCAGCCGTCTTTGTCCAATAGTCAATAATGTCACGAACTGTTTGAGATTTCATATATATTCATAGTATCACATTCCTTCGGTGGCGCAACTAATCACGTCTAAAAACAAAACCCCCTCGTTTTTGAGGGGGTTTTGTTTGTGTAAATCGTTTTGTTTTGAATCGCATTATTTTTTGCGATCACATATTTTTCGCTTTGCGTGAGAGGATTTTATCTCATACAAAGGAGAGCAACACGAACAAGCATGTTTTTTATGTTAAAACTTTCATGGTTGAGTGCAATGCAAGGCGCCGACGAGGAACGGAGTAAGGCGTATACGATATACGTCGTCGAGTACCGCAGGCGAGCAACGCAGCAGTGCGCCAACTATGGAAGCTTTTACTTCTTGACGGCGTCTTTCAATCCCTTACCTGCCTTAAAGCGAGGAACGGTGCTTGCCGGAATCTGGATCTTTTCTGTTGGATTCTTTGGGTTGATGCCCACGCGTCCTTTTCTCTCTTTGGCGAGGAAGGTGCCAAATCCGGTAAGAGTAAGCTCATCGCCCCTTTTCAGAAGGGTGGTGATGTACTCAAGCATTCCTTCGAGGATATCCTCAACCTGGCGCTTTGAGAGGTCGTATTTCCCGGCGAGGTGCTCGACGAGATCGCTTTTTTTGTACTTTGTCATACGTACAATGCTTATAAATTAGAAATGATTAAATTTTAGAGTTCGGCCGTCTTCTGTATCCGCGTAATGGCAACTGTCTGTTTTGTTTTTGGATCGATTTCCAGAAGAACACTATTGAAAACGGTAAGACCGGATTCTGCTATCTCAAAATGCGTTGGTCTTCCGGTTAGGAATCGCTGAATGCCGCTTTCATACGTGACGCCAATAAGGGTGTCGCGTACTCCAACCATGCCAATGTCGCATTGGAATCCTGTTCCTTTTGGTAAGATGCGCTCGTCTGCCGTTGGTACGTGCGTATGCGTTCCGACTACCGCCGAAATGCGACCATCTGCGTACAGGGCAATCGCGTGCTTCTCGGATGTAACCTCTGCGTGAAAATCAAGGATGATTCCATGAAGGGGAGTGGCAGAGTATTTTTGAAGGATCGCGTCTAGTGCTCGGAAAGGGCAATCCACGGCTGTGGACATAAAATCCCTACCCATTAAGTTTACCACAAGTATTGATTTTGTTGCAATAGATAGGATTCTTTCGCCGTGTCCAGGGTTTGAGGGGGGATAATTTGCCGGACGTAAAAGTACACTGTTTGGTTCGGAGAGAATTTCTACTCCTTCCGGTTTTGCCCAGACATGGTTGCCGGATGTAAAGAGGTCAACACCCGCTTCCGTCATTTCGCGAAGCGTTGAGCGTGTTACGCCCTTGCCATGCGCAAGGTTCTCGACATTCGCAATGACCGCATCAATACCATATTC
>CAYJLM010000125.1:0-4196 GCA_964370875.1 uncultured Gammaproteobacteria bacterium | reverse complement strand
CAACACAGCAGGTAGCGTCGGTATCGGAACAACTGTCCCTGGCAGAAAACTTGAGGTCTACGGTGGAGCTGCTGACACCTTTGTTCATATTGATTCAGACGACGGTTATAAATCCGGTATAGAATTTGCGGAGCAGGGGCTTAGCGCCTACGACAAGGTTTTTAAATGGGGCGTGAAAACATATTATGACGGTTCAAATGACCTCTTCCATATTGATCCGGTAAGAAATAATTCTCAGATTACGGGAATTACCATGAATGGAGACGGCAGGGTTGGTGTTGGCACACAAGATATTTGGTGGGGAGAAAAACTAGCAGTTTAAAACGGTTCGATAAAACTCAGCGTGCGCCCCGGATATTTATTCGGCACGCCGAATGCCGATTCTGTCACGCTTGAAATTCCAGGAGTTAAAAATCTTGCTATCTGGGATAACTTGCTGGTTGATAATAGGGTGGGTATCGGGACGACGGACCCGAAACAGATTCTCCATGTAAATGGAAGCAGTGAAATATATTCGACCGGATCGGGCGCAGGATTTAAATTCGCAGATCGCGCGGCAACTCCGTGGTCAAACCATGATTGGGTATGGTACTCAACGGGAGATATTGCTCGATTTTGGAGATCGGGTGTTGGCGATCTAATAGCGATAAAGACAGATGGCAATGTCGGCATTGGAACAACAGATCCGAAATATAAGCTGGATGTTCGCGGTGGTGACATTAACGTTGGGAATACAGCAATGGTCACTCCAAAGGAAAAACTTGCCATGGCGAATGATCGGGTCGGACTTGATGTCGCGGAAATTTTTCAGACAAACGACGAGGTTGAGATTGGAGATGTTTTGGTTGTGAGTAAGGATGGAAGAAAACTTGAAAAAACCGTACGACCGTATGATGTGCGTGTTATCGGCGTGGTATCAGGATCCCCGGCAGTGGTATTTGAGGGGAGCGATTTGAAGATCGGAGCAAAGCCATTTCGGTTTACGAAAGGTACCAAACCACCGATCGCCCTTGCAGGGCGTGTGCCGGTAAAGGTGTCTTTGGAGAACGGGGAAATAAAACCCGGGGATTTTCTTACCACCTCATCGGTGCCCGGTGTGGCGATGAAAGCGACAGAGGGCGGCGCGACACTTGGCATTGCTCTGGAGTCGTATTCTGGCGGACAGGAATACACGATTCTTGTTTTTGTGAATGTTGGGGAACGTAATACCGTCGATGTTATCGGAGCATTTCAGAAACAGCTTGATGAAATGAAACGGACTATCAACTCCTTGCGGCAAGGGCAGGATGATAATCGCGCGGATGATTCCAAAAAATCCCAACCATTGTGGTAATTCACCAAGCCTAAGGCGTTAGGATGAGCACATGAAACAACGACTTTTTTCAGCTTTATTTGTTTTCTTTTTTTTCGCAATTTTTCTCGTTGCAGCTGACGCGGCTGTAGTATCGGCTGCGGAATATTGCTCGCATGACTATTCAGGCGGGGTCGGCGTAGGGCGATGCGAGCGCTATATATCGCCATATAATCCATGGCGCTACTTGTCGTCATCAGAAAAGCAACTGAGAAACGATGGCGGCTATGTTGTGCAGGGCTGGCCAACGAGTACATCCGGCAAGCAGGGTACGCGCTACTGTATCAATGGCGTCTGCGCATCTTTTTTCCCTAAAGTTGTTGAGCAGATAGTTAAAACGGGTGAGGCAAACAAAGATAAAATCTGCAAAGGATTTGGGTCGAATGTTTATACGACGTGTGCCGACGTAAATGTTGCCGTTCAAGGAAAGCCGGCTCGGTATGAGTGGGGCACTATTATCCGAACAAACGGAACCGTTCCGCAGAACTGGAATTCAGAATATTATTACTATTATTACTACCCTCAAAATTATAAATTCAGCAACACGTACCCGTGCGGATACTGGTCGGGATATGCATCTACGCCGGCACCAAAGCAGTATTATTCGCCCGGGCAATATGTGATCCAGACACTTTCCAAGACGGTGAACATGCCATTGGCGTATAATTTCCACACTGAGTATCTCCACCTTTCCCAGGGTCTCCAGTTGTGTGTTCTTCGCCTCTTTGCCGATGGTGGCGCATATCAGGATAACTGGATATGGATTACTCCGCAGTTCCCAAGCCCTGCACGGGTAACACGGTTGACGGCAAATGGGTCGGAAAATACCGCATGGATCGCGCCAGGCGATGCCGTCACTATTGACTGGACAACAGATCGCGCGACGCAAGTGGATGTGTCGAGCACTCAAAATGATATCCCTGATACGTTGAATGATCCCTATAATTATAACGGTAATATCAGCGGATTGACCCCGCGTAAAGATGCGACGTATAGGGTGTATGCAAGTAATGCAGGCGGGTCTGGATCGAAGAGTGTAGAAGTGAAAATCGGCAAGCCTTTTATTACGCGCTTTACAGCGAATGGTGTACAGGATAAAGTAGTGATTTTTGATGGACAGGAAGTTCGTCTGGACTGGTATACCGAGAGCGCCGAAGAAATATGGATAAATGGCTTGAGCGACACAACAAATACTAAAATTAAAACATATAAAACTGGATGGGTTGAAGGATTAAAACCTTCAGCAAAGTGGACTGATGTTTTTGGAAATTCAACCACGCATACGTTTACTTTGAGGGTATGGAATCGGCAGTGGGGATGGGGCGATGACGTTACAGTGACAATTGAAGTACAGAATCCTGACAGAGTGAAGCTCTTATCTTGTCTTGCTAAAGGTGCCGCGTTTGGGGTAACTACCGGCGTGGTAGAAGGCGTGGCCGTATCCTTTGGAACGGGTCTTTCCCTTGCATGTACGGCTGGTGGCGCGGCAGCTGGTTCAGCAGTACCCATTCTTGGAACTATTATTGGCGCGATAGTAGGGTTTATTGGCTGTACGGCCGCATCGGCTATTATTGCCGGAAGCGCCATGACAGTTGCCGCGACATATGTGTGCTATCAAACAGGTGATATTAATTCAGACAATGTGCGCGATATACAGAAGGGTCTCAGCGTCCTTAAATCCAGCTCATCATCTTTCTCGCTTGAACCCCCAAAAGGCCCACCAACCATTGATTTGTCCGTATGTCCTCCCGGTAAATGCACATTCGATGAAGGAAATCCTCCGATACCATTTGACTCTCTGAGCGGCCCGATTATTATTAATGCTGGCGGAGCAAATCCGTACGAAAATTATCTTCAGAAAATAGCTGCAGAGAATAGCGCTCGGGTCAATCAAGATAAGCTATTTTTGAGCAAAAAGGTCCCCGGGTATAAAGAATTGCCAGTGGGATTGACGCTTACTAATACTCAGGCGAAGGCAATTATCGGGCACTGCGGATTGAGTCGGGCATGTATTCGGAATGATGTTAAAGCTGCTCTTGGCATAACGTTGACTGACAGTGAGTTTAATCGAATGTTTATGGGCCTCAATATTTTTGCCGGAAAGCAATTATAGGGCACCGGGTATCGGAATGACTATGAAGGATTTTATTGAAAAATTTTTTACCGCCGAGAACAAAGTAGAATTTTCACGTACGAAAAAATTGGCACGGATATTACTTACTTCAGTTGGAATTTCGTTAACTATTTTGCCCAGTGATGCCTTGGCAAAAACAGAATTTATCTGCACTGGTGAAAATCAAACAATGCACATAAAATATGAAACAGATGGCGAGACGCGATCATTCGATTTTCGTATCGTTCCGTTGGCCGAAGGAGCGGGAAATGTATCGCCTGAACCACCTTCAGAATTATTTCAGGCGTTACAAAAAACGTCTATCCATATTTTTGGTGTCAATACGACTATCGCGGACGGCAATAAATTTAAAAGATATATTTTTGATGAAGCGAGCAAATATGGGTTTTCAGAGAAAAAATTACCAGAACTGCAGCCGCAGGATGCGATTCGTTTTGCTACGCTCATAGTTGCTCGACGTCTTAGATATAGCGGGCATTTACTTCATAAGCACCGTTCGTTTGATCCGAAAATAAATGAACGAATCAACAATACTCCTATTGATCAGCTGGTAATGAATGGTGAGGAGGCTGTCTGTCGTCATCTTGTTGAGGGTGTTATTGCTAGTTACAATAATTTCGCACATGATGCGCGCGCACGATTACTTCATCGGACACTTTTAAAACCGGTGACCTCGACCGATGAGGATAAAAGCGAAGCGCATGGAGTTGC
>CAYJLM010000124.1:0-4208 GCA_964370875.1 uncultured Gammaproteobacteria bacterium | reverse complement strand
CGGCAGGAGTGCGCGGTATCCGCCTGAGAAAAAACGACGTAGTGATCGGCATGGATCTCATTACATCTGAGCTCAAAGGTGCAAACGTCATGACGATTATGGAAAATGGATTTGGCAAGCGTTCGTCACTGAAGGGGTACAAGGTGCAAAATCGGGGTGGGTCAGGCATTAAGACGGCAAAAATTACGTCAAAGACAGGCGATATCGTCATGTCGCGAGTCATTGACCATACGGCACTCCCTGAAGGAACAACCGGCGACCTCTTGATTATGTCGGCAAACGGCCAGGTGATTCGTATTCCATTGAAGGCCGTATCGGTATTGGGTCGCGCGACGCAAGGCGTTCGGGTCATGAGGTTTAAGGATCCTGACGACAAGGTTGCAACGGTGACCCTTGTGTAGTAGTAAGATTTTTCACAAAAAAAGAGACTGTAAAGCAGTCTCTTTTTTATTGATTTGATTTTTTGCAGAAAGGCGGTAGTATGGGTGGACAAGGAGGGCGCACGTCGTGAATCGGGAAGTGCGTAGTCCTTTGACCAAGGATCAGAAAAGGGAGCGGATGGTCGGCAACCTTTGCTTGTTGGCAGTGTGTTTTATGATGACAACACTGGTAATAGGCGAGGTGTTCGTGGTGGTCCGTCTCCTTGTCTGGCTTGAGGTAAAAGGGCTCATTTAACGCAGTCACCCGTACGTGGCTGCGTTGGTTTTTATGCTGCTTTTTTGTCGCCAAGAGTATGAGAGATTGGGGTTCCGTCGTGATGAGGCACGCTACCCGATCTTCCACCTTTTATAACGGTGAATTGTCCTTTTTGGGCGGCTTTTTTCTCTTCTTGTTCGCGCTTTTTTTTCTCTTCATCAGTTTCGTCCTTATCGTGGGCGATTTTTTCAAGCTCCTCGTTTCGTGCTTTGTTATCTTCCAGGATCCGCTGTCGTTCTTCCACGTGTGTGAGGCGCTCGGATATGTCTATGACTTTTTGGGCATTGCTCGCGGTTGTCCGAAGGTATGTCCCGGAAATGTTAAGTCTCTTATCTTTCAGCTTTGTGAGCAGCTCTTTTACCTCATGTTCCGGGATGGGCTTGCCCAGATAAAGCCGCTCATATTCTTGTTTTAGATGTTTTGCCTCATCGTGGGTGAGTATGTTTTTTTCAGCCGCCATGTCAATATGCCTTTTGATGTTGTATTTGTTGTGGCCAAGACCTGTTCGCTGAATGATTTTTTGTGCTAGCTGCCCCTTGATAAGCATAGTGTTTTTCGGTTATTTCCCGCTCTTAAGTATATCATGGACGGCCCGCCCGGGGAAGGACGAGGGGGTAGGCCTTGCGAATATTCGTATATTTGCTAGTATGGGGTTGTCTTACTCTTATCATTATTGTTATGGGATTACCCGGTAAACGACTATCTTCTTCATCAAAACGAAGACGCGCCTCTCATTTTGCCCTTAAAAAGAAGGTGCTCGTGTCGTGCAAGAAGTGCCAAAAGGAAATCGTGCCTCATACGGCTTGTCTTACGTGTGGAACATATAAGTCACGCGAGGTTGTCGCAATGAAGATGCCAAAAACCAAAGCAAAGCCCGTTGCACACGTTCACGAAGAAAAGAAGGATGCCAAGAAAGAGACTAAAAAATAGAGGTACTGCCTGACGCGGCCCCGTATGTCCCATCGGTATCTTTCTAGAACACTCGCTGTTCAGACGCTTTTCGAAATCGATTTTCAACACTCCGACGATCGAGCTGTCGATGACGTTTTGTTGTACAATTTTCAGGAGTTTGCTCCAGATTTTCATGATGACGGATTTACTGAGGAGCTGGTGAGAGGCGTCCTGAAGAACAAAGAAGAGATCGACTCGTATATTATAAAATACGCGACTGAGTGGCCGCTTGAACAGATTGGCACGATTGATCGCAATATATTGCGGCTCGGCATCTTCGAGATGATTTTTCATCAGCAGATTCCGGCTCGTGTCGCAATTAACGAAGCGATTGAAATTGCGAAGGCCTATGGCGGAGCGGCGTCGTCAAAATTCGTTAACGGTGTATTGGGAGCTCTTTACAAGGACATCCTGCCAACGATTAAGGAAAAAGAAGAGCGATTAAAAAAAGTGCAGGAAGAAAAAAAGATAAAAAAAGATTTATTAACAAATGCTAAAAATCAGGAATGATGAACGGTTGAAACGGTTCATGATTCAGAAATTTTTGGCTCGACATGTCCGTATGGAGAAAGACTTAAGCGCGCTAGAAAAGAAAATTAAAATACAATTTAAGAATACGGATTTTTTGCGCCAGGCGATGGTGCATCGTTCATACTTGAATGAGAACCCCGGTTTTCGCTTGGGGCACAATGAGCGTCTGGAATTTTTGGGTGACGCAGTTCTCGAGCTAGTTGTTACCGACTATTTGTACGTGACGTTCCCTGACGCGACTGAAGGCGCGATGACAAACTGGCGGGCAAGCTTGGTCAACAGCAAAATGCTTTCCAAGATCGGCTCATTGATCGGACTTGATCCCTTTTTGTACTTGAGTCGTGGAGAAGGCAAGGATGCGGGGACGAAGGCACGACAATTTATTTTAACAAATGCATTCGAGGCGGTGATCGGAGCAATCTATCTTGATCGCGGATACAAAATCGCGGAGAAGTTTATTCATCGTTTTGTCCTTCCCGAACTCCCCGCCATTTTGGAGCAAGGGTTGGACGTGGACCCAAAAAGCAGATTTCAGGAGCTGGCGCAGGAAAAATTAAAAGTCACGCCCCGGTACGACGTGCTGAAAGAGGTTGGGCCGGATCATGCAAAGTGGTTTACAGTTGGTGTGTATGTAAATACCGACCTGGTTGCGCAAGGCGAAGGGTCGAGCAAACAAGAAGCACAGCTCGATGCCGCGAAGAAGGGGTTGGAAGCGAAAGGGTGGCAGTAGATTTACGATTCCTTTTTCTCTATTTTATCAAGCGTTCGCACGATGATGTCGGCAACGAACTGCGGAGATGGAACATCTTTGAAGATAAAGCGTTCACGCTCCCCCGCTGTTTGGATATACACGTCGCCGTAGTTGAAGAGTGTTTGCATGAACCCTTTTGTCTCGGCAGTAACGTCTTGCACGCGTTCGAGCTCAAGTTTCGACACAACGCGGTTGAAGACGGTTTTCTGTTCAATATCGATGATGTGTTGATTTGTTACAATCCAGCGGTCGAGAAAGAAGATAAAAAAATTATAAAAAAGAAACAGCGTGATATAGAGGTAATAGACGCTTGCGCAGAGGATCACAAGCATCGGTGTGAAGCCGTCATTGGGAAGTTGGGTTCCGGTGGTGTTTGCAAAAAAAACAACAAACGGTGGTAGTGCAAGCAAAAAAAGCAGCACCGCAATTTCTTGGAAAAAAACAATCGGATGCCGCCTTAATTTTAGAAGTGTTACCTCACTTGGTGAGATGATATTCATAGGTGCGTTGTTTTTGGAATGGCAAGAGCTGTGATTGTCCGGTATATTTTTTCAATGACGATCCGGTGACATTAAGAATTTGCAGGGAAATAATAACGTACAGAATAATCATCGCCCAGTTTGTTACTGAAAAGAGGTGATAACGAAGCGTAAATATAATCACAACAAGGCTGAAGATCAGCCAGATAAAGACGAGCGCAAGGTAAAGTGTAAACAAGAGCTGTATCATGTTACATTTCTTCAATAGTTTTGATTCCAAGCAATAATAATCCCTCTTTTAGCGTATCAGCAATGGTTGCGATAAGCAACAGGCGACACGCACGTTCGCCGTCCACTGCCTTCAGGACAGATGTTGTATGATAGTAATCGTTTGTGCTTTGGGCGAGCGAGTAAAGGTAATTTGCGAGAAGTGAAGGGTTTGTTGTGGTGGCCGCCTCTTGGATTGTGCTTGGGAAATAAAGCATCTGTTTGAGCAGTGACTTTTCAGATGCGAAGTCATATTTTTTGTCGAAGACAGCGGCTTTGGATTGATTTTTCCGCAAAATGCTTTTGAGGCGGGCGTAGGTATAAAGGATGTAGGGTCCTGTCTTTCCGTGAACGGCGATTGACTCCTTTGGATTAAAGATCATGTCTGACTTGGGGCCGACGACAAGCAGGAAATATTTGAACGCGGACAGGGCGATTGCTCGTGCGCGCTTCTTTACTTCTGTTTCTTTGAGATCTTTTTCTCGTTTTACTATTTCTTTTGTGATCATTCCCTCTAGTTCGTCCAGGAGCGT
>CAYJLM010000123.1:0-4215 GCA_964370875.1 uncultured Gammaproteobacteria bacterium | reverse complement strand
CCAGTGCTCGACGCTGTACAGAAAGTACAGCTTACTCCGCGCTTCGCTGGCGCCTAGAACTGTGCTCAACTGCGAAAATCGTGTTAACCATTCTATGAATAAAAAAATATTGGGTATCATATTGGCAGCAATTGCCATTGTTGCGGGAGTCCTTATTGTTGTTGTTAGTATTAGTCAAATGAGACAAGCGGCGAAAGGGCAGCAGCCGGCACTTTCAAAAGAGGAGATTCAGCAAACACTGACCGCATCCCAAGGAGAGACGGTATCGTATGAGGATTCGACGGTTGGCGTTCGATTGACCCATCCGAAAAATTGGGAGAAAGAGGTAGGGCAGAACAGTGCTGTTGTGTTTAAAATATTCGGTGGAGCAATCAATGTCCGGTTTGTCTCTGATGATCTGACCGGTAATAAGGAGCCGGTTACCCTCCAAGAATACACAAAAGAGCTTATGAACCAGAGCATCACCCTTGGAGAAAAGCAGAATGTTGCAATAAAAGCGCTGTCTGACAGCGACACGACACTTGCGGGACTTCCTGCGCATCAGTGGCTGTATACCGTGGCACTTGATTCTATCAAAGGCAGCGGTATGCAGGTATGGACAGTCAAAAATAATCGCAGCTATGTACTGACATTCACCGCTCCGGAAAGCTTATTCGATACATTTGTGCCAGTATTTAAAAAGATGCTTGAGACAGTTTCTATTACAAAGTAATAGAGCGAGTCTTGGCACGGGTTGACAGCCGGGCGGGACGAAGTATACTAAATGCAATAATTTCAGTTTTAACGTAAACCCTATGACTCATGAAATGTTACAGGAAGAGTTGCTCGAAAAAGCGGAGCATCATTCTCATAAACCCGCACACAACCAGGGAACAATAAGTTTTACTCTCAGCGCGAAAAGTTTGTTTTTTGGCGGTTTTATTCTCGGACTGCTTGTCATGGCGGTACCGGCAACGTTTTTCGCATCGCGTGCCGCGACACTTCCTTCTGCGCCAAGCGGAGGCGTGGTAGCCGTTGCACCGACCGGTGCACAACCACCAACTGATCCGGCGCCTGCACAGCCGGCCGGCAAGGTAAAACCTATTTCCAAGGAGGATCATGTGCGGGGAAATGAGAAAGCATCGGTGACCCTGATTGAATACTCGGATTTTGAGTGTCCATTTTGTAAGCGGTTTCATCCAACCGTCTTGCAACTCATGAAAGAATATGATGGAAAGGTAAAGTGGGTGTATCGTCATTTTCCTTTGAGTTTCCATGTCAATGCTCAGAAGGAAGCAGAAGCGTCGGAATGTGCTGCCGCAGTCGGCGGGAATGATGCTTTTTGGAAATATACGGATACAATTTATGAGCGAACCACGTCAAATGGTACAGGATTTGCGCTTGATCAGCTCGTTCCGCTTGCAAAGGAGCTTGGGATTGATGAGGGTAAATTCAAAGAGTGCTTAGACAGTGGAAAGATGGCACAGAAAGTGCAAAATGATTTCACGGAAGGGCAAGCGGCGGGTGTCGACGGAACTCCCGGTAACATTTTGCTCGCAAAGGATGGCACATCGGTGATTGTTCCGGGAGCAGTGCCCTATGAGACGCTCAAGAGTCAGGTTGATCAGATGCTGGCAAAGAAGTAATTTCTAGGCAAAAATCGTGATATAATAAAGGCGGCATTATCTGTGCCGCCTTTTTGTTTATGAATACGCTCAATCGTTTATTTGCCGGTATATTTTTAGTTGGGGCGCTTGGGTTCCTTGGAGTGTATGGTGTCATACAGAGCACCAGTGCGTGGCGTGTCAGCACCAGTGAATCGGTTGGTCCGCGATCAGCCCTTCTTGTGCTGGGCTCCAGTGTAAAGGGAAGAAAGCCGAATAGTATCTTGGAAGAGCGGCTTGATATGGCGTTTCAGCTCTATGATCGCGCAATGGCAAAAAAAATTATTCTTTCGGGGGATAATCGCACGATAGACTACAACGAACCGCAGGCGATGAAGGAATACTTGGTACAAAAGGGGATACCCGAAGCTGATCTTATTCTCGATCACGCCGGAAGACGAACATACGACAGTTGTTATCGTGCGCGCGATATTTTTGGTATCGATTCTCTCATTATCGTGACGCAGACGTTTCATCTGCCACGGGCACTGTATCTGTGTAATGCGCTTGGCGTTGATGCGGTCGGAGTCGCTGCCGATCAGGGGCATCCGGAGAGATGGTGGGCAAGCTATCTTCGTGAGGTTCCCGCGACGATCCAGGCATGGATTGACGTTACAGTTAGAAAGCCGGTGCCCCTGCTTGGCAAACCCGAAAAAGTGTTCTAATATACCCAACATCGTAATTTGGAGAGGTGCGTGAGCGGTTGAAACGACCACTCTTGAAAAGTGGCAGACCTGCAAGGGTCTCGAGGGTTCGAATCCCTCCCTCTCCGCCAATTTTCACTTTTTGTGAAATCGTAAGAAACAGCCTCGGCGCAAAGCGCCTCGGCATGGTATTTTTCCGCAATTTTGAAGGCATTTTTGAAATCCAAAAACAAAGTGCGGTCGGCAATGCGGAAGTTCGAACCAATCTTTTTGAGAAAATCCCGAATCCTTTCGGGATTTTCTTGTTGAGCGTATTTTTCGGCTTGGTTGGCGTCTTTTAGAAAGGCAATGGCAAGTTCGAACCGATTATTGCTCTTTCGCCCAAAAGCGGTGATTTTTTCTTCCAAATCTTTTTTAGCGAGAATGAGCTTGTACTTTTTTGCAGTATATTCCGCTTGCGACAAATTGCCGTCCAGTTGTAAATCAAGCAAGCGATCAAGTTTTGTTTCTATCTCTACAAGCTCATTTCTCGCTTTTTGGGCGAAAGAGCTTTCCGCTTGGGCAATTTTAATTTTTTCGTTTTCGAAAAAATTGATTGAAGCATTTGCCCAAGCGGAAGACAAAGAAACTTTTTTGATTTCTTCTTTTATTTGAGAAGTGATGGCGTCCTCTCTGGTATATCTTTGCGAACAAGGATTTTTCCGTTTGGTGCATCGCAAGTAGTTATGACCTTTTTGCGTTTCGATAGTAATGAAACAACCGCACTCTCCGCAACGGAAAAATCCTCTAAAAACATAAGGTTTTAATTTTGGCGATTTCGGTTTGCTTTTGTTCGCCATCACTTCTTGAACGGAATCAAAAAGTTTCTTTGTGATAATCGGTTCATGCTTTCCGTCATACAATTCGCCATTGTACTCGATAATTCCATAATAGATTTTATTTTTCAGCATATACTGATAATTTGAGACGGAAAGCATTTTGCCTTTCTTGCCAACCAAGCCCAAGGAATTGATAATCTTTCGGATTTGAGCGAGGGGGTATTCGCCAGTGGCGTACATTTCAAAAGCCCGCTTGATATACTTTGCCTTTTCCTTATCAACAGCGATACAGCGGGCGTTTTTGTCGTTCACATAGCCCAATGGCGCCCAAGCGGGCCATATTCCATTTCTCAATTTCTGGCGAATACCCCTCTTTATGTTTTCCGAAAGATTATCCACATAATATTTTGATTGCCCAAAAGCTATGGACAACATAAATTTTCCTTGTGGTGTCGGATCAAACCAAAAAGTGGGAAATTTTAGCGTGGTTATTTTTCCAGTATCTACCAAGTAGATTATTCTTCCGCCGTCTATACTATTTCGAGCAAGGCGGTCAGGGTGCCACGCTAAAATTCCCTCGGCTTCATTTTTCTCTATGCTCGCGATCATGTCGTTAAAAATCTCACGCCCCGGCTCTTTGGCGGTTTTGCTTTCCACAAATTCACGGACGATATTCAAGCCTTCTTTTTTGGCAAATTCTCGCAATTCAAACATTTGCGCCTCAATGGAAAGCACTTGTCGCTCTGGCTCGTCCGTGGATTTCCGAGCATAGAGAAAAACCTTTTTGGTTTGTAAATTTATGTTGTCCATATTGTTTTTAGATTAGTTTTTGGGCAATCAAAGAAAAATACGCTCAACCTTTCGCCAAAGGCGAAAGAAAAAAGATTGGTTTGCAAAATTTCATTTTGCCCGTGCTTCGCACGGCGAACTTCCGCATTGCCGACCGCACTTTGTTTTTGGATTTCAAAAATGCCTTCAAAATTGCGGAAAAATACCATGCCGAGGCGCTTTGCGCCGAGGCTGTTTCTTACGATTTCACAAAAAGTGAAAATTGGCGGTGTTTTTTGATTGATGTTCGAACATTTTTCGAGGAAAACCCCCAATAAGGAA
>CAYJLM010000122.1:0-4302 GCA_964370875.1 uncultured Gammaproteobacteria bacterium | reverse complement strand
AATTTTGCAAACATTGGATCGTTCACCTCATCATCAAATTTCCTAATTGATACCAAGGCGCCAGTGGTTAGCGCTATAACCGCATCTCAAACGACCGGAACAGCAGACGTCGTTATCCATTATACGCTTACCGACACTACGTCTGCGGGACAGACGGTTGATATGCAGATTTCATCTGACGGCGGAACAACATGGACCGTTCCTGTTTCGTCGGCCTCCGGTGATGTCGGATCTGGATTGACAGCCGGCTCTAAGACGATCACGTGGAGTGCGAGTGTGGATTATAACGGTCATGCGATCGATAATTTGCGGGTACGCATCCGAAGTCGTGATCTGTATGGAAATCAGGGAGCGTACACACAGTCAGGCACGCTATCGCTCGACTCGCTAGCGCCCGCACTCAGCTCGCTCACGGCAGTACAGGATATTGGAACGGAATTGATTCGGGTTCATTACGTGGTTAACGACGATTCACAACCCCTTCGAGTTGTCATGGAGACTTCATCTGACGGTGGATTAACATGGAATGTTTTGACTCCGACGACAACCGGTAGTATTGGGGCCAGTGTTACGTCGGGTGCGGGTAAATTGATCACCTGGAATGCAGGGGTGGATTATAACGATCAAGAAAAGTCGCAAATGCGCATACGCTTAACAGGCATCGATAGTTTCGGCAACACCAGCGCACCCCTCTCGTCGAGCGACTTTATTCTTGATACCGCACCGCCTGCCGGCCTGTCTGCTTTCTCGCAGTTTCTTGCTACAACCAGTTCAATCTCTTTTGTCTGGGCCTCGGGTGTTACCGATGCCCACTTCAATCGGTATGAGCTTTGGTATGGAACAGTACAAGGCGATGTTGAGGGAAGGACAGGTGGCGCGCGCAAATGGAGTACTGAGAACGATTCGGCACTGGCACTGAGCGCGACGAACGCAACGACGATTGGAACCGGCCTCCAGCAGGGTACGGATTACTTCGTTGAACTCTATGCATTTGATGATAATGGAAGCGGTTCGACAACGGCCGGCATATATGCACGCCTCGCGTCACCACAGGCAGCTGTTGTCTTTGGTACCGTATTGCCAACACCTCTGCCGACTGTAACGGCACCAACGCTTGTTCCAGTTCCCGGACCTACACCGCAGGCGCCAAGTATCCCTCAGCCCGCAACTATAATCCTACCAGAAGTCCGTCCAACTCTTACCGCTCTTACAACCCCAACCAATAATACGAATACGGCTATTTCTGGACTAGCATCACCCGGATCTGCTATTGAGTTGTATGATGCGGGGACTCTCATTGCACGATTATCGGCCCCGGCAAACAACCAGGGCGAATTCCAGCAAACCATTCTTCTTGGATCAGGCGCACATGCGTTGACGGTTAAATCTCTTGATGCAAGTGGATCCCGAAGCGATGCTTCATTGCCGGTTCCTCTTACCATAGATACGACGTCGCCATCCGCACCGATTATAACAAGTCCTTTGAATGGTGAGATTGTTTCGACGGATATTCTGACGCTTGCCGGAGCGGGTGAGCCGCGCGTGACTCTTGAAATAACCCTTGACGGATCGAGAAGATTTACCACAGCAGTCAATCCGGCGGGTACGTGGAGTTTTATTCTTCCGGACGCATTTGCGCTTTTGGCCGGTGGTCACACATTCTCTGTCGTCGCGCGGGACGAAGCTGGCAATAGCAGTCCTGCCTCAAACGTGAGCGTTACGCGAATTATTCTCCCTATACTTATTACCCCTGTCATCTCGCGCGTTACACCTATTCCAGTTCAACGCCCGCTGGTTTCCATTCCGATAGCACGACCCGCCGCTGAGCTCATTCGAGAGGTATCGACTGCCATTGAGGTGCCGAGTCTTCCACCGCCTCAGGTTGTAACGGCATCAACGGCCACCACGACTGCGCCGGGACTTTTCACGAATGATATTATCGATTTCAGTGGCACTGCGCTCCCCAATGAAGATGTTATTATCTACATCCATAGCGAGCAGGCAGTGATTTATCGCGCGAAAGCGGATAGTGCGGGTAAGTGGACATTTAAGCACTCCCAGAACGAGATCGAGCTGACGCCGGGGGTCCATACTATCTACGCGGTTGGATTGGATCCGGTTGCAAAAGTTAAAACACGCCCCAGTCTTGTGAAAACATTTGTTGTCGAAAAGAATTGGTGGGTGGTCATTTATAATTATCTGAATTTCTACTCAACTGCCGTTTCACTTATCGTTATCTTACTTATTCTCGCCTGGCTCTATCGTCGAGAGCACCGGACTCGTACCGTTTCGTAGTATTAAGGAGGGGATCATTCATGAATCAATTAGAAGTCGAAAAATCCGAAAAGCAGCAGTCAATTTTTTTTCCTCGGAAGATTGTCATTATTGCCGTTACGATAACGGCGGTAGTATTTTGCATTATGATACTTGCCGCTATTTACGGATACGTACACACTTCTGTCAATCAACAAAAGCTACACGTTCTTCAAACCGCGTTTCACGAGGTTATCAATTATGACGAAACACGGACCTCGACAGTACTTCTTGCGGTAGCGCGGAATGATATTACGAAGAAACAGGATTATGATCAGATTAATGAGAGAATTCGTTCCGGCATCACTGCGCTGAAACCCCTACTCTCAACCCGGCGTGAAATGGATGCTCTATCTGCGCTAAGCGCATCAATTTCACGGCTGAACACCGTCGAAGAGCGCATTTTTAATTATCTAGCGGGAGGTCAGTACGTGGATGCGTATAATCAGATTGTTGGGGCGTCTTATGCCGCTGACTTGGATGCGTATTATAACAACACTCGTTCATTATCGGGTATTGTAGCAAAAAAAATTAACGATGAAACACGAGACGATCAGTTGCTTTCCTTGATCGCGGCTCTGTTTATCGTCTTTCTTACCCCCGTTATAACATTATTGTGGATTTTGATATTTTTGCTGTATATAAAGAATAAGAAGCAGTACGAAGCTTCGCAGGCGCAACTGGAACTATCTCGAGCCCAATATACAGGCCTCGTTGAACAAAACAACGACGGAATTATTGTACTCCAAGACGGGCAAGTAAAATTTGGCAATAAAAAATTGTTTACATTGTTTGAGTATGCGCCTGAGGATATTATTCATAAATCTTTTATTGATTATGTCGCGCCCGAGCACAGGGCGCTTGTTGCTAAGCGTTATGCCGACCGTTTAGCAGGTAAGGACGTTGAGTCTCGGTACGAATTTGAGCTTTTGGCAAAAAATGGAGAACACATCCCTATCCTGGTTTCCTCTTCATTGACGGTATTTGAAGGCAGGCCAGCGACGATGGCTATTGTAAGGGACATGAGGCATGAAAAGAAATTGGAACAGATGCGTTATGATTTTGTTTCCATCGCTTCCCACCAGCTTCGAACGCCGCTCACGGGTGTAAAATGGTTCACCGAGCTACTTCTTGGCAATAAGAATAAAAATTTGACGCGAGCACAAAAGGACTACGTTAACAATATTTATGAGAGTAATCAGCGAATGATTCATCTCGTAGATGATTTGTTGGATGTGTCTCACATACAGGAGGGCTCAAAATTTCCTATTGTTCCAAAATTGACGAACATGATTCAGCTTGCGCGTGAATCGATTAGCCGTCAGCGCATATTGGCAAAGAGCAAAAAAATTACGATTCGTTGTCTTGCCCAAAAAAATGAAAAAGTGATGATGCATGTTGATACGGAAAAGATTTTGCAGGTTTTCCAGAATCTTCTCAGTAATGCGATCAAATACTCACCGGTCAGAAGTGTCATTGAGGTTGGATGTACCCCAAAAAAAGAGAAGATTGTTTTTTTTGTCAGAGATCATGGCGTTGGCATCCCGCACGATGAACAACAGCGAATATTTGAAAAATTCTTTCGGGGTTCAAATGTTAAGACAACAGAAGCGGGGAGTGGCTTGGGATTGTATATCGTACGAGCGATCGTGGAGGGGCATGGTGGAACGGCGTGGTTCGAGTCGCAAGAGCAGAAGGGCTCAACATTTTATTTTTCTTTACCAATTATTTTATAGACAGACATTATGCGAAAATCAATATTGCTTATTATCGAGGATGATAGCGCGCACCTTCATGTGCTGGAGCTCATGCTCGAAAAGCACGGATACGACATTATTACGGCCAGTGATGGCGAGGAGGCGCTTAAGAAATTGACAACGCTTGTTCCCGATCTTGTTCTTCTTGATTTGGTATTGCCAAAAGTATCCGGAGCACACATACTCGCGCACATCCGAGGGGATCAGCGCTTGAAGAACGTCCCTGTTATTG
>CAYJLM010000121.1:0-4366 GCA_964370875.1 uncultured Gammaproteobacteria bacterium | reverse complement strand
TGGAATCGTTTTATCGTTATTCCCGGAGCCGTATTGCGGATACGCTGGAAGTTTTCTTGAGTCAGAGATGGCTTGATGTTCGGGATCGGGAATCATTGTTGGGCTTGTGGCAATATTATCGCGACGGCCTTCATTTCGTTGATAGCTATTGCATATCACGGGCAAAAAATGCCAATGCGGCTGTGCTGTCCTTTGATAAAAAGCTTACTAAACGGTCGAGATAGATACCTAAACAATCTCCGCGCGATAACACTCCTCGCAGTAAACGATATTCCTTTCATCTTTATTCCAATGGAAGGGCGATGCCGTCATTCCGTACGCGATGCGGGATCCAGCAAACCCCTGTTGTTAAGAGATTATTTGAAAAAAGTAACGATATATATACCGCATAACGTTATTACTGTTCCGAGTATTTTTCGCCCCACATCTTCGCGTTCTTTCAAAATAATGATGCCGGCAAGAACGGAAATAATCATCATGCTTTGATAGACTGCTTGCGTCATGCTTATGGGGCCTAACACGAGGGCAAATGTGTATACGTAAAATGAAACGGAATTAAGAAGGGTTATACCAATTTTTACCCCCGCATTGCGTTTAAATACCGACTGAATACGCTTTTTCGAGTTCTTCATTATCAGTGGAAAGATGATGACACTTGGCACAGACATGGCAAACATCATAAGCGTAGGCGATGCGACGGCAGACGCCGCTTTCATGGCAACAGCAAGAAGGGCGGCGACAAATGAAAATATATAGGCAGTGCGCATGCCCTTGTCATACGCAATCTTATGAGGCATGCCCGCAAAAATAATGCCGACAAGGAGCACGAGAAGACCAACGTATTCATGCCCGGAAAGGGTTTCATGAATAAAGAAGAAAGCTAGAATCGGTATCCATACAAGCCGCAGGCGGATGATAATTGATGAAATCGAAAGATGGCTCAACGAGTGCATCTTTGTAAAAAAATAAATCGAAAAAATCTCAATAACCCCAATAAGCAAAAGCATGGAGAAGGAATAGAATGTGAGTGCGGGCGGGCGTTCAAAAAAAAGAAGGACGCCAAAAATAACAAATCGGGCAGCCTCAAAAAACCAAGCGAGCGTTGTTGGGTCGTCGCCATCCTTCAGTGCGTGGCGCGCGAGAAAGTTGTAGACATTAGATCCGATGCCCCCAAGAATTGCGAGTGTGATCCACGGCTCAATCATACAATTTCAGCCTGATAGCACGCTTCGCAATACACGATCTCGGGGCGGTCGGGCGTGAACGATGTTTTAAACTGTACAGGGCATTTTCCCAAGTGATCGTGATCTTGCTTGTCGCACATACATGATCGAGCCCAGAGCTTCATGGGATTTCGATATTTTATTCGTTTGTAATGCCTGCAATTTGGACAATGGTCGGGAAGCGGTAGATTCATTACACGATAAAACCCGAGCTCCATCGCCGTAATTTTAAATGCGCCAGTACACTGATCGTTGCACGTTTGTTCGTGCTTGCATGCGATGGTCAGCTCCGTGAATGAATCCGGCACGAATGCTATTGAATCAGGCAGGGCGCTTGATTCAATGGCATTGGAGATTATTTTTCGTTCCGCATTAAGCCAGCGTACGCCACGTTTATCAGCTTGTACTTTTGTTAGTGGAAAGTATTCCTGTGCCATGCTCTCATTGTATGCATACGGTGAGAAGCATTGGGGAAAGAATTCGCCATAGTGATAATGCCGCCCCTGTATATCTATATATGGCACCGCATTCATCTGTTCAATGATTTCTGGAACGAGCACCTCATACTCTTCTTTTGAGTACTGCTTGTTGAATATGCAATACTGAGCATTACGCAGTGATACACACCCAAAGAGGTTCGATGAAGTAAAGCAGTTGAGGCAATACTGAGAATCCCTGAAATCTTTATCCGAGGAAATAGAAAACCTCGTGTTGTACTGACCCAATCCTATCTCGATTGATTCATAGATAAGCTCGGCACCCATCCCCCAGATAGAATAGTCATACGCCTCTTTTGTGGTCCCAAGAAGCAGTACTTGGCAAAATTTAATATCGGTACCTCCTGTAACACGAAAACAATCAAGTGCATGTATTGAGTGCGATATTTCGTCGCCGGTCACATTTTCATTGTGTGCTCCTTGATAGAATCGCCGGGGATGAGTTTCCCAAAATAAGCGCGATTGTTTGCGTAGATTAGTCAGTGAAATGCGTGAAGAGAGATCTAATTCACCCTTCTTTTTTTCATATGCGTCTTTTGTTTGCTGCTCATTGAATATGCAATACTGCTTATTGCGGAGATTGACGCACCCGATACAATCGGCGCACCCGACGCAGCTTTTTGAAAACCATACATTATTACATGTTGCACAATTTTCAGAAAAAAATGTCTTGAAGCACCGGGTGCAATCTAGGCACTCATAACACGACTCACACTCGGTGCTATATGTAGAATCGAAGGTATCTTTTGAACCGTTTATTGATGTACTGTACGCGCAGTTTTCATTGTTGTCAGTCGCTGTTACGAGGTAGCAATTTTTTAGAGAAGCTGCATGGCTTGTGTACTCGCTATTTTCAAGCGTCGGGTAGGTAACATTAAGACTTCGCGCGGGTACAGCAAGCATGAGCTCATACCATTGTTCAAAAAAGTTTCTTGAAAAATCATACTCTCGTGCGCATTCCCTTGCATCAAACGTGTCAAGCCACCAGCAGATTGAACAATATACCCTTCCGGTATATTCGGGAGAAAACATCGAAATGCCGTTTTTTTGACAAAAATCGCACGTTCGTTGATAAAGGGATCGATGATTCATCCATACCATCCTGCGCACCATGCGACATTCAGGACACCATGTCGGCGGGGGAACCTTCATTTTCTCATAAAACTGAAAATCTTCCGGCTCGATACGGAATTCTGTTTTACAGTTCTGGCAGTTTTTTGTTTGCTCTTTCATAATATTGACGTTTTTTTTATCTTTGCTATTCTTATGTATGAAAGGGCTTTCGGCCGTGGTTTATATACCACACCTAGCGGAAAGTCTTTTTATTTTTCAGGAAATATCGAGAGAAGGAATTTTTGACCAGTGCGCTTATCCTCCTTGATCTGTACATAAAAAAGCTCATTATCTGGTGTCATGCCATAAAATCGGTGCAATAATTCTGATGGTTTATTTGGATTTTCTTTTGTTTTCGGCGCAAATCGAGATTGCTTTATAAGGTCGATACCGCACGCAAAATACTTGACCCTCCGAATACGATCACGCCAGTTCGATTTTTCAAAAAGATGGTGCCAAAAAAGATCGATAAATATTTTTTCCTTTTTGAAGTAAGCGCTGCGCACATAAGGTCTTCGTTTCGTCTTTCTTTTTATAATACCATAGAAGGAGAGCGCTTGCTGATGCACTTCACGAAAATCGGTCCCTGCGAATTTAGTCGCTTTTGTTTTATATATCTGCATGCTTGAATATCATACAATTTCAGCCTGATAGCACGCTTCACAATACACGATCTCAGGTGCGTCAGATGCGTATGGTGTTTCGAAATCGGCGGGGCAGGGGGACGTGCCATGCGCATGGGCAGTCGTGTTGGTATGGGCACCTTGTACCGATGCGGTGCTGGCACAGCTACATGAGCGATGATGAAGAACGTGGCTGGTGCCGCGGAGCTTCATGCGGTGTTCATGGCGACAGTTTGGGCACTGCCGAGGCAGTGGGAGGTGCATGTTTTGGTAATAGTGAAATTCCTGCGCAATAATTTTATAGTTTCGCATGCACGTTGCGCAGGCAAACACCTCTTTCGTAATGGCGGGGGTTGCATTATCAATCTCGGGTATGGTACTCGCGCTCATGGTTTCTTTTCCTGTTGTAGCGCCAATGGCATCTTGCCAAGGAAATCCTTTCTCAAGCGCCTGTTCTTTTGTCAGAGGGAAGTAGCTTTGGGCTACCGATTCGTTATATCCGATAAAGGACATCTGCGGTGGAAAAAATTCTCCCCATTCGCCAGTGTCATTCATGTGTTGAATTATTTTTGGCACCAGCACCTCGTACTCTTCTTTCGAATATTGCTTGTTTAAAATGCAATACTTATTCTTTTTCATGCTCACACATCCGAAAAGATAATCTGAGTTGCGACAAAATAGGGAATAGTATGCGTAATTGACCCCCGGGAAGCAGGATACACAGCACAGCGATCGACTTGTCCAGCCGCACCCAACGGCTTCATAAATAAGTTCACCCTGTCCAACAGCACTTAAGTCAAAAGAATCCTTGATCAGCAGACCAATTTGAACATATTTCGCGTCTTCTGACTCATCGCAGTCGAATCCCGCGGTAACGTTTTTGCATTGGGTAATATTGGCACCAGTGGAC
>CAYJLM010000120.1:0-4427 GCA_964370875.1 uncultured Gammaproteobacteria bacterium | reverse complement strand
GTTATTTGATTGATATATATAAAGGTAAAATTGTGCCGCCTTCTATTGCAGATTACCTTCTCTATATCGGCTACTTCCCAAAATTAATATCCGGCCCTATTGAACGCGCGAATGTCTTTGTAGAAAAACTCAACGTCCCCAAGAAAATAAATGAAATAGATTGGCGGCAATCATTGTATCTCATCATCTGGGGGCTCTTCAAGAAATTTGTTATTTCCGGATCGCTCGTAGTGGTGATTACGCAAATTTTATCGATTAAAGAGTATTCTATAACACAGATTCTGCTTCTCTCGTATCTTGTACTTCTGAACATCTACGCGGATTTTTCCGGATACACCGATATTGTTCGTGGAATATCGAAGCTATTTTGTATTGATCTATCAATGAATTTTAACTTCCCGTTTTTTTCGAAAAACCCATTAGAATTTTTTCAGCGCTGGCATATCACCCTCATGACATGGATGCGTGATTATATTTATACGCCGTTATTTATTTATTTTTCCTCGAAAACTCCAATTCGATATATTAATGGCGCGCGTTGGCGTTTTGGACTTGCTGCATTCTTTGCGCTTTTTGTTACTTTTTTCGTTTTTGGATTGTGGCATGGTGAGATGAATTATTTATTGTTGGGCATATTGGCATTTCTTGTGGTATGCATATTCATTGTCTTTGAGCATTTTGCTAAAGCACTGTTTGTGTCGCGTGGAGCTTTTAATGGCAAGGTAATGAGCTCTATTCGGATGGCGCTCAATTTTCATGTGATAGCGTTCATCTTTTTAATTCCGCTCGTTCCAACAGGTGAGATTATGTCATTCATTGGGGCGTCATTGCGACATACAGGTGTTTGGACGTTCAAATACATTTCCTTGCAAATACTTCTGTTAGTTGGTTTCTTTATTATTTATGAATGTGTCCAGTATATTCGAAAAGATTCCTTGTTCATGATAAAAAAGGGGTTTATCGTTCATGTGATGTTTTATCTCGTACTTTTTTTCCTTTTTATCAACACGGGCGAAGTCCAGAATACGGGGTTTATTTATTTTCAGTTCTAAGCCGCCGGCATCCTGCAGTGAGCCGCGGAATGGTTATATAATTTTTTGAGTATGAGCGCAAATCAATCACGTATATTCGAAACAATATCTCCTACGGCGCATATTACGAATTATTTGCGGGAGCGCTATAATGACCAGGGAAGTATTGAAGAGTTTTTTGCCTCATTGACCGGCTCCGCAAAGGTATTTCATGCGTTGGGAGGAACTGGAAAAGAAGAGGAATTCGCTCTATTTATTGCAGCGCGATATCGAGTTCTATCGCGTGAAATTTTTCAGCGAAAGTTTTTTAATATTTTTGAATTGGCGGGAGGGCTTTCACCACGGGGACTTGGGGCAACCATAAGAAACAAAAGTATCTGTTATATTGAAACCGACATGCCAGCAATGGCAGAGTGGAAACATTCGTTGACAGCCGAAGCTATTCGGTTGTTTGAAGCGCAACGAGGAGAAAAAGTGGAAAAGGGAAACTATATTCAGATACCGCTAGACAGCACTGACTCGGAGGGATTTGAAGAGATTTCTAGAAAATTTCCAGCGGGTCCCGTTGGAGTTATTACAGAGGGACTTTTACCATATCTCTATCGCGACGATCTTGAACGTGTCTGCGTTAATATCCGCAATATTTTAGCGTCTCGGGGGGGTGTTTGGGTGACTGACATGATTACGCGTGCGAGTTTGCGCAATCCGATTTTTCTAGAAGGTGCATCACGGGCGTTAATTCCAACATTCTATACTGCTGCGGCGACCAATCAGGGACAGCTCGCATTTGAAGATCCGCGTGATGTAATTGATTTTTTTCATGCGAGAGGGTTTGCGTTCGAGCGCGTATCGGCAGTTGGATTTTCAGAACTTAGGAGACGCGCTCTGGAGAGGGGGTTATCTGAGAAAAGGGTTAATGATATCCTTTCAGCGAGAGCTTTTTTTATTCTTTCATTACGATAATCAACACGTGTTATGAAAATGGGCTTAGGAACGGATATAACGGCGGTAAAACGATTTGAAGACATCGAGCGTCATCACGGCAAGCTAGCAAAAATTTTTACTAATAACGAAATTGTCTACGCGCTTAGAAAGACCGTAAGCGCAGAAGTATTCGCCGGTCATTTTGCGGCCAAAGAGGCACTGATAAAGGCGTTTGATTATTTCGGAAAAAAGTTGTTATATGTGGATATCGAGCTTGAACACGCCGAAAGCGGTGCGCCGATTGCTGTTATAAAAGGCGCTGAATCATTCGCCATATCAGTAAGTATTTCACATGAGAGGGAGTATGCGATTGCTTGCGCACTGGTTTTAAAAAAATAGTATGTACCGATCAATTCAAGATTTTGTGACAGAGAGCGTGACGAGACATCCTTTCAAGACCGCATGTATCTACCATGACGAGAAACTGACGTATCAAGAATTTGATGAAGTGACAAACCAATGCGCGAACGCGCTTATTGAGCGAGGTATTAAAAAAGGCGATAGGATTGTGGTGTGCACGAAGCACAGGCTATTGGAAGCGATTTTTTGTTTCGGTATATTAAAGGCGGGTGGCGTGGAGGTCGCATTGGATTATATGAATATTGCATTACCGCCTGAGGTTGTATTTCAAAAAGCGAACGCGCAACTTTTAGTTGGAGATGAGGTTAGTGAAGATTGCAAGAATGCGGTCAAGTGTGACCAAGATTTTTTTTCGAATATGTCTCGTACCGCGCCCGACTCTATTAGCCGTCCCGATGATATCGCTTTTATTCAATATACGTCCGGTTCAACCGGTGCCTCAAAAGCAATACTATTAAGCCACGAAAATTTTATTATTCCGCTCACCGAGAATGAGTATATCTTTAGAAGGGTTGAGGATGTTGTGCTTTTACAGATGCCACTGTCGTATGCTTATGGAAAATCGCTACTATTGGAATATATTACCGCCGGAGCGACACTATATTTTCAGGATAAAATAATATTACCCCAGGAAGTTTTGCGCTGCATACAAAAAAATAATATCACATCGCTTGAAGGGCCCCCGTCATTTTATGAAATGCTACTCCGATTTTCAAGCTTAAAAACAGAGCGCCTTCAAAGTATTAGATATATTTCGATTGGCGGTGGCGCGGCATCGAACCGGCTTATATCGGCACTGCGGGATGCTCAGCCGCAGGCTATACTTAGCAATAGATATGGCTTGGCCGAAACGGCATCGGTTGTTACGCGGGTAGAGTTTCTTCCTGGTGACGGTATAAATAAGTTTGGGTCGTGCGGAGTTGCTGCAGGGTACGTCAAAATACAAATTGTTGATGAGGCGCGTCAGCCTGTATCGCCCGGAGAGATTGGCGAGCTGCTCGTCAAGGGGGCGAATGTAATGCGGGGATATATGGATGAGTGTTCTTCCAAATTATATGAAATCGACGAATGGTTTTCGACGGGTGATCTTGCAAGGCAAGATGAAGACGGTTATTATTTTATACATTCGCGTAAAACGGAGATGATAAAATCCCAAGGATATAGAATAAGTCCTGCTCTTATTGAAGAAATACTAATGACTATTGAAGGCATCCAGAGCGTAGCTGTTGTCGGAGTGCCGCATGAAATATATGGCGAGATTGTCAAAGCCTTTGTTGTTAGAAAGGATGAGCGCCTCGTGGAGTCGGCTATTGTTTCTTTTTGCGCTAAAAGGTTGCCGGGCTTTATGATTCCGCGGGCACTGGAATTTATTGACAAAATGCCCCTTACTTTTTCAGGAAAAAATGATAAAATAAAGCTTTCTGCCAGTTCGTCCTAGTTTGTTTTCATTGAAAGCATATTTTTTGTGCCGAGTCGTTTTTAACCCTTATTAAAAAAATTATGGTTATCGATCAGATTAAAAATTTTTTGCAAACGTCACCTGATTTTTGCGGCCGCGTTCCCGAGAATCTTGGCATTGAACACCGATTAATCGAAACCGGCATACTCGATTCATTTGATATTATCTCTCTTGTGGCATTTCTTGAAGACATGTTTTCGATTCATGTTGAAGGTGGGGAATTGATACCGGAGAATTTTGAAACACTGGAAACACTTGAGCGATATGTTAAAAGAAAGCTGAATCAGGGATAGCACTGCACTATGCGACATGAAATACAAGTTTGCGATTTTAGGGGGGAATTTGATCAGCTGTCCTCCATGATTAAGGGCTCGTGGGGGATGAGTCATTACGACTATGGTCCGCATTATCTCCGCTGGTTATGGTCCGCGCCACAGGTAGCAAAGGGCTTAACGTTAGGATGCTATCGGGGGGAAGAGCTTGTGGGGTTCACATTGTGCTCTCAAAGAAATATAGTGTATAGTAAAAATACATATCCTACTTAGACTCTAGAATCTAACGCAACACTTCTGTAGCATAGCTACATCAGAAGT
>CAYJLM010000119.1:3161-4491 GCA_964370875.1 uncultured Gammaproteobacteria bacterium | reverse complement strand
GAATGAACGTGTATAATTGTCGTTAATAGTAAGTTGAGAGATGATGCGATAAGTATTATCAACAATAAATACGGCGAGCTGTTTTAATTTATCTCGACTCAATTCAACCTCCCGAAAATACTCCCATGCGTATTGTGTGAGAGCTTTCGGAATCGTTTCCATATCTGTCGTATCTCTCATTTCTGCAATATATGCCTCCATATTATCTATCACGTCAGTGATGTGGTGCGCTTCGAGTGGATGACCATAAAAATATCCTACTTCTTCAGCTATCAGTGTTTGGGCTGGGCTATCCAAGAGGGCGTTATTAAGCTCTTCTGAGATCATTCTATCAAGCGCGATTTTTGTCGCAGCTCCTTCGTTATCAGCCGAAACGATATATTCGCGAGCGCCGTCTTCGCCAACGAGTGGCTTCGTTGTGACTTTATATTTTTTCATAAAGCTATGTTTGTTTTCCGCAGTTAATACTCTAAATAATGCCGAAAACAAAAGAGGAAGTCAATCAAATACACATAGCACGCCATCACATTATTATTATGTACCCATTCTTCTTTGACATTTTGACACGGACAAAGCCACTTATCTTATCTTGTCCCTCCACACAACCGCCCCAACGCAACAACATCGCCCACTGATGGTTTTTCGTTCGTTGCTACATTTGTCCCGTGCATTATGTCGCCTTCGTTTTCGGTATGCTTCAGGGTCAGTGCGTGGCCAAATTCATGAATCAGTAAACGTTCAAGTTTTTCCCTGCTTTCAAACTCGAAAATATTTAACTCCTTCCCTTTTTCATTCTCTTGATAGTTGCCCGCGACAGCTCTCTCGCCACCACGCTTCAGTAACTCTGCATTATATTCATGCGTCATTTTATTGAATTTACCCAGTGAGATATCCTGTTTTATTTTAATCTTCTCTTTATCACGTCCAACCGCTCGCTCGTACTCCACATCCATCGCATCAATATCCTTCTCCATCTTATCAAGTACAGGGTCCAGTTTTTTTAATTTACTGGTAACCTCTTGTCGAATATCATAGGCCAGATTCACTTTCATCTCACCATCCGGGGAATATGCAAGGAGCTTTTTATTGCTTGCCTCGTTCCATGAATTCGCTGCTTCATCGATTACTTTCTTGAATTCATCTTTTGATATTTCGAAACGATCGTCAAACGTGCCGATAGTATATGTAATTGTGGTACGACACGGTAATTCCTCTTTTTGGTGTGCATATTTGCGAACATGGCTTAACATCTCAATCGAATTCTCGATGAATGGTTTGTCATTGTTAACACTAAGCACCGCATTGAAAAATGCGGCTACTGTGATCAGCG
>CAYJLM010000119.1:0-3151 GCA_964370875.1 uncultured Gammaproteobacteria bacterium | reverse complement strand
CGCCAATATCTATGACCGCATTGAAAAAGGCAGCTGTGGTGATAACGGCGTAGATGAGCGCATTGATTAATTTCGCTTCAAGCATTATCATTGACCAATATTCAATTTTGCTAAATCAACATCAGTAATTCCAATGCCCAGAAAACGCATAACGGTATAAGCTGCATCACCATCCTTTAAATATATACGAAGACATTTTTCAGTATCGACATACCACGCTTCGCCGTGTGCTTGCACTTGAAGAAGAATTTTACCCTTTACCGTGTTTTCAAAGCTACCAGGAGAGCATCTATTGGCTGATTCATTATACTCATCTGAATCATCAACACTTTGGATTTTGGATAAATTACTGTTAGTGATACCTAGTCCAAAATTTCTCATCATTTGATAAGCCGTAGCTCCGTCTTTCATATAATATCGACGTCCTGAATCGGGATTGACATACCATGCCTCACCGTGTAATTGTACTTGGAGGAAGATTTTTCCCAATTGTTTCTTTGTAAATTCTGGATTATCGCTGGTTGATGTAGAAACAACTACCGTGGGGGGCTTTAGCTGACAGCCAATCATTTCTTCACTCGGCTCATATCCAGCAATGCAGGCACAAATAGGTTCTCCATCCTCATCAATCTGCTTAGTCCAATAGCTTGATTCGCCGTATTTGTCATTGCAAATCTGATCATTGGTTTTTGCTGGAGCGACTTGTGTGGGAATATTCTGATTTATCTTCGCATCAAGTGCAAATTTCTCTTCAGGAGTCAAACATCGATTGTTGTACATTGAATAATTGCACAAACAATTCTTCTCATAGGGGCTGTAAAATGTATAGTGCCCATAAAGCACCTCACATTGCTTGTTCATCTTATCTTGTACATCATTTTTCAATTTCTCAGTTTCCTTCAATGCCTTATCCTGAAGATCGCTAATGCACGACGCCACATATGCTGAGTAGCTTTGCATTTGGCTTTTTCTCAAGATACCAAGGTACTGCATATAATTGACTAATTTACCTGCTGCTTGAGGATCTGATGTCTTTGCAAGTTTTCCCTTTGTATCATCTAACATTCCATCAATACCTCTCACCGCTTCATCTCTTCCCAACATATAGTCCCAACAGGTCTTATTCATCTCATATACCCCCGAATTCCTACATTCATTTATATATGAATAAAGCACAGAGCTCTCCTCCCAGCCATCATTGCATTTTACGCTACCATTCCATGACGACCCTGCATTACAATTAACACCGCCATGAGAAGAACATGCTCCGCTTGTCGCAAGTGCTGAATTAGCGACTATATAAAATCCTAGAGCTGATAAAAAAACTATTAATATGCCGAGCACCTTTTTCATAAAAGTTCTTATTAACGCTTGATCGTCAATTTTCTTCAACAAATATTTTACAACCCTCAATGAAAGAGTCAGATTTTCCATCACAATCCCCTTCATTAAAAATCCCATTCTCCTCCGCCCATTTATAGCCAGCATCGTGACCGCTACAATCATCAAGGCAATCAACCCCATGAAATGTTAGACCTGTGAATCGATCTGAAATTTCATCTTCAATAGTTTTATTCGGGATATCCCCTTTTCCAAAAAATTCAAAATAAAGACCATAGGATATTGGTATCACTATAAATATAGCAAAAAAGAAGAACATAAATATATCCTCAGATGACTTCATCGCCTTCTTATTTTCTTCAGACGGATTGGGGCCCCAACCATTCCAAAACGACCATGGCATATTTTTTTTAAATTAACCTATCCCTACTGACCGATAGGCACTTTCTCTAAATCACCATACTAACTCTCACACACAATAATACGCGCCGCACACAGCTATAAACGGGAGCGCGAGAGCGAACTTTTCTAATAATTTCATAGATGAATAAAATTACTTCTCCAATCAAAAAGCCCACCACGGGTCTCCCACTTTCGCGGGCATATCGGTTTCCCGATATGGCGGATAAGGCAAAACACCATGATGGGTTGTTCACACCTTATCCGTCTTTTAACCATGCACGGTTGCCCGTGTTTAGGTTGTTAAATTTTACTCACCAGTTCAATAATACCCCTCCCCAGTCAAAAATCAAGGTGTCTTTATTTTATGATGAACAGCCGTTCTCGTGGCCTCGTAAGAGCTACATATAGCAGGCGTCTCTCCTCCTCAATAATATCCGTTTCACTGCTGAATAATTTGAAAAAATCTCTCTCACGATGAAGGAGCGGAAAGTGTCCCTTTGTCTTCAGTAATATAACGATTTCACTTTCGGATCCTTTGAATGCGTGAATGGTAGATATTCGTATGTTTGCTGACGCAAGTCTTTCAGCCATTTGTTTTTTAATGCTCTTCAAAAAATCATTGATGTTCATCCCGCCGAAGATGTAGTTTGTCCGTACCAATATCACAATGCTATTCTCATGATTGGCATTAATTATCCTTATACACTCCTCAACAGCCGTAGTCCTGTCTCGTCCCGTTTCAATCTCAATAACTTCACCTCCCGTTCGGTGTGGCAGAGACCGCATTGGTATGACATGGCGCATTGATAAATTTGCATGATCGACAATCCTTTTTTGACTACGATAATTCATGGTCAGATAAGATATTGATGAGTCCTCAAACAATTCCAAAAACCTATCGAGGTATTTCACATCGGCTCCCATAAACGCGTTGCACGCTTGATTCTTATCTCCCACAACAAACAAACGCAGGTTTGGATTGTATTGACGTATAGCTTGAATGAGGTTATAAAAGGGCGCACTAATATCTTGCCCTTCGTCAATTAAAATAAATTGGATGTCTTTTACTCGTACACTCGCATTGCCAGATATTTTAATATTACACATTCCTTTGGTTGTATGAATCAATTTTGTTGCATCCTTTACTACGTCATCAAAATCAATCATATTATCCTCCCTCTTTTTTCTTTCGTAACACTTACGGAGAATTAAACCGACATGAGTAAGCGCTTCCGCCCTGTAACTGATAAGTGTACCAATCCTTTCTTTTATCTCGCCCTCACTCATTAATGATTTGTTCATTCTTCCAATAAATTGAACGGACAGTGTGGTCAATCGTTTAAGCTGTGTGTATGTGTGCCTGAATTGGATGTCGTTGAGATATTTTCGAACAATTTTTTGTACATAC
>CAYJLM010000118.1:0-4525 GCA_964370875.1 uncultured Gammaproteobacteria bacterium | reverse complement strand
ACTGCTCATGCTTTACCTGTAAAACAACCACGCGCAGTTACCTCCACCATCTATTCGTTACGCAAGAGCTGCTCTTTATGCGACTTGCGTCAATTCACAATCTCGCGTTCTATCTGGATATGATGCGGGAGTTACGCGGTAGGGGCATGTCATCTCGAACGAGGTGAAGTGAGTTGACATCTGGATCCCCACATGCGCGGGGATGACAAGAGTATAGTGTCATTACTTCTCGGTGACTTTAACGGCAAGGTGTGCATCGGGAGACGAAAAGTGATGACACTATACTCTTGAATAATACCTCGATTTAATTGCCGCCAACAATCCAAATTTTGAGGATATACTACTATAAACGCCATGGGATTCCTCGTTACTCTCAGAATGACGGATAAACAACACAAAAAAACAACCCCCGGAAAGGAGGTTGTTTTTTGTGTGTTTGGTAAGAAAACGATTACCAGCGGTTGCCACCAGATGACTGGCCGCCGCGATTGCCGCCGCCATATCCACCTGAAGAACGTCGTGGGCGATCTTCGCGATCTCCCTGTGGGCGGGCGAGGTTGACGACGATTGGACGTCCATCAAGCTCTTTGCCATTCCACAATTCGATTGATTTGTTTGCTTCCTCTTCGGTATCATACTCGACAAAGCCAAAACCACGTGATCGTCCAGAAAAACGATCGGTGATGACGTTTGCGGTAAGTACATTACCTGCTTGAGAAAATGCCTGTCGGAGTGAGTCATCCGTGGTATCCCAGGATAAGCTGCCGACAAAAACTTTATGTGCCATACTCGAAACTATTCTTTTATATTAATGAGCGTAAGGCGACCTTCTTTCTCTCCTTTTGGCTCACTTTACGCTGGAATTGCGTTTTGTATGGCAAGCCATTCACGAGACACTTACTTAACTCTTATAATTAGTATACAGGGACGAGTGTAAAAAGTCAAGCTGAGAGTGGTGAAAAATAGCTTCCCTGTCAGTTCCGATTCAATTTTTTTCCAAAAATGATGGTGAATGAGGAGGAATACTTCCGTATTCTGACGAGTTCAGCGCATTTTTGGGAGAAAATTGGGCGGAAATGAGCTGGAAGAAACTCCTACGTGATATTTTTCACCGCTCTCAATCTATTTTCGTGAGTCCGAGGCGAATATCCCCTTCTCCAAGGGTCATGGCGTGCATATTCTCGCTCGTTCCCTGAACCATTGTCTGAGCAATAACGCTTGTCATAATCTCTCCTTTATGGGCTTGGGCGATGCGAGCCAGGTCGACATTCGCCGAATCCCACTGCAGGGCAATGATATCCTTTGGCGTCAACCCCTGTTCTTTGCGAAGTGCGTTGATATGTCGGATAAGCTCCCGGACAATTCCCTCTTCTTTAAGTTCGGGGGTAAGTATCGTGTTTAGAGCCACGCGCAATGCCCCATTTTCCTTGGCAATCCACCCGTCACCAACATCACTGTCTTGAAAACCGGCACTCTTGACATTCACTTCGTCTGCAATAATTGCATAGAG
This sequence comes from uncultured Gammaproteobacteria bacterium, assembly GCA_964370875.1. Taxonomy (GTDB): domain Bacteria; phylum Patescibacteriota; class Patescibacteriia; order JACQRZ01; family JACQRZ01; genus JACQWH01. The sequence continues at coordinate 3,015 of CAYJLM010000118.1, read as the reverse complement.
CTCATCGCTCATCTGGGTATTGCACACAAGCTGTGCAAGCGGTTGGCGAACTCTCATGCCCGATTCACTCCGCAACGAATGAGCCATTTCGACAATGGAACGGACACTCTCCATGTCTTCTTCGAGCTTTGCATTGACGAGGGCTTCATCGACGACCGGCCATTGTTCCAGATGTACCGATTCGCTTCTCAACGACGCACCCTTTGTGCCAAGTCCCTGATATATCTCCTCCGCGATAAAGGGCGTGAACGGTGCAATGATTTTACTCAACGTAACGAGCACCATTCGCATCGTCGTGCATGCCTGCTGTCGATCGTGCGCATCTTCACTCTTAAACCGATCGCGCGACCTGCGCAGATACCATGTGGAAAGCTCGTCGATAAACACGCGTATCGGGCGCCCGGCTCTGACGGTATTATAGGCATCCATCTGTGTTGTTACTTCCCGTATGAGCGACTGCAGGCGAGAGAGAATCCATTGATCCAATGCGTTATCGGATACACCCGCGTCATCGTCTGTGACTGCGCCATCCGCGTACGTGACATAAAATTCATACACATTGCGCAGCATGTTTACCACCTTATTATACGCCTCGCGGACTTCGCGATCGTTGAAAAATAAATTATCGGCATCCATGACCACGCTCGTCATGAGATAGTACCGGAGCGCATCCACACCGTATTGCTCAATGATGACCCAGGGGTCAGTATAATTCATTTTCGATTTTGAAAGCTTCTCGCCTTTTTCATTCAGTATCGTGCCGGTTGTCACGCAATGCTCGAAACTGACATTATCAAAAAGCACCACTGCCATCACGTGCATGTAGTAAAACCACGCTCGAGTTTGCGCGATGTATTCAGCGATATACTGTCCCGGAAATCGCCCTTTGAACACCTCTTCATTTTCGAACGGATAATGGAACTCGGCAAATGGCATGGATGCTGACTCCACCCAACAATCAATCACTTCGGGAATGCGCTCCATTGCCCCACCGCACGCATCGCATTTCAGCACTATCCTGTCGGCCGTGTGTTTATGAAGATCGATCGAACCAAGATCGCCACTACCGTACACCTCGTCAAAATTGAGCGCCTTCTCTTTGAGCTCGCGAATACTTCCGATACACACCGTTTCCTTGCACTGAGTTTCGCTGTTGGTACAGCGCCAAAACGGTAACGGTGTTGCCCAGTATCGATTGCGCGAAATATTCCAGTCAGGTGCCGTCTCTAGTATATTTAAAAACCGACCATGCTTGAGATGATCCGGATACCAGTCTATTTTTTCATTCAGCTCAATGAGACGGGATTTCACTTTCTGGATATTGATAAACCACGCGGAAATCGCGTTGTAAATAAGGAAGGTTTCACAGCGCCAACAACGCGGATATGAGTGAGTGTGCTGATTGCGCGCAAACATCAGTCCCCGTCCCTCCAAATCTTTTTTGATATCTTTCTCCGCTTCCTTGATATACCGTCCGCGCAAAAATTCGGGAGCAACGTCGGTGTACTCACCGCGCTCATTGAGCATGGGTACCACCGGCAGATCGAGTGAAAGGCCCAGATTGTAGTCATCCTCACCGTATACAACCGCCGTGTGGACAACGCCGGTACCTTCGTCTGTCGTAACAAAATCGGCTGCCGCTACATAGTAGGCCTTCTTGCCGGTTTCGCGAATCGCCGGCATATCAAACAATGGCTCGTACTCAAGCCCGACAAGATCAGATCCGGTCATGTCGTCATGTACGATTTCGATTTGTTCCCCCTTGAACACTTTCTCGACCAATTCGCTTGCAACAATCAATAACTCCTGCACGCCCTGGATGCGAAGCGATGTGTATTTGATATCTTTTCCGACTGCCAGCGCGACATTACCCGGCAGTGTCCACGGAGTCGTCGTCCATGCGAGAATATATGCGCTTTCTTTTGTTGTATACTTCCCATTTCCGAATTCTTGATTCGGCTTGAGGTGAAACTTTACCGTTACCGCCTCCTCGGTAACATCCTGATAACTATTGTCCATCGCCACTTCCGCTTTTGATATCGGCGTTTCGCATCGTGGACAGTACAGGAGCACCTTCCGTCCTTCGTAGATAAGACCTTTGTCCCAAATGGTTTTCAGTGCCCACCATACGCTTTCCATGTAGCTCGCGTCCATTGTCTTGTATGCAGTATCAAACTCTACCCATCGTCCAATGCGCCGTACCATTTTTTTCCATTCCTGCGTATACGTCAGAACTGCCGACCGGCACGCATTATTAAACTGCTCAATACCATACGTGTTGATTTCTTTTTTTCCAGAAATTTTGAGCTGTTTTTCGATCAGATTTTCAATAGGAAGCCCATGACAGTCCCACCCCCACCGCCTGCGCACGCGATATCCCTTCATGGTCCAGTAGCGAGGAACGACATCTTTAATGACAGAACTCAAAATATGCCCATAGTGCGGGAGTCCGGTAGCAAACGGCGGGCCATCATAAAATACATACGGCTTGTCTTTAGACCGCTGTGCTACCGATTTTTCAAAAATTTCATTCTGCTCCCAGAATTCGATGATGTCTTCTTCGCGTTTTGAGATATCCGACATACTGAATAAAAAAGTTAACGACTGCCTATTTTACCAAGCCACCATACCAAAACACCTATAAATTACAATAACCGTATCGATGTTATTTTCGCTGGGCATTTTCCGTCAACACATCACGCGCGTCGCGTCGATAGGTACAGAAATCACAACTTCTTCCCGGCTCTGGAACGACCGATGTTTCAAGCGCGGCCTTCATATCTTGAATAGTGCCTTCTATCCACGAATCATTGCCGGTGTAGGGAATGAGTTTTATATCAAATTCAAGTTTGCCGTCAAATGCCTGCCGGTCCCGCTTGCCATTGCAATACACGAAATATCCTGTCGGAGAGACGGTAAAATCATTACGCCGAAAAAGCCACTGATATATTTCCATCTGGCGCTTGTAGCCCCCCTGCCACTCCGCGTCGATATTCACTTCCGAGTCCTTGCTTG
>CAYJLM010000117.1:0-4541 GCA_964370875.1 uncultured Gammaproteobacteria bacterium | reverse complement strand
ACCACTATGAGTTCCTTGGCATCCTCAGCGGGTCCTATGCCGACACCGAAGTTGGCGCCCTCGTTTCCCAGATTGAGGAGACAATAAAAAAGCACACCGAGACTATCCACTACGTGCAAAATCTCGGTCGACGAAAGCTTGCATACCCCATAAAACATCAGGGGCATGGCACATACGTGCTCATCGAATTTGATGCCGCGGGCGATACAATCAAGAAGCTCGATCGCCTATTTCGCCTTACCAACGAACTATTGCGCCACTGCATAGTTCGCCGAAAGACCGTTGGCAAGCCGCTCCCCCTCGAGCGACGAGAAGAAGAGTCTCGACCGACACGCACATATGAACGCACCGGTACTCGCCGAGCCCTTGGTGAAGAACTCCTTGGCGAAACACCGACTCTCTCAACAAGCGAAGAGCCGACAAAAGAAGTCGCCCCAGAGACATCTGTCCCGCAAGACGCACCGACACCTGCCCAAAAAGACGAATCGGCATCATTGTCTGACGACAGCTCATCTGCAAACACGCCTGTTGCTGACGATGTCGCCCCCCCATCAGATGCAGTACAGCCGACCACAAAAGAAGATGAGACCACAGAAGACTCCGCAAGGAAAAAGAACAAGAAGGTCAGCTACGAAGAGCTTGATAAAAAGCTCAACGAATTGCTTTCTGACGACATTATTTAATTTCTGTCCATCATTTTGAATTTTTAATTGTATTCTCATATGGATCTCAACAAGGTAATGATCATCGGACGCCTTACAAAAAATCCTGAAGGGCGCGCAACACCGACAGGACAGAGCGTGTGTAGCTTTTCTATTGCGACAAACCGCGTCTACACTGACGCTCAAGGACAAAAACAAGACAAGGCGGAGTTCCACAACATTGTCGCATGGGGTAAGCTCGCCGCCATCTGCACGCAATATCTCACAAAGGGAAAACGCGCATATATCGAAGGACGCCTCCAAACCCGCGACTGGGTTGGACAGGACGGCGTTCGCAGATATTCCACCGAGGTCATCGCCGAAAACATGATTATGTTGGACGGACCTTCAGGTTCCGGTGGTGGCACACGCGATACGAGCCCATCTCACGATTCTACTCCCTTCTCACAAGGGTCGGGACCATCCGATGAAGACCGAACTATTGAAGAAATTCCTTTTTAATATATTTATGATGCAAAATAAAAAACCGGCACCGAAAAAACGCTTTTGCGGTTTTTGCGTAAAGCAGAAAACCGAGATTGATTATAAGGACGTACTGACACTTCGTCGCTTCATTTCCTCATACGGAAAAATCGCCCCGCGTCGGCGTAGTGGCACGTGCGCGAAACACCAGCGAACGCTTTCTGAGGCGATCAAGCGCGCGCGCATCATGGCGCTCCTTCCTTTTGTTATCCAGTAATAAGGCGGCGGCTTTTATAACCGCGCTTCATTTACAATTTTCTCGCAGAACCTATGTCTGTTCTTCCATCGCTTAACTCCATTAAGGTCGGCCTTACGGTATTGTTTAATGACGAACCGTACCAGGTACAAACAGCAAACTTTGTGCGCATGCAACAACGCAAACCTGTCATGCAAACAAAGATGAAAAACCTTATCAATGGCAAGGTGCTGGAATACAGCTTCAAGCCCGGCGATCGAGTTGAAGAGGCGGATCTCGAACGAGCAAAGGGCGACTATCTGTATTCCGATCAGCTCGGCGTGTACTTCATGGACGCATCGACGTATGAGCAAATTTCTATCGACCCGGATTTTTTGGGTGAGCGGACAAAGCTTCTGAAAGAAGGCATGCAGGTTGATATTCTGTACTTCAACGGAAAGCCAATCACAATACACTTCCCTCCGAAAGTAGAACTGCGCGTCCAGTCCACTCCTCCCGGCATCAAGGGCGATTCCGCAGGTGGCGTTACGAAACAGGCAACCCTTGAATCAGGGCTTGTTGTTAACGTCCCGCTTTTCGTAAAGGAGGGCGATGTTGTACGAGTCAATACCGAAACACTCGACTACACTGAACGAGTTACATAAGAGCCCATCAAACAAGGCGACAGATACAAAAATCCCTCCGATACGTTTCGGAGGGATTTTTTTGTATGGTCTATGCCGCTACTTCTTCTTCAATCTCAGGAAAAGGCGCCTCTTCCTGCGCCTCTAGAGGCACCGCGTCACCCGCATTGATACTATTCCATACCTGCGCGCGGATAGCGCTCATAAGGTCGGGACGACTATGGAGATATGTCTTTACATTCTCTCTGCCCACGCCAAGTTTTTCTTGTCCGAACGAATAGGTGTTTCCGCTCTTTGCAACAACCTTATATGCGACACCAACATCGAGAAGGTCGCCGGGGATGGAGATGCCCTCATTGTACATAATATCAAATTCAGTCGTCTGAAATGGTGGCGCGACTTTATTCTTTACAATCTTCACCTTTACGCGATTCCCAATAATTTTCTCGCCTTGCTTAATTTGCGCTGCTCTCCGGATTTCAATACGAACGGAGCAGTAAAATTTTAACGCGGTTCCGCCTGTTGTTGTTTCGGGATTCCCAAAATAGACGCCGATTTTCTGCCGTGTTTGGTTAATAAAAACAACGATTGTTTTTGTTTTGCTTACAATTGCCGTAAGCTTGCGAAGCGCCTGGCTCATCAAGCGCGCTTGAAGCCCCATGTGTGAATCGCCCATATCCCCTTCAATTTCCGCTTTTGGCGTTAATGCCGCGACCGAATCAATAACAATAACATCAACCGCGTTGGATCGTACAAGTGTTTCAACGATTTCGAGCGCCTGTTCCCCGTTGTCGGGCTGGGAAATAAACATGTCATTAATCTTGATTCCAAGCTTACGGGCATAGTCAGGATCCAGCGCATGCTCGGCATCAACAAATGCGGCGATGCCTCCCTGTTTTTGTACCTCGGCAATCACGTGCTGTGCGAGCGTTGTTTTTCCTGACGACTCCGGCCCATATATCTCAATAATGCGGCCACGAGGCATGCCGCCAACACCCAGCGCGATATCCAGTGACAGACATCCGGTTGTGACAGACTCAACATTCATTGCCTTCGCTTCTCCGAGCTTCATGATAGATCCATCTCCAAATCTGTCGCGGATTTGCTCGATTGCCTCCTTCACCGCGCTCTGGCGCGCTTTATCACTCTGTGTTTCATCTTTATCTTTTGCCATACTGCTATAAAAATTATTGATCTAATTATCTTGAATTACGAAACTGTCATCCCGGACTCGATCCGGGATCCAGCCAACCCGGAAAGCGTTTATTTTACCTGGATTCCCGCCTTCGCGGGAATGACAATGAGGGGCATTATTTGCAGCTTCGTAATTCAAAGTAATTAAGGATTTGGAAGTACTGGTTCTTGATAGACAACCGTTCGCGTAACCACCGACTCTTTGCTGTATTTTTTTGCAGCGGCAACGTGAATAACATTGGCGCCACCGGAAAGCGTCACCTCCTGCTCAAAACTTCCATCTCCCCTTTTTAATACTCTCTGACCGTTGATCCTGACATCCGATTCATTCGAAACGGTGCCGCGGACCAACACGGTATGCGATGAGCTTTCGATATTATTTGACGGTTCTTGCACAATGAGAGCCGGCGGTCGAAATGCCACGATTGCGAGGAACGCGAGATATGTCCCCGCCCCGAGCAGTGCCGCCGCCAAAAAAATATTCTTTGCAATTCGCGAGGTTACCCAAAGCTCAGATTGCTGTATTCCCGATGTCCTCGCTGAAGATCGTGAAGGAGCACTCGAAGGAATATATGCCGATTCACGTTCGTATTCGGACTGCACGTCATGCCAGTCAAGCCCAACGTACTCAGAATATGTTTTTAAGATAAGCGTTCGATAGAAGGGCTCCTCTATTCTATGAAAGGCGCTTTGTTCAAGGGCGAGGATCAGGGGCTTGCGAATCTTTGTCGCCTCCACAATCTCGTCGACCGTCAAACCCAACGCACGACGAGCATTTTTCAAATGGTGCCCTATTCCGCCATGCCCCGATACTGCCCTTTGGTTAAATTGCATCATACGCGCACTTTATATTCTCCTGTCAGCTCCACGTCTAATCTTATCCGACTGTAAAAAAAGATCAATACGAGAGTGGTAAAAAATAGCTTCCCAGGTCAGTTCTGATTCAATTTTTTATCAAAAAGGATGATGAATAAGAAAGAATACTTACCGTATTCTGCCGAATTCAGCGCCTTTTTTGGGGAAAAATTGGGCGGAACTGAGCCGGAAGAAACTCTAATGTGATATTTTTCACCGCTCTCAGTATATCCCTCTGTCGATTGTATCGTTTCTCTCCTCCTCGGTCTGATGAGGATCTAAATTATCTGCATTTTCATCACATGACTGCCCAATAACCTTTCGCGGTTTTGCGCCATCGCCAGGTCCAATAAACCCTTCTCCCTCCAATAGATCCAGGATGCGCGCCGCGCGGGCATACCCAATGCGCAGACGTCTCTGCAGAAGAGATGCCGATGCTTTCTGTGCTTGTAAAATAATTTCCCGCGCCTCGGGCAACAAGTCATCCTC
>CAYJLM010000116.1:0-4603 GCA_964370875.1 uncultured Gammaproteobacteria bacterium | reverse complement strand
GTATTACACTGCGGTTGTGTGGACTTGCGAACGCGCGGACCATGGTGTTTGATGCCAAAGGGATTTCATGGTCAGCGTGGGAGCGCGAGTTGTCTGAGCGCGGGGTACCTGCGGATCTCTCTCTGTTTAGTGAAAGTATGAAAAAAATGGACGTGGGCACGCCGATTTTTGTTGACTGTACGGCTAGTCAGGATGTTGCGAATCTATATGAACAAATTATTGATTCCGGGATTGCTCTTGTCGCGGCGAATAAAAAAGCGAACTCAGGCGATTTAGCAAGCTACAATCGACTCCATAAAATGGCTCAAGAAAAAAACATCCCATTTTTATACGAAACGAATGTTGGCGCTGCGCTCCCGGTGATTTCGACGTTGCAAGGATTGGTGAGAACCGGAGATCATGTGAAAAAAATTGAGGCAATTCTTTCCGGTACGCTGAGCTATATTTTTAATACTTTTGGTGCGGGTGATCGTGCGTTTTCTGATATTGTTCGCGAAGCAAAAGAAAAGGGATATACCGAACCGGATCCGCGCGATGATTTGTCCGGGTTGGATGTCGCGCGAAAAGTTGTCATCTTGGCACGGGAAATGGGCCTGTCACTTGATGTCAAAGATATTATTCGCGAACCATTGCTCGGAGACGACTGTTTTTCTGCACACTCGGTTGACGACTTTTTTGTCGTGTTGAAAAATAGTGATGCGCAGCTTGACGAGCGCCGCATGAACGCGCGAGCGCGCGGGAATGTGTTGCGGTTTATCGCAACGATTGATGAGGGCAGTGCGCGCATGCAGCTGGAAGAGGTCGGATCGACACATCCGTTCTATACATTGTCGGGAAGTGATAATATTATTTCGTTTACGACCTCGCGATATTGTGAAACACCGCTTGTGGTAAAGGGCCCGGGGGCTGGCGCGCAGGTGACGGCAGGGGGTGTATTTGCGGATATTCTGAAAGCGGCGGGCTTTAGGTAGTATTCTATGGAAAAGTTGAATAAAAAAATTCCAGTTGGTATCTTGGGTGCGACGGGCATGGTCGGCCAGCGATATATCCAGTTGCTTGCCGATCATCCATGGTTTGAAGTGGCGTATGTGGCTGCCTCTGCGCGTTCCGCGGGCACGGAGTATGGCACGGCGGTACGTGGCCGCTGGCAGATGGATACCCCTCTGCCTATCGCAGTTGCGGCATTGACTGTGTACGACGCGACAGACGTGTCACACGCGCGAGAGCAGTGCCGATTTGTTTTTTCAGCGCTTGAGTTGGATTGCAAAGAAGATCTCCAGGCACTCGAAAAAAAGTATGCTTCCGCAGGATTGCCGGTCGTATCAAACGCCTCAGCGCATAGAGCCAGTGATGACATTCCGATGATAATCCCGGAAGTCAACGCACATCATCTTGCCGTAATCCCGTTTCAAAAGAAGCATTATGGATTTGAAGAGGGATGTATCGTTACGAAACCAAATTGCAGTTTGCAAAGCTATGTCACTCCCCTGTGGGCGCTTATGCATGCGGGGTACGATATTGAGAGCGTCTGTGTCACAACCCTTCAGGCGATATCGGGCGCGGGATATCCGGGCGTTGCGAGCATGGACGTGATTGACAATATTATCCCTTTTATCGGTGGAGAAGAGGAGAAAACCGAGCGTGAGCCATTAAAAATATTTGGAACCCTAGAGAATGAGCGCTTCGTATTACGAGACGGTATATCTATTTCCGCAACCTGTACGCGTGTGCCGGTCGTCGATGGGCATACCGCGTGTGTGAGTATAAAATTTCGAAACACAAAACCGTCTCTCGAAGAAATCAAAAAAATATGGAGCGAGTTTCGCAGTGTACCGCAAGAACGTGAATTGCCGAGTGCGCCCCTGACGCCGATTATCTATTGCGAAGAAGAGAACCGCCCCCAACCGCGCAAGGATAGAAATTCAGAGCGCGGCATGGCTGTCACTGTTGGGCGGTTGCGCCCTTGCGCTGTAATGGATTATAAGTTTGTCTCACTGAGTCATAACACTATCCGTGGTGCGGCCGGCGGGGGGATATTGAACGCCGAGCTCCTTGTGTCTGAGGGTATTATTCATCCTTCTTCCTAATGTATGGAATCAGTAAAAGTATTTGCACCAGCAACAGTTGCGAACGTCGGTCCCGGGTTTGACGTTTTTGGATTTGCTGTTGATCAGCCAGGCGATGAAGTCACGGCGACGTGTGCGGGCGAACCGGGGGTGCGCGTTGTCGAAATAATCGGGGATAACGGAGTGCTGTCAAGGGACGCTGATAAAAATACCGCGGCAGTTGCTGTTGTTCATCTTTTAAACCATCTTGATAGCCAACAAGGGATTGAGCTTTCTCTTCATAAAAAAATGCCATTGGGAAGCGGTTTGGGATCGAGTGCGGCAAGCGCTGTTGCCGCAGTGGTTGCAGTCAATGAACTCCTGGGTGCGCCGTTATCCCGAAAAGATCTGTTGCCCTTCACGATGGAAGGGGAGCGAGTTGCGTGCGGCGCGGCACATGCGGATAATGTTGCTCCGTCACTTCTTGGCGGCTTCGTTTTGATTCGAAGCTATGCACCACTTGATATTGTACAGATACCGGTCCCCCCACTTTTGTGGTGCACGGTGGTGCATCCGCATATCGAAGTGCGCACCGAGGATGCACGGAAAATTTTGCGTCGGGAGGTCGCGCTGGCCTCTGTCATCCCGCAATGGGGGAATACCGCCGGTCTTATTGCGGGGTTGTTGATGAGCGATTACGAGCTGATTGGTCGATCCTTAACTGATTATATTGTTGAACCGATACGCTCGATTTTGATCCCTGGATTTGTCGACGTGAAGCAAGCCGCAATGGATGCAGGTGCGCTTGGGTGCAGTATTTCCGGGTCGGGACCATCAGTGTTTGCCCTGAGCACGAGTGAGGAGCAATCACATGCAATCGCCGAGGCAATGAGTGGGGTATGGCGTAATCGGTATGCACTGGACAGTGATGTGTTTGTATCCCGAATAAATAGCGAAGGTCCACGCATAATCTGAGCATTCATGAATTATTACAGCACACAAGGAAAATCCCATACGGTAACTCTGCGTGAAGCGGTGTTGAACGGTCTGGCAAGCGACGGGGGGCTGTATATGCCGGAACGTATCCCTGCCTTGCGTGCTGATTTTTTCGATGCGCTTCCTTCACTTTCATTTCAGGATATTGCCGCGCAAGTCGGCCGTGTGCTTTTTGATGGTGATATCGAGGATGACATCCTGGAGGGAATTGTCGCGTCTGCATTTGATTTTCCCGTCCCTGTCGTGGGCGTCCATGATGATACGTATGTCCTTGAGCTCTATCATGGGCCGACGCTTGCTTTTAAGGACTTTGCCGCGCGCTTTATGGCGCGATTGATGGGGTACTATGTTCGAGGTGCTGACGCAGAATTGACGATTCTTGTGGCGACGTCGGGTGATACGGGCAGCGCTGTCGCTCATGGATTTTATAACGTGCCTGGCATCCGCGTGTTTATCCTGTATCCGAGCGGGCGCGTGAGTGATTTGCAGGAGAAGCAACTAACGACCATGGGCGGAAATATTACCGCACTTGAGGTTCGCGGAAGTTTCGATGATTGCCAGCGCTTGGTCAAGCAGGCGCTTGTTGACGAGGAGTTAAAGAAAACATTTCAATTTGGTTCCGCAAATTCCATCAATATCGCTCGGTTGTTTCCGCAATCGTTTTATTATTTCTATGCTGTCGGGCAGCTTATGCAAAAGGGTATGCCTGTTGTCATCTCTGTCCCGAGTGGAAATGCAGGGAACCTTACCGCCGGTCTTATTGCCAAGCGCATGGGTTTGCCGGTTCAGAAATTTATTGCGGCAACAAACGCAAATAGTGTACTTACGGAATACCTTGCCAACGGCATGTATGTTCCACGCCCCTCAGTACCCACGCTTTCAAATGCGATGGATGTCGGGAATCCCAGCAATTTTGTTCGCATGCTGGAGCTGTATCACCATTCCGCTCAAGAAATGCGCGAGGATATTGTGAGCTTTTCCTACCCCGATGAAGATACAAAGAAGGCAATGAAGGATGTGTACAGAGATTATGGATATGTCCTTGATCCTCATGGTGCCGTTGGCTATGCCGCACTTGAGCGCTATCGCGCCGAGAATCCGCACAAGCGGTTCGTTGGAGCTTTTTTGGAAACTGCGCATCCGGCAAAATTCCAAGACACAGTTCAGTCTATTCTCAACATATCGGTCGACATTCCAGATCGCCTCGCGGCATACGCGCAGAAAACAAAAGTTTCGATTGAGTTGAGCGCAGAATACGATGATTTTAAAAATACACTTATAAAATCCGCACCGTAAGTATTGGAATGAATGCGTAGACAGTGTATAGTAGAGGCAGAGTCCGGTTTATTTTAATAAGAATGGTATGAGCTATCTTATCCTTGTGCGTCACGGCGAATCGCGATGGAACAAATCAAATCGATTCACCGGTTGGGTTGATGTTCCTCTGAGTAATAATGGCGTGAAAGAAGCTCTTGCCTGTGGCTTGTCGTTGTGCGATCTGAAGCTGGATCGTGCGTATACCTCAAATCTTCGCAGGACGCAGGAAACGCTCTTACTTATTC
>CAYJLM010000115.1:2533-4621 GCA_964370875.1 uncultured Gammaproteobacteria bacterium | reverse complement strand
GTGCAGCGCACCTTGTTGGTCCTTTCTTTTACCTTTGGTGGCATGAGAATTCCTCAAAGGACTTCCATGATTTGATGGATGATAATGTTCGCAAGGCGATGAAGGACTGGGATAAGAAAATTGTCCTACCTGAAGTCAGGAAGGCCTTTCAGGACAGGCATGATGTTCTCCTTGAACAAAGCGGACAATTTCCCAGTTACTTTTTGCACTAATTCAACACACCTCCTATCGAATGACAAATCTAGTATTAGACGGGTACATATACGCTCTTTTAGCATCGTTTTTTTTCGCATTTTATATAGTGCCCAAAAAACTAACCAATCAGAAACCAATCCTTTTCTGCTTCTTTATGGGGCTTGGATTTTTCTATAGCTCATTTGCTATTTATCTCCTTTCATTGCTTACCAGCAACGCTCCCGAAATTTTTTCCGGCAAAAACTTGATCTACTCCATTCTCGCGGGAATAGTATGGGCTCTTGGCTCAATTTTCCTATTATCTTCGATTGATAAGATAGGACTGGCAAGATCAAACCAATGGAAAAATTTACAAGGACCGATTGGCGTGATATTGAGCTTGATAATACTTTCAGAGTTTCTTCGCACGAACGGACTTCCTGCTATTCTCGCGGGGTTCTCTGTGTTTGCATCCGCCCTATTTTTAAATATTAGACATGCCGATGGTCAAAAAGTCGAACTGAATGGCGTTATACTTGCTATTGTATCAGCATTTATGTTCGGAATTGTCACTGTTTTAAATAAATTCGTGGCAGATAACTCCGGAATTTACACCCAGCTTGTCATTTGGAGTTTTTTTACGTACGTAACCATTGCCGTATATGTTTTTAGTCGTTCTAAATTACGAAATGAGCTTTTTAGGACAAAAAGAAAAGATATCGGATTGGGACTTTTGGCTGGTTTACTCTATTCGCTTGCCGGATTTTTAATGCTCCAATCATATAGATACCTTCCCGCTTCAATTTCATTCACCATTATCCAGCTGAACGCCCTTTGGGTTATAATGATTGGGATACTATTTTTTAAAGAAATTGATTATAGAAAAAATAGTTGGAGGATACTTGGCGGACTTATTTTTGCTGTTGTTGGAATTTTATTTCTCTTGTATGCAAAAAAATAATAAAGCTCTGAATTAGGCTCAAATATAGGACAAAATCCATTTTATTAATAATTTTTTAGTACTATGAGCTTCGAAAAATATGACATCCCTGAAGGACACATAATGATAGCGTATTCTGACGAGAATTTAAGTGTCGGAATATTGGCAATCGATCCCGGGCAGGAATTATCAAAGCACAATCGTCCGGCACTAGAATCCTTGTTTCAGATAAAGGGTAGCTGTGTGATGAAATTATTCGATGATGATGGCTCTAGTCGGGAAGTGCTATTGAATGAGGGTGATTCCATCGATATTCCGCCGTTAACATTCCACATTCATTCCAACCCCCATCATGAACAGTCTATTACGTTTTGGAAAGCGAGCGGAGATATCACTGAAATAATCAACAACATAAGAAATAGCAATAAAATGTAACGCGGATTTTGTCCGCACGGCACATAACAAAAAATGATATGGCGAGTGATCAAAGGAAAGATCAGCTATTTTATTACAATGCAAAAGCGGATGACCTCGATGCTCTGAGAGGAGAATTGATAGATTTCCCTTATCTTTTTGAAAGTAACTTGAATCCGAATGAGAGTATTCCAATAAAAAGAGCCCGAATTAATGCCGAGTTCAGGGTACGGCTAGAGGTTTTAATGAATTCCGGATTATTGGGCTGGAAAGAGAGAGAAACGGCGTATCATTTAAAAAAGCTCATAGAAAAAGGAGGGGTAGGTTTAGGGGTGTTGAAAGGTATGGCTGAACGTATTATGAACGATGATTGGGATGAGATTGAGAAAACAATGAGGTTGTGGGAGAAGCATGACACCGACCGACGGGAAAAAGATCAGCACAAAAAAAGACATAGCGATCTACTAAAATTTGCCGGGTCATCGCGGGATTAATGATACCTAAAAGGAAACTCATGCAAGACCAACAAAATACATTGAATTGTTTCGTTCGAGATACCT
>CAYJLM010000115.1:0-2490 GCA_964370875.1 uncultured Gammaproteobacteria bacterium | reverse complement strand
CCACCGACGGTGTTCTCTCTGGAAAAACTTTTGTCATAAAAGACTTATTCGCCATCTCCGGACATGTGTCGTCGTTCGGGCACTCGCGATGGCGAGAAACTCACGCGAAAAGCACGGAGACGGCGCCGGTAGTAAACAAGCTACTTGAAGCGGGTGCGGTCATGGTTGGAATTACAAAAATGGATCAATTGGCGTACTCCCTCGTGGGCAATGTTGGGGAAGACGAAGCGCCGGTCAACCCACTCTATCCGGATAGATATACCGGCGGATCGTCCTCCGGTTCTGCCAGCGCTGTTGCCGGAAATAGTGCGGATATCGGCATAGGAACAGACACGGGAGGTTCGATTCGCATACCGGCCGCTAGCTGTGGCATATACTCAATAAGGCCAACGCATGGCCGAATTAGTCTGTCGGGAGTCATTCCACTCGCCCCGTCATTTGATACTGTCGGTATATGTGCAAGAGACCCAAATGCACTTTTTGACACTTTTAGCGTTTTGAGCAATTGCCACAAACATGCAACACCAATTAAGAAGATATTAATTTTAAAGGACGCACTTACGTTAGTTGATCCTCAGATTGCGGAGTTGATTACCAAATTTGCAAACAAGCTGGCATTTACGTTAGATGTTTCCACGGTTGATTCTCAGTATACCACTCTCTCTCATGAGCATATCGGCGAGTTATTCTCACGCCTACAGGCACGAGAGATTTGGGATCGCCACGGCGAATGGGTAAAAAAGAATCAGGAGCATCTCGCACCGGACGTTCAAACGAGATTGCAACGCGCAGAGCATCTCTCCGGATCACCAGAGCATGAAATACGAGATGATAGAGACAAATTGAAGGAGTATAATGACGAATTTACTCGCACAATCAAGCCGGGTGAAATTGCGATAGTTCCCATAATGCAAAATCTTCCCCCCAAGCTATCCGCAACCGACGAGGAGCTTTGGCAATTCAGAAAAATAGCATTCAGATTAAGCGCGCTAGCCAGCCTGAGCGGGACTCCCGAGGTTGTTATACCAATTCATAGTAAAGCGACCGACCTGACGTATGGTATCGGGTTGCTCGGCGCGCGAGATGAAGATGAAACACTCTTGCGCGCGGCAATTAATACAGGGTATACTTTTTGAATATGTTGGTAAGCAGAAAGTGTATGGAAATAAATGATCTCATATTTAAAGAACTTCTGAAAAGAGGGTGCAAACTTGAGGGAAAAACTCGGGTCTGGGATGTTGCCGATTCGAAATTGTGGTATCTGACGCCGAAACAAGCTCAAGGATTTCTTGATCTGAGCAAAACAGCTGGATATAAAAAATCAATTATTGAAAAAGAGGTGTCCCTGATCAAGAAACACATGGACTACATTGTCCATGCTCTACCGCAAGCTTCTTGCAATATCATTGATCTTGGTTGTGGTGACGGGAAAAAGGCATCGCTCTTTATAAAAGAGCTGGCAAAGCACATGAAAATCAGGTATTGCCCGATTGATATTAGCTCCTACATGGTGACAAAAGCCGCTGGAACAATTCGAAAAATGAAGGTGGCGAAAGTTCTTGAATTCAACTGGAATATTTCTGATTTTGAAAATTTGAATAATATCACTCCCCTCTTCAGAGATACAAATTTTGAGACCCACTTCATGATGTTGCTTGGAAATACTCTTGGCAATTTTGACAGGGATGATCTTCTTGATGGAATAAAGAAGTCCATGAAGAAGGACGATGTTTTAATTATTGGAAACGGTCTCGATGCTGATGATAAGGAAACATACGTAACACTGTATCGTGACACGTTGATGGATAAGTTTTTGATAAAAGTTATTGAACAGATTGGACTATCAAGGGGAGATGTCCGATACGATGTACGGTTTAAAAACTCTAGGGTTGAAATGTTCTACACGGCCAATAAGGACAAGAGCGTCAAGCACCTCAATAAACAAATCAACTTTAAGAAGGGTGACGTTATCTTGACCGCCATTTCATACAAGTACGCCAAACCTGAACTCAAAAAAATACTTGGGAAATTCTTTTCCGAAGTGAAAATATATACTGACCCGAAAGAGACGTACGCACTCGCACTCTGTAAGAGATAGCGTGACTATGCTCTTTGTGCCGCTCTGGGGCGACTATTAAAAAATCTTAAGAATAAATATATGCCAAAAAAAATCGACGACAAAATTAAAAGAGAAACATACTACAAATGTACTCATTGCGGAGATGATATCTTTTGGAATACCCATAAAAAGTTTACCTATTGCAAGTGTAAGAGAATTTGGGTTGATGGTTGCGAGGATTATGTCCGGATTGGTGGCAGCGAGGGAGACTATAAGGTGATCACAAAATAACAGTAATACTACTATGGACAGTGAACTCGAAAATGAAAAATTCTCTTCTCTCTATCTCGAACAGGCTCTATCCGATCCCAAAGAACTTGATGCGTTGATTCATCAGAGGGAAAACGCATCTGCAATTGCCGACAATATTG
>CAYJLM010000114.1:0-4658 GCA_964370875.1 uncultured Gammaproteobacteria bacterium | reverse complement strand
CATCAATACCATATTCTTCGCGGAGACCAGGCAAAAAATGCGAGACAGCCTTCCTGCCGGCGCGAGCCATAATGTCCCCAATAACAAGGATTTTTAACGTCATAGTCAGCTCTAGTGGGCGTATTCAATAATGCGTTTTTCACGGATGAGCGTCACTTTCAGGTCGCCGGGATAGTTGAGGTCATCCTCGATTTTTTTTGCGATGCTCTTTGCCGTGTTATATGCGCGCAAGTCATCTACTTCATCAGGGGAAACAAACACGCGAATCTCTCGTCCTGCCTGGATTGCGTATGCCTTCTCAACGCCCGGGAAACTCAGGGCAAGGTTCTCAAGTTCGCTAATGCGCTGAAGATAGCGCTCTGCCGAATCACTGCGCGCGCCCGGACGGCTTGCGGATATTGCGTCAGCGATTTTAACGACAATGCCCTCCAGGGTACGGGGCGCGTCCTCGTGGTGCGCAATACACTGATAGCAAATTTCCTCGGGCATGTTGAACTTTTTGAGGATCTCGTACCCGATCTGGGGGTGGCCGCCCTGCACTTCGTGGTCAACCGCTTTTCCAATATCATGAAGAAGCCCGCCTTTTTTGCACACGTTTACATCCGCCCCAAGCTCTGCGGCAAGGAACGATGAGAGATAGGCAACTTCCATGGAGTGGACCAGAGCGTTCTGGCCGAATGACGAACGGAATTTGAGGCGTCCCAAGATTTGGACAAGCTTCGGATCAAGACCCGTGATTCCCATCGCGAAGATCGAATCCTCACCGGCTTTTTTGATCTCTCCTGCCAATTCTTGCTTTGCCTGCTCAACGTACTCCTCGATGCGCCCCGGATGGATACGCCCGTCCTTCAGAAGCTTTTCAATCGCAAGCTTTGCAACCTGGCGGCGTATCATGGAGAATCCGGAGAGGGTAATGGTCTGCGGGGTGTCGTCAATAACAATATCAACACCGGTCAACGATTCGATTGTTCGAATATTGCGCCCCTCTTTGCCGATGATGCGTCCTTTCATTTCGTCGGAAGAAAGAGCGACTGATGTTGTCGTGTTTTCTGATATCACAGACATTGCACAGCGCGACATCGCGTCCGCGACAATATTACGCGCGTAGACAGCGACATCTTCTGCGCCAAGCTTTTGCACCTTTTCGATGCGCGCCATGATGTCTTCCTGGGCATCTTTTTCCACCTTTTCAAGTAAGAGTTCGCGGGCAGATTCTTTGGTCAGGCCGCTGATTTCCTCAAGTTTTTGCTGGTGAGCCTCTTTTATTTTTTGAATTTCGGTCTTAATTTGCTCGATTTGCGTCGCTTTATCCTGGAGCTTTTGGTGCTTCTCTTGAAGTTCAAGAAGCTTTTGATCGAAGAGCGCTTCGCGTTTTTCCAGACGGATCTGGTGTTCTTTGAGGTCTCTTCGTCGGCTATCCTCATCTCTTTTTGCCTCGTCGAGGATTTTTAGCGCCGACTCTTTTGCTTTTAGAATAATTTCGCCTTCTTTCGTCTTTGCGTCTGAGAGCATCTTTTCCGCCCTCTGTTCGGCGGAATTTGCTCGATTGTTGCCAACTTGCTGGCGGATGAGGTATCCGACGAGCAGTCCTATGACAAGCGCGCCAATACCGGTAATAATATAAAACATATGCTCATGTTCGGAGAAAGAGCAGTCGACTGTGGCCAGAGCAAGATAGTACTCTAGTGATTATGCAAAAAGCACCCAGCTACGGCGTAGCGGGGGAGTAAACGCTGAGAAAACGTTTAAAATACGATGTAAAGTCAGCGAAAGAGTCATAATCTGGTGAGTGTGCGCAGAAGAAGCAAGGGGATCTGTGCGCGCTTGATGGTCAAAACCGAACCGATTTTTCCGAAAAAATTATAACTTAATATCTGGAAATATCACTATTTCCTTATAAATATATAATAGCACGGTGTTTTTGCCCTGTAAAGGGGGAGTGCCGTGAATTGAATAATCGGTAAGATGGGGGTAGTATTAAGAAAAGGAAGGAGGCATTCAGATGGTGAGAGCGCGCGAAAAGGTCGCAGAATGTGCGGCGATCATCGGGATCTGTTATTCCTTCGTCATAATCGTTGCGACGGTTATCGCGATTCAGACAGGGCTCAACCTTGTCGTGGCTCTCATTGGAGTCACGGTTACGGTCTGGGCAGGGCTTTGGAGGTTTGATGGCCTCCGCGCCAGTCTGTTCTCGCTTGTCGCGTCGATACGAGGAGGGTAAGGACAAAAAGGCCCCGGGAGCATGAATGCACCCGGGGCCTGAGTATTTTTAACCAATAGACTCTATTTTATAATCTTATCGACGATGCCGTAGGTCTTTGCCTCGTCCGCGCTCATGAAGTAGTCGCGGTCGGTGTCTTTATCGATTTTTTCGAGGGGTTGGCCGGTGCGCGCTGAGAGAATATCGTTCAGGCGACTCTTGAGCTTGAGGATGTGCTCCGCACGGATTTTAATATCTGTTGCTTGCCCCTCGGCCCCGCCCATGACCTGGTGAATCATGACCTCCGCGTTGGGCAGGCAAAAGCGCTTCCCTTTGGCTCCGGCAGAAAGAAGAATGGCGGCCATCGACGCGGCGATGCCCACGCAGATTGTCGTTACATCGGGTTTGAGATAATTCATGGTGTCGTAGATTGCCAGGCCGGCAGTGACCGAGCCGCCCGGGGAGTTGATATAGATCTTGATGTCTTTGTCCTTGTCTTCGCTTTCCAAGAAAAGAAGTTGGGCAATGACGGTATTTGCGACATCATCGTCGATCGCATCGCCAAGGAAGATAATGCGCTCTTTGAGGAGGCGGGAATAAATGTCATAGGCGCGTTCGCCCATGGCGCTCTTCTCAATGACCGTCGGTATAAGATGATAGTTGTTTGCCATAGAGTGCACGATTTAAAGGTTAGGATTTGATTGAGTCCAAGATTTTTTCCACATCGGTCTCCTCATCCGGATTATCTTTTTGCGTGTCGATATAAAACGAGAGCCGGGGGACAAAGCGCATGGCAAGACGGCGGTTGAGCGTATGCTGGATGGTGCCGGCGTTTTTTCGCAAGTAATCGCGTACGCCCAGACCATGATCTTCCGGATACACACGGAAAAAAATTTTTGCCGTCTTCATGTCCGGTTCCGCTTCTGCACGGGTGATTGTCGGCAGGACACCGAGTGGCATCTCGAGTTCTCGCTGGATTATCGCGCCAACTTCTTGCTTGAGGAGCTCATTTACTTTTTCGATACGCAGTGACGGCATGGTAGTTATGACTCAAGAGTCCGTTTAATTTTCTTCTCAGTAAAGGATTGTAGGATGTCGTCGGGCGCGAGCTCAACCCTTCCTTCGTAGAGAATGCCGCATTCTTGTCCTGAGATGGCTTCTTTAATTTCCACTTTGCCCAACTGTACGGATTTGACGCGTCCGTCGCCGGCATGGGTTTCTCCGCGAAGAACATGGACGCGGGCGCCAGGTGTGAACACGCCCTCCAGAACACGAACGCCCACCACCATACTTCCATGATCGTTGCGGAAAACTTTCAAGACAGTGCCGGTACCGACAATAGTCTTCTGAATGAGCGGGGCAAGAAGTTCTTCCACGCGCACCTTAATATCGTCTATGAGTTCGTAAATAATTTTGTAGAGTTTAATATCGACGCGCTTTTCTTGTGCTACGTCGCGCACTTGGGCGGAAAGGGGAACATGAAATCCCGCAATAAAGCTTTTTGTTGCTTCTGCATTGAGAATGTCCGCAGTCGTAATAGCCCCCAGCCCCTTACTGGCAACCTTTATCTTCACGTCCGGGTGTTCAATCTTCATGAGTGCCGTCGCGATTGCCTCCAGACTTCCAAGCGTATCTGTTTTGAGAATGATATTTACCGAGGGGGCACCTTTATCCTTTTCGGCTATTTTCGGCGCGGTTACGACGGAGCCCGCGGCCATTTGTTCTGTTTGTTTGCTCATTTTTTCCACCGACTCGTCGAGTACGGTCATTGCGGTAAGGCAGTCGCCGATGCGCGGCGCCTTTTTGAAACCAATGATTTTTGCCGGTTGGCTTGGCATGACCTCTGTCAGGACTGTGCCAAGATGGTTTCTCATGAGGCGGGCTTTGCCGTAGAGGATATGGTCGACAACAAAGAAGTCATTTGCATGCAGTGTGCCATTCTGTACAAGAATTGTCGCGACGGGCCCCTCGTTCTTGTCGACGTGAGACTCGATAACCGTTGCGACAGTGGTGCCGGAGGGGTTTGCTACGAGTTTTTCTTTCTCAATATCCGCGACAAGGAGAATCATCTCAAGAAGCTCATCGATGCCAGTCTGCTTCTTTGCCGATATCGGGACACAGATTGTTGAGCCGCCGTAGTCCTCGGGGATAAGCCCCTGGTCTGATAGTTCGCGCTTGACCCTGTCAATGTCTGCGCCCGGCTTATCCATTTTATTGATCGCGACAATAAGCGGCAAGCTTGCGGCGCGGATTATTTTGATTGCTTCTATTGTCTGGGGCTTGATGCCGTCGTCGGCCGCAACCACAAGAATGGCAATATCGGCAATTTTTGCTCCGCGGGAGCGCATGGTGGTAAACGCTTCGTGTCCGGGCGTGTCGATAAACGTAATAAGCTTATCCTGCCCAGAGGCCTTCATTTTTTTTGAAACCTGGTACGCACCGATATGCTGGGTAATGC
>CAYJLM010000113.1:1806-4837 GCA_964370875.1 uncultured Gammaproteobacteria bacterium | reverse complement strand
GCCTTATACCCTGAATATCCAACAACCTGGAGCGTAAACATGCGCACGACCAGGATAGCCATGATAAAAAAGAGGGCGCCACGAAAAAATGTGATCCGATCACAGTGAAAGGAACGCTGTTCTCCGCGGGAACGACTGTGGCGTGAATGTTTTTTACGAAAAAGGGTCATACCCACAGTATACAAAAAAAGAGTGCAAATGGAAACTAAAAACAACCAGCGAACAGAAAAGACGCTGGTTGTTTTTAAGAGCCCATCAAATAACTAGCTTCCCGGTCAATTCAGATGCCCCTTGAGGCGAAAACAGTGAATAAGCGACAAGGAATAGTGGACTATTCCGCGAAGCTTTGAGCTGTTTGCAGGCCAAGGGGCGCTGAAATGAGCCGGAAGAACATCTACGTGGATAGTTATTTGATGGGCTCTAAGACCTAAGCACGAAGGCTTTTATGTGTTCGATATTCTTTCCGAAAGAAACAAGGGGGTGACGCGTTCTTCCGGAAAGAATCGCGATCACGGCGTTCGTCCCATGGCACTCGCAACAGCCGCGGTCTGATCGACATACTCAATTCTTTCTGAACGCACGAGCTTCAAATCATCCATCTTCTTCTGTAGATTCTGTATGCTCTGGGCCTGAATAATATCCAGGGCAATACGCTCGTTTTCCTTCTTCTGCTGGGTAATCGTATGCTGAATCTCTTTGATGGCGTATCCCTTGGTTGCCAACGCGTTGACCTGTACCAGATACACTAGGGAAAACAGGAGAACTGTCAAGAGAACACCAATATGCACCTTCGCCATTCTCGTCAATGATAGCGCAACTTTGCGGTCACGAATACCGGGAGTCGAGCTCCATTTTGTTTTTATTTTTCTGAAACCGATTGACATAGTTCTAGTGCTCTTAATTTTGCGCTTCGCGATGCCGGGTTCTCTTCCTGCTCTTCCTCGCTTGGCACGATTGGTTTTTTAGTAAGAATCTTTCCGATTCCTTGCAACTTATTTTTTTTAAAAAACTGCTTAACTATTCTGTCCTCTAATGAATGAAACGAGATTACCACGATCCGTCCGGCGGCATCCACTATTCTCACTGCCTCATTTAACGATTCTTCAAGTGCGCCAAGCTCATCGTTGACTGCTATCCTGAGCGCCTGAAAGGTTCGTGTCGCGCAGTGGATGCGTCCATGTCGATATTTCCCCGGTATGGCTCCTTCAATTATTTCAACTAACTCTTTCGTGGTCTGGATCTCATTTTTACCCCGGTACTCACCAATCCTGCGCGCTATCCTTCGACTCCACCGCTCTTCCCCGTAGCGAAATATCATGTCGGCAAGCTCTTTTTCCTTCCAGCTATTCACGATGTCGGCGGCGGTCAGATTTCCGGTGTCAGAGAATCGCATGTCGAGCGGCTCGTCGGTAAGAAAACTGAATCCCCGTCCACTCGCTTTTAACAAATCCATTGAGGTGCCAAGGTCATACAGTGCTCCGGCAATCGACAGCTTGTAATCCGCGACCCTTGCTATATTCCGAAAGCTGTCGTTGATAACGATCAATCTTTTACCGAACCGCTTGAGCCGCTTTTTTGTGCGGTCAATCGTTTCGGAGTCAAGATCGAACGCGATAACGCATCCATCCGGTCCATTTCTCTCGAGTATCGCCTCTGTATGGCCTCCACCCCCCAATGTACAGTCAACGTAGTGATGATTTGAAAGAACGTTTAGGTACTCAATCGCCTCTGCCAGTAGCACTGATTTATGCAGGATCATACATAGTTCCAATCCCTATACCGCTAATCCTCCGAGCTGTTCCGCAATATCTCCGCTATCCTCTTCTGTTTGACTCTTATACTCCTTCCATGATCCCTCATCCCAGATTTCAAGCCGGTTATACAGTCCAGTAATAACAACCTTTTTCTTCAGTCCAGCATATTCTCGCAAGTAGTCAGGAAGAATAACGCGCCCCTGCTTATCAAGCTCAACATCCATGGCGCCGGCAAGCATCAAACGCGAAAAAGCCCGGGTATTCGCCTGGCTTATCGGTAAATTGGAAATCTTTTGCGCCAATGTATTCCATTCTGTGAGCGTGTAGAGGAAGAGACAGTTATCAAGACCGCGCGTCACAACCGCTCCACCTTCCAATTCAACACGAAACTTGGCCGGCAATGCGAGCCGACCCTTTTCATCGAGTGAGTGATTGTATTCGCCTATGAACATAGTCAGGTTCTGTGCTCTAGCAGTTAGGTTCTCGCGCCTCGCCTCCGCAAGGCATGGGGGTATGCGGAGACGAGTGCGCTCGAAATATATCCGAAGAAAACAACTCTGTTAGTGAATAAATATGACACGACAAGCATATTTTATCTGTCATCCCTAGCCATTTTCATGGATTAGGCCGCTTTTGCTTATGGCTGCGGGCTTTTTAGACATTTTTGGTAAACGTGAGTCATTAAGTAGTCCACATAAACCTCGACTTATCCCCACTTTCTCCCACATTTCACCAACGTGATTTCATTATACCCCACCTGAAAACCACTTTCAACCACTTACCTGTGCATAATTAAATGATTCAGCCCAAACATGCCCTATTTTTTTAAAAAATAACGAAAAATAGTGATCTTTGAATTGCAAACTGTCATCCCGGACTCGACCCGGGATCCAGTACCATGTGTGATTTTGCCAAAAACCGAACTATCTGATAGCATTGCTTTCGTTCCGGCTGTTGGTGTGGTGTGCGGAGGCATCACAGAATAGCTCGAATATGGCAAGAGGAGTCGTAGTAATGGATGCCGTAACGGTGGTAGTAATGTTCTGGCCGGTTGTCCTCACTTTTGCCGGTGGGTGTATCATGCGCAATGTGGGTAACCGCGCCATTGGCGTAGCTGCTTTGGTTGGCCTGAGCGTGCTCGCCACGTGGGCAATGGGGCATGGCGATCTCAGCCGCACGGCCGTGTGGGGGTCGCTGGTCTGCGCCGGCGCCCTCGGACTCGCAGCCGATCTCGACCCGATATTCCGGGATCTTCGAGACCTCCTCGGATGCGGCGC
>CAYJLM010000113.1:0-1791 GCA_964370875.1 uncultured Gammaproteobacteria bacterium | reverse complement strand
AAAAAAGAGCCGCCGGACTACACGTCAGGTGGCTCTTTGAACTTATGTACGCGCTTTTACTGTCACTCCGAGGACTCGTGCCGTGGGATGACATGTGCAATGAGAATTGGGGTAAGTTTTATTGGTATTCACCAAACGGACTGGAGTGCTCTGCACTCTCCTCCTTCGACTCGGCCTCACGGCGGAATCTTCCTACTTTCGCAGGATGCTGCCATCACGGCGTAGATCCTCCTTTCTTGGGACGCCAGTACACGAACCAGTTCATCCAGAGGACAAATATAACCCCGAAAAACAAAAAACTTCCGAGGAAAACAAAATGATAACCCTCTTTAGGCCACATTCCACTGCTCCCATTGAAAACGACCAGGGGTAATCCGACTATATAAAGGGTCGCACCAGCGTTCCCTCGCCAGAGTTCGCGCTTGTGGTGTACGGCCCACCAACAAGACGGACCGCCGAGTGAAAAAATAAACCCGAGCAGGATCGCCACCAGCACCATCTCCATTGATTATTTACCTCGAGGCATCGCCTCATCGTGCCGTCCCCGCTACGTCAAAACGGACAGCGCCCTACAGCACATTCATGCGCCGCAAAACGCTATCAGCTTTAAGATCGTTTCAACCCTAGCAAACAATCCGAAAGGAATCAAGGGTCAACCCGGAAGATATTTTTTATCCTTCAGCTCATCCGGCATACACTGCATGTCGGCTTTCTTATTTTCAAAATCATGCGCGTACTTATACCCCTTCCCATAGTCAAGATCCTTCATGAGTTTTGTCGGAGCATTTCGCAAATGAAGCGGAACGGGAAGATTACCCAATTCCTTCGCGTCCTTCAGCGCCGCCTCGATACCCATGTACGCCGAATTGTTCCGTGGCGCTTTTGAGAGATACGCGGCCGCGTGCGCGAGTGGGATGCGCGCCTCCGGCATGCCGATAGCATGCACTGCCTGAAATACCGCTGTCGCCACCATGATTGCCTTAGGGTCGGCAAGACCAACATCTTCCGACGCAAACGTGACCATGCGCCGCGCAATGAAGAGCGGGTCCTCCCCTGCCGTGATCATGCGCGCCATCCAGTATAGCGCGGCATCCGCGTCCGCGTTGCGCATGCTTTTTATAAACGCGGAAATAATATTGTAGTGCTCTTCGCCGTCCTTATCATACCGCAACATGCTCTGCTGTATTGCTTCCTGCACTATATCAAGCGTTATTATTGTTTTTGTCATCCCCGCGCTCTCTTCTGTCATTCCCGCGGAGGCGGGAATCCCGACACTGTCAGTAATAGGACTGGATCCCGGATCAAGTCCGGGATGACAAAGGAGACTTGTGTACTCAAACATATTAAGCAGTGTTCGCGCATCGCCATTGGACGAATCAATGAGCACGCTGCGCGCCGCAACATCAAGTGAAAGATGCAGTGAACCCAATCCGTGTTCAGTGTCTGTCAGTGCTCGATCGACTATCTTTCCGAGTGAATCAAATTCTAGTGCATGCAGTACAAACACGCGCGAACGGGAGAGCAATGCGGAGTTCACCTCGAACGACGGGTTCTCTGTCGTCGCACCGATTAAGATAATCGTGCCGTCCTCAACTGCGGGCAAAAAAGCATCTTGCTGTGATTTGCTGAATCGATGAATCTCGTCGATGAAAAGAATGGTACGCTTCCGATGGAACTTGAGTGAGTCCCTGGCCTTCTCAATCACCGCGCGCGCTTCCTTCACGCCGGTGTTCACGGCGGAAAGCGCGACAAAATCCGCGCCAGTCGTGCGCGCGATAACTGATGCAAGCG
>CAYJLM010000112.1:0-4946 GCA_964370875.1 uncultured Gammaproteobacteria bacterium | reverse complement strand
TGCCGTACCCCTGTTCTTTAAGGGCTACTTTTACTTGCGCGTCCCACCGATCTCTTAAGGCAGTGGGGTTTATTGTTGGAATAAACGGAAAACCATTTTCATGGACAACCTGATTGAGAAATATTTTCACGGCACTCGACATATCAAGTCCAAGCTTTGCAAGTGTTTTTGCCGCTTGAACCTTTGTTCTCTCTTCAATGCGTATATTTATTGTGGTCATATATGTGCAGTATAGACGTTGTGCGCACGATGTCAATAGCTACTGTCCGCTGCATGGTTATTTTTTGCGCTTGCACAACGCCAAAACTTTGTGTCGCGTTTAAAAATGGTGACTTTGCCCATTTATCATTGAGGAAACGGTTGCCGTCCCTGCTCCCTGTCCATTTCCCCTATGCAACGCGTTTATTGCCACCCATCCACCAAACGGAATAGAGGGGGTGATTTTGTACTGCGTGCTGGCGCGCGTCAAATGCAATAAATGATAAAGGCAAAGAAGGATACGCCTCAAGAAAGTCATCATACGCTTTTAGCCGGATATGCGTTGTATTATACTTCACTTCGTATGCGCCGTGGTGGTCGATAACAAAATCAACTTCCTTCCCCGCAGTTGTTCTCCAAAATTTTATCTCGTCTAGAGGAAAATCTTCGATCATTTCACGAAAAACAGCACTCTCAAGAAGCGCCCCCTTATCGGCGCGCAATGCAAGGGGTTCAAAATTTTGTACGAAAAAATTTCGCAAACCAAGATCAAAAAAATAAACTTTGGGCATTTTTGTAAGCTCTTTCCTCACATTTCGATAATACGGCCGTACAAGCGCTATATGAAATGATTTTTGCGCCACATACAAATAGTGGCGGATTGCACTTGTCGAAACGCCGATCGTACGCGCGAATTCATTGATATTTACCAAATTCCCTACTTGTGACGCAAGAAGGCGAATAAGAAAATAGAAGGAGTCGTCCTTTCGAATCCCCGAATCGAATACATCTTTTTTGACGTATGAATACGCTATATCCTGCAAAAGATCTTTTTTTTCAGCAATCGGAGCAAGGACAACGCGCGGATACCCACCATACAGCATGTACTCGCTATAGTAGGCAACAATATCCTCTCGCTCTGAAAGTGTTAGGACTGAAAGCCGTGTTGCAAGCGCACCCGCATTCTTAAATAGTAAGAATTCCTCAAAGGAGAGCGTATGAATCGTAAATATCTTTTTCCTCCCCGCAAGGGAATCGCGAAACTTCTCATCGATATAGAACGCAGATGACCCTGAGGCAATGAGTTTTATTCGTTCTTTATATTCATCGTAAAAAAACTTGAGAAAACGTGAGGGGTCGTGAAGATATTGAACTTCATCAAGAAAAACAACCGCCCGCTGTTTGTGCAAGTCGACAGGAACAATCTTAAACAAATTCTTGGGCGTTTCGTTAAGGAGACGAAGGTAATCCGGATCCTCAAGATTCAAAAAAAATGTCTGCTCACCGTTTTGATCAAGATGTTTTTGTATTTGCTTCAGTATGGTCGTTTTTCCCGCCTGACGCGGGCCAACGAGCAGGAAAATATCTTGGGTTCCGACCTCTGAAAGAATTCGATTTACGATCGGTCTTTCTATAAAATCCATAATATCTGATATTTCGTACTTTATAAATATATAATATCAGATATATCCTACATTGTCAATAGTTTGTGGCGCATATGCTGCACCTATCGTGAACTATTTCCTGGTACCGTTTACGTCGCTATTCGTATAATTGCGCGTGAGTACCAATGTGATCAAAAATTGCTTCGTCGTCACGCAGATAATACAGCGCCCGATAATCGCCCGTAACGTTTATGCTTCCATATTCTCGATACTCGCCTTTGAGTTTGTGGTTTCTAAGAAATGGATCAAGAGGATTCTTACTAAAGCGCTCAATACGTTCTATAAGCTGTAACCGAACATGTCGTGGCAATTTCTTTGCTTGCTTAATAAAATTTTTCGAATATGAAATATTCATTGAAGTTCGGCGCGCAAAAAATCAATAGACTGTTGGTTGCTCTGAAAGCGATGGTAGTCCTCCGTATCGATGAGTGCGCGCGAACGAACGAGCGTTCTCCGTGTGCCCGCGTTTGGTACCGATGGCATATCAAAGGTTACGCTCTCTTCAGCTGCAAAACGACGAAGTTCGTTGCTCAGCACGGCGTTTATGCTTACACCAAGTTTTTCAGCTACGCGCGCGGCACGACTCTTGATTACCGGATCTATTTTTATATTTATTACAGCATGTGTACTCATATTCAAAAGTATATACTATTGGTATTTATCTGTCAACCCACACGGAGCAAGTCGTTTATCAAGCGAAGCCGCTGGTATAGTCCCCTCAAGCTCTTTAGTCTTCTCTTGTTTCTCGCTCCCGATCCTGTCAAGAATTTTCCCATAGCCCGAACTCGCCTGCTCTATCGGCTGATGATGTGGCGTGACGTCGCTCGGGCCAGGATGCGCACCCATCACCCCCGCGGCCAGTCCGGCGAGTAGATTATTTTTTTCAAATGGTGATTTCATAATGGTATTGAGATCATACGCGTGCGGCAAAAAATTGTGACTGTCTCTATTTCTGCCCTGATGACGATCTCAGGAGCTTGTGCCCCTCTCCATATTCCTTTGTCTGAAAAGCGCTCACACTCTGCGGTAATATGATATTTCCGTCCTGATCGGTCGGAATAAGCTCAACCTCAACAATGGGAACGGCTTCATCAAATTCCCCTGGGTATAGCACCTCTTTTCCGTCCTTGTAAAAAACGAACTTTCCGCTAATTGGCACATCACCTGATCCAAGCTCACGCGTGCTTTTGTCTCCAAGATTCTTAATTATAATTTTACCGGGATGCTGGATGGGAATAGTCGGATATACATCTGCGCGGATACCGTCCACAAATTCACTGACGGGTTTCTGGGCAGTCACTTGCCGGTTCTGACTAATAAAATATATGTACGAGCCAAAAATAGTACTCACGATAATAATTATGGCGACCGCGATAATGAGCCCTCTGGATAATTTTAAACTCTTTAATCCATTCATAGTCAACAATACTTTTTATTTACCATATTTCTTTTTCCATTCTTGTTTTTTTTGCTCAATATATTCGCGAAATCTATGTTCATCAGCAAAAGGTTGCGCCTTTATCTTCCACCCAAAAAACTCAGAATCAACTTCGTATGTTTGATGCTGCTTTCCCGCTTCCGACTGATAGAGTTCAAAGAGCACCTCATAGACCTTTACCGCCTCGTCTACCTTCTCGTGAGATGCAAGAGTATTTGCGAGATCCTCACCAGTTTTGAATTTTAAGAGAAATTCTTTAACATCAATTGCCTCAAATAACTTCTGAAACATTTTGTCAGATTTTTGCACCGCACCGAGGATAATATATCCATCTCTCAACACTATAAAGCTGCTCTCCTTTACATTCGCGGCGCTGAGTCCACTGTCAGAGAAGCTATCCAAAACTGCCTCTGCTTTTTTAAGAAATTCTTCCTTATCTCTTTCAAGACGAACCCCTTCTTGTTCCTGACCTTTATTTTTTGCAACAACTATG
This sequence comes from uncultured Gammaproteobacteria bacterium, assembly GCA_964370875.1. Taxonomy (GTDB): domain Bacteria; phylum Patescibacteriota; class Patescibacteriia; order JACQRZ01; family JACQRZ01; genus JACQWH01. The sequence continues at coordinate 1,372 of CAYJLM010000112.1, read as the reverse complement.
TCTTGATCGTAGGAATCAAGTATTGTTCTGAGTATATGGATATTTGGTGTGCCGGTTTCTCGAAATTCATAGATCGCCTTAAGCGCCTCACGCTGCTCATCTGTTGTTAGAATAGGAAAAACGTGGCGCATAAACCCCTCCTCTACACCCGTGTGCTGTTTATTCAACGCATTCGTATAGTACAACGGGGTTCGATCAACTCTCGACTGGTCAGCATTTCCGTAGGCAGTTTCAATAAATGCCATCCTGGCAACAATGCCAGTGCCAGGATCCTCGGTAACATTATAGACAACATTCCACGCATGGTTCAGAGAAAAAGAATCAATTTCGTCAATATAAAAATTCTGCAGTGCTGGCGACTTGCTCAAGAAACACAGCCCCTTTACTATTTCAGTGAGTTTGCGTGCTGCGTGAGGGCATACTCCCCGCCGATCCTGCATCAGCTGATCGATTGGCGTTGAATCGAGCCGCTCGCGCAATTGTTTGTTATATGAAGGGTTCTCCTCCCCATTTGCAAGATACGGATTCAGCGAACGGTCATATCGAAAATTTCTAAATAAAATTTTGACCCCCAACTTGCAAACTATTGCCGGTCCCCACTTGCTTTTTTTAACGTTTGGAATTCCGCTCCATTCTTTTTCTTTGACGATCTCATCGTACTCTTTATTCAGAAAATCAATAAACTCTTTGTTCTGATACACCGGCGTATTATCAATAGACGGGAGCTTTACATCAACGGAACGAATGCTGTCCATAAGAACGGAATGTACCGGCTTATCTGAAAAATTTTTATTAAGATCGTCGAGTGGAACAACCATGAGAAGTTCGGGTTTCTCCTTTTCACTTCTTTGATATCTGAGGGTCAGAGATTCTCCGGGACGTATCTGCTCACATGTCACCGCAGCGTGCATTTTTTCTGAAAATGCAGAAAAGGTCGAAATAAAGGCGGCCGCGAAGATGGCTACTCTTTTCGTTGCGTCCGGAGGTGTCATTATCTCCGAGCGCCCGCCCGTAGTATGTGGTCGTTCCGCATTATTGCGCATACTGCTCCTTCTTTAAATATCCATAGGCACAAGACAAAGCGAGAAGGGCGAGGGGAAAGCTTAAAAGATACCCAACCCCCAGCACAAAGGTGCCTGTCACTATAATTACTTGGGTCAGATACCAAAAAAGAAATACTTCTTTACGCGCGCCCCGTGTCATTGCGAGACTATCGCGAAAGGAGGCCACAAGAGTCACGCCGCCATCAATATATCTATATTGCCAAAAATAAAATGCCGATGCAAAATACATGCCGGGAAAAATGAAGAAGAGTAATCCGACAATCGATATTCCGTAATAGAAAAACGTCCCTAGCAGAAAGGGTATAAAC
>CAYJLM010000111.1:0-4999 GCA_964370875.1 uncultured Gammaproteobacteria bacterium | reverse complement strand
CCCTGTAGCCCCATCTTCGTGTGGTACTGTTTTTTGTCTTGCCGCAAAGTAAATAACGACGGGGGGAGAATAATCATTTCACGAAGCTCTTCGGCGTCATGGAGCTTCATTTGTCGGACAAAAGGATGATCGGGCACAATCACCTTATTAAAAATCTGATACTTCTTCCTCTGGGCAACAAACCCGCCCTCCTGATCAAGATACCCTTCAAACCTCCCAAGCACTATCGGTGGATTTGAGTAGGAATTAATTTCACGTTTCTCCGGTGGCAACGCTCGGACAGTATCGATAATATCTCGATTCATTTGCTCAAGTCCCTGCATTCCTTCATAGAAATGAACTTTTGGTCGAGACCCAACCTTTTTGTACAGAAGGTCGAGCTCCGGTAGTAACTCGTCGTACGCGAGCTCTAGCTTTCGAACGCGGCGATGTTCCCCAGCAACGAGCTGCTCGAGTTGGCGCGGATGAAGGGCTTCAAATAGCTTTTTACCCTTGCTCATTGTCTGCCGAGCAAGCCCGCGCTGGAGCAGCTTTGCAGTCAGGGCATACGCCTCTACGCGGTGAATCCCCGCACGCTTGGCAAGCTGGGCAACCGATGATGCCCCCGCCTCAATTGCCGCGATGTAAAGAACTGCTTCCTGATGGGATAAGCCAATGCGATCAAGAAATGATTGTATTTTATATTTCATACAAACTATGTCAAAAAATTTCACCTGAACATAATTTTATAAGCTTTATAAACAAAAAATGACTGTGCAGAGTTGTAATAGTATATTATTACAATTTTAAGAAGCTCGCAATGCGGCGACTATTATTTAGACCAACCCCCTTCTGCTGAGGGGCGTGTTTTGCATTTGCCGAGCATATCTGCATAATAGAAGATAGGAGGATATACGAGATGACCGAAGAAAAGCTGGGGGCAGACCTTGAAAAAGCGGTCGATGGACTACACCGAGTCCAGGGAGGTTGGGATCGACTCAAAGGGAAGACGCACCCGCCGCCGGACACACCTCCGGTGGGAGCGTACAGCGAGGACGCCCCGGAGGCGCATAAGCGCAACCGGGCAAAGCAGCCACCCGAGTAACATCTCACACCGTGGCGGCCGTCTTACTTGCACGGCCGCCATGAATCATCGAATCGACTCGCTCCCTTTCCCTAACACGATCTTTTATGAAAACGCGCAAGAATCTATTCATGCGCGTTGAAAATAATTTTTTAAAATGGTTTGCGTGGGGCCGGACTATGAAAGTCGCGGCCCCACACGGATTCCTTACGGACCATTTGATGGCGGCGCCACGAATTTCAGGACATCCTCCGAGCCCGTGACGACAAACACCTCTGTCTGGGGCAGGCCCTTCATCTGGAGCCCACTTGTCCTTGAGGGGACAAGCAGTCCCTCGAAAAAAGCACCCTGCCCAAAACGGAGTGCGCCATCCTTGGCGAACCCGACACAGAGATACCCGCTCTTGACGATATAGAGTGTGGCCTGAATTTGAAAATGCGGCAAAGGTGATTGCGGCTTCTGACCGAACGTCAAGACCTCAACAACTCTTGAGGGGCCGTTCGACTGACCCGCCCACACCTCCATGATTTGTCGGAAAAGCTCCGACTCCCGACACTGTCCCCGCTCATCCTTCCGTGTCTCATAAAACTGCATGGTTCCTCCAATAAACATTCGGCGACATACCGAGTCTACATCCATGATTCACAGTATATTGAAATCAATTTCAAATGTCTATACAATAACCAAGAATAATAGGAACCAACGTGAGACTTATTTATAACTCGCAAAAATGAAAAAAATTGCAGTGTGTCATGGAAAATCATGCGGACCGGCGGGTGCTCGCCGAATTCAAGAGCGGCTTGCAGAAGAGTACTCGCAGAAGGGCGTTGATGTCGCGTCCCGCACGTGTTGCGGACGATGCGAACACCCCGTTTCAATCGAGATAGATGACGATGCCGTCATAAGCGACCTTACTCTCGCCAATCTCGAAGAAAAATTTATCAGCTATCCCGATCAAGCTATCGCCCTGGCGCAAGAAGAACAAAAATCCGCGATGGAAAAACTCAATTCCGCGCTGGATGATATTGTATAAGTATCGCAACCATACTATACTGCTAGTAATGATTTACACGGTTGGCGCATTTCTTTGTTGCCAGTTCCAGTGCTCGACGCTGTACAGCTAGTACAGCTTACTCCGCGCCTCACTGGCGCCTCGAACTACGCTCAACCGTGCAACTCGTGTGATGGCATTGAGTTCATAATTAAATTTTTCTTGTGGCTCTTTTTTCAAAAAAATCTACGGCTGCCTCCGCACCGACAGCCATGCGCGACTCGCAATCTCCTCACCACTGGAGCTTGTTCGAAGAGGGCCAGCTTTTGGTTGATATGTATGAAAATCCGGACTCGATAGTCGTTCGATCTTTCGTGGCCGGTGTTGAGCCGGATGATCTCGAAATCTCAATGCACAATGACATGCTTACGATCCGGGGACGCCGCCATGATGTCGAAGAAATTCACGATGATCGTTTTTTCCATCGCGAATGTTACTGGGGAACATTTTCGCGTTCTGTTATTATTCCCAAACCCATCGACATTGAGGCGATTCAGGCACTTTTCAAAAATGGAGTTGTAACAATACTTCTTCCAAAGAAGGAATCAGCCGACTCATCGATATACTTAGAACCCATGCAATGAAATTTCTCACGCCAGAACAACATCAATCAATCAGATCAACATTCCGCCTGTTCGGAATATTTTTTTGTGTGTGTCTTGTTGTTGGAATCCCGGTATCCTCATGGGCGTACAGCGCTTGGTATTCCGACAAAATATTCCCCGGTGTTATCCTGGCTGACGTTGCGGTGGGAGGAAAAAGCAAGGAATACAGCGAAGATATTTTGCGGGAATATAGCGATCACCTTCAGTCATCAGGTGTTGTTTTTCGCTACGGGAAAAAAAGTGTTACCCTCTATCCTCAATCAATACCGTTCGAGCCTGATGTTCCCCTGGATACCGAGAGGCCTCTTTTCGATGTTGACAGCGAACAAACACAGGAAGCCCTCACAACAGCGGGACGCACCGGATCGTTCGTACAGCAGCAAAGTGATCGAATGAGTATAGCCCTTTTCTCACGCTACATTGATCCAATTATTCGCATTGATGCCGATCGGCTCACCGAGGTGCTCCAAAAGGAATTTTCCTTCTTCCATTCACCGGCACACAATGCGTCATATCTATTAGGCGCTGACGGAATTCTCGCTATTAAAAAGGAGTCGTCCGGCATTGAGTTTGACTATTACCGCGCCCGTCAAGATCTTGACCGCGCTCTCCGCGCGCTTACCGCCCCAGACATTACACTCAGCGAAAAAATTGTTCAACCGGATATTACAAAGCAGGATCTTGAAAACGCAAAAACACAAGCAGAGACAATTCTGGCCGGCGTGCCATTAACTCTCACGCGTCCAAAACCGACTGACAAAGAGATAGAACCGGATGAGACGAAAGGTGAGTGGAAGATATCGGGCGCCGACATCGCAGAATGGCTTGTACCGTCACGAACACAAAACGGAAATATTCAAATTGCCCTCGACAAAGAAAAGATTCTTGCGTACCTCGATGCGCGCATCGCCCCCGATGTGCTTATTCCGGTGCAACACCCGCGGTTTGAGATTCAAAATGGCAAGGTCGTTGCGTTTGAACTTGCAAAAAAGGGACAGCGCCTTGACGGGGAAAAAACCACTCTGGCACTAGAGCAAGCATTACTGCAAAAAACCAGCAACCCGATTGCTATTACAATAAAAGAGCAGGAGCCGTCCTATACCGAACAAGGCGAAAACAATCTTACTATTACTGAGCTTCTCACGCACAATGAAACAAGCTTTGCCGGTAGCCCGACCAACCGGCGAAAAAATATTACGCGCGGTGCAGTGTTGATCAATGGCCTTCTTATTGCACCGGGAGAAAGCTTCTCGCTTGTCAAGGCACTTGGCGCAATAGATGACACAAATGGGTTCAAACCCGAACTTGTTATCAAGGGCAACGAAACAAAACCCGAGTTTGGCGGAGGACTCTGCCAGGTCTCTACGACACTCTTCCGTGCGGTTGCCTATGCGGGACTTGCCGTTCTGGAGCGCCGCAACCATTCATACCGCGTCTCATACTATGAGCCACCGGTTGGATTTGACGCGACTATCTATGATCCGGCGCCAGACTTCCGCTTCAAAAACGATACCAAAAATTATATCCTCATCCAATCAAGTGTGAAAGGAAATTCAATGATCGTCGAGCTCTGGGGAACGAAGGACGGCAGACGGGTTGAGATTGATAAACCGACAGTGTTTAATATAAAAAAACCAGGTGCGACAAAAATTATTGAAACGCCAGACCTTCCCCCGGGAAAAAAGAAATGCACCGAACGGGCGCATAATGGTGCCGATGCCGTTTTTGAACGCCGCATCTTCTATGCCGATGGCACAACAAAAAAAGAAACGTATAAGAGTCATTATGTTGTATGGCCGGCCGTGTGTCTTGTAGGAAAAAAACCCGAAACAACGACTGAAGGTAGTGCAATCCAGACCTCTTCACCAGCGACACCCGTGCCAAAAGCCGAGCAGACATAAATCCCTGCCGAGCAGAGCGTACCGCCCGACACTATTAATGGCAGTGCGCCTTAGTGCTCATCCAGAAATAACTTGAACAATTTCGTAAATTAAAACAACCCGAAAGAATTCGGGTTGTTCTGTTTGTATCTAGACAGAGACCTGCAGACAAGAAAATGTACTATTCGGTTATTCCAGCGCAATGCCAGAAATGCCGGATAACACATCCCCATGCTTGTCGTGTCTGCAGATGCCTGCCTAGATTTTTGATATAAGGAACGTGCTGTATACACAGCGTATGGCGAATACTATCACACCAACGCGGATATGTCAAGAGCCAAAAGCTAAATGTCAACGGGAAATAGAAACTTCCTACTTTGCGGGATTTAGAAACTTCCTA
>CAYJLM010000110.1:0-5085 GCA_964370875.1 uncultured Gammaproteobacteria bacterium | reverse complement strand
GCGGGTATAGTACCGGCCCCACTATCTTTTTTCACGGAACGAAATATATGTGACTGAACTGACCACCCGCCATTTGCAAAGAACTCTGTCATTTTATGAATCTGCAGGGGAGTAACCAGAATGTCTCCCTGCCCGATTGCAACATGATAGGTATCTCCGATATACCACGGCTCACCTGTTCTACTCTTTTTCCATTCGGGACTTGGTACAAAGCCGGCATGCTCACCCGGCAAATCAATTCCGGTTTTTTTATCGATCCCAAAAAGACGATAATACGAAAGAAGCTTTGTCGGCCCGAGCCCAACAAACCCATTATACCCCCCCGCAATGATATAGAAATAGGTGTTAACTGATTCCGCGAGTGCCTTTGCAAGATTAGTTCTTCCATGCCCACCTGCTTTCCAGTCAGGAAAAAGCCATTGGGAGACACGGATACCGCCCGTGCTCAAAAATGAGGTTTCGGGCGTTATGACGTGTTCCTGGAGAGCTGCCGCTGCAACAATCGGCTTGATCGTGGAACCCGACGGATATTCTCCTTGGATTGCTCTGCTATAGAGTGGCTGGCTTGGATCGTCATAAATTTTTTTATAGTCTTCAGGTGAAATTTTTTTTGAAAAAAGATTGTTGTCGTATGAGGGCAAGCTTACCATCGCGAGAACTTCTCCGGTACGGGGATCTGACGCAATCACTATCCCTTTTTTTGTATGAAATTTTTCAAGCACTGTTTTCAATGATTGTTCCGCGCTGTCCTGCAATCCCTTATCAATAGTCAAAACGATGCTTTTCCCATCCTTTGGTACATCTTCTGACACAATACGCCGAGCAGCACCAAGGGCGTCTACTTCCATCTCTTTCTTTCCGTCCTGACCGTGAAGCTCGTCTTCATAGTGTGCCTCAATGCCTGCCTTCCCGATACTGTCACTGGGAAGATATCTATCGGAATTTTTTGCATATTCCTTCTCGCTGATAACACCGGTATGGCCAATAATATGAGAGAGGCTCATGGTGGATCCGAACAAGTAATTACGACGATCGCGCAACACGACCTGAACGCCGGGCATGTGCGCGGTTTTGACAATAATACCCAATGCTTGGGCGTACTCAATGGAATCCATGAGAACAAGCGGATCAGCTATGGTGTGCTTGAGAATTTGATCACCGATTTCCTGTGCGGGAACTCCGGTTATTGCTTCGAGCTCCTTGAATTCATTGCGTCGTTCATTCTGAGATGCCGGAAGCTCTGCTTCATTGAGCTGCAATTCAAAATTGGGGACATTCTGCACAAGCAGTACTCCATTGCGATCGTAGATAACGCCTCGCCGCGCGCTTACGGTAATAGTCTTCACCTTATTCCGCTGGGCAAGTACAGCAAATCCATGGCCGGAAAAGATCTGCAGTGACGCACTGCGAACAAGAAATAACCCTAGGACAAGAAAAATACCCAAAAAAAGAAGTGAAATTTTTTTTCTTCCTATTGTTGTCCCAAGGAACTGAACAGCGCTGTGCTGATGGATGGCCGGTATGGTTGACTCCACCCATTCCCGCGCGGTATTGCGCTTCAAATCAATAACATCAGAAAATTCGGGCGAAAATGGCAACGACTTTTTCATAGCGCTCGCGACTGTAAAAATGGCATGGAGCGTGCAGGACCACGCTCCTCGGGAGAAAGAGGAAAGAGAGCAACAAGCAACGCGCACGCCGTAAGGAAGCCCTGGAGGAGCCGACCAAAGCTATCAAATGAAAAGATCATCGCAATACCAGTCGCTCCGACCCCAAACGATATCAGTACAAACAACAGCCATTTGCACACAATAAGCACAAACCATCCGGATAATCCCAGCACAAAAAAAGCTGGCAGTGATCGATTTGTCAGTAAATGCCGCGAAAGAAAAAAACAGACGATGATTCCGACAGCGTATGATACAAGGGACAACCCTTTTATTGGCGAGAAAATATCAAGGATACCCGCAACCACCGCGGTAATCACAATCACATAGCGAAATGGCAGTGCGAACATACAGGCAAATAACACTAAGAACGGGGCTTCCATTGGCACCGAGCTATTAATCGAGATTCCCAGCGAAACGACAAGCAAGAAAAGAAAAACAATGAAAACTCGCATGAACTATTTTAAAAATGATGAGAACTTTGCGGCCATCATTTTCTTTAGCGCGTCAAGCGAACGGAATATGGCGTCTTTGACTGATTTTTCGAGTTGCACCTTGTCACCGACGATCGCATCGTCGATATGCACGCTCAATATATTTTGATTTCCGTCAAGGATAACCGTTACCTTGCCATCAGCCGAAGTACCGACTGCTTGTTCTTTTGCAAGCTGTCCCTGCAGTTCTTTTAATTCCTTGCCGTGCTTCCGAAGCTCATTGAGATCTTTAAGCTTATCCATCATTGACATAAACTAAAAATTTACGAATTAACTTGAATTACAAAACCCTTGTTTGGGCGTTTCTCCACAGGGGCATACGGACTCCGACGGGAGGAGTTTAAGGAATTTTTCAGCAGAAAAATATCCGGCCCCGAGGAAGAAATGCTCAAACAGTTCACGCACCATGAGTCACCGACACCAGAGGACAGTTCGCATGGTCATGCTTCTTTGCCGAGCAGTACTTCCGTCCGTATTCGATGAGCAAATAGGTGAAATTCATCCAATCCTTATGAGGGACAATCTCCATCAAATCTTGCTCTATTCTATTGGGATCCGAGCTCTCTGTCAATCCGAGAAGTCGGGAAAGACGTTTGACATGGGTGTCAACCGCGATACCTTCAACAACACCGTACGCATTTCCCAATACGACATTTGCCGTTTTTCGCGCAACACCGGGAAGCGTTATAAGTTCCTCCATGGTTTGCGGAACATGACCCCCAAATCTTTTTTGCACTATCTTCGCGGAAGCAAGAATGTGCCGTGCCTTCGCGCGATAGAACCCTGTTGAAAAAATATCTTTTTCAAACTCGCTCTGCTTTGCATGGACATAGTCATCCAGCGTTCGGTATTTCTTGAAGAGCTTTTCGGTCACCTCATTCACTTTCTTATCCGTGCATTGCGCGGATAGCATGACCGCAACAAGTAGCTCCCAGTGGCTGGAATACTTCAGCATGATATGCGCTCGAGGAAATAATTTTCTCAGAACAACGAGAATTCTTATTACACGCCGTCTCCGCTCCACTCTTTCTTCATGTTTCATACTATGCGGCAGGCATGGCACGTCGCGTCCACGGAAAACCAGCAGGAAGATCGGCCCAAAAGGCGGCCGCACCGACATGCCCTCCGCCACCGTAACGCATGGCAAGCTTTGCCGCGTCTACCTTGCCGTCACTGCGAAGTGATACCTTTATCTTTCCATCTTTGTAGTGCCACACAATACCCAGATGCACGTCCAGCGTCGAATAGATTCTCGTCCCTGCCTCCGAATGAAAGACATCCGTGTTGACCGCATACGCTTTGACGCCATGAAATACCACTGGCTGGGCGCTTTTCATCAAATGCGCAACGTATTTATTCTTATACTGTAAAAGATGCGTGCCGAGCTGGGCAAGCTCTTTTCTTTTTTGCTTTGTTTCAAACTGCGTGACAAGACGATCCCATTTTTTAAAATCAAAATCCGCCAAATACAGGCTCGTGACGTACTCAAGTGTCTGGGGCCGTTTTAGTGTATAGAGATCATTATCTTGGATGGTCAGCAACAGATCTGGAACCTTTTTATTGGGATGAAAATACTCCCATGCAAGTACGCATCCAGATTTTTTTACATCAAATACCGCAACATCCGCAGCTTTTAGCGCATCCTTATGACTCACATGATGATCAATAACAGTCAGAGATCGTGCCTGCTTTTTGATCTCCGCCATGATATCGCCGGAAAAACAGTAGTCAATAAAAAAAACATCGCGGCCGGCGATGCCATCAGGGAGTTTTTCGGATTCATGCTTGAGTGCCCGATACTCTGCGGTATTCTTTAACGTTCTCCATGCCGCCCATGCACCACAGAAACCGTCCAGGCAATCTGCATGATAGAAGACTATCGATTTCACGCTATGTGAAATGGCCTTACCCATAGTCGCAGGAGATTAGCATGTCAATAAGCTTGTTTTAAGATAGCATGTTCAGCGCAAAAACACCGGAACCCATAGCTGTGAGAAGCAGGAGAATTGATAAGAGCACAAGATCAAGCTCCCAACCCGCGTCAGTAGAAAATTTCTTTTTCCAAACCGCAATTTTGAAATACAAAGCACCAACCATAACGCACGCGAGCACAAGCGCTGAATACATAGTATACAAGCCAAGTATCACGCCCAGCGCGGCAAGCGTCTCAACTACTGAGAGGATCCGCATAAGAACAAGCATTGAGCCAGACATTTGTTCTGAAGGCGCCATTTTCCACATCGCAAATTTCCCAATACCGTGGTGCAAAAAAACAACACCAATAACAATGCGAACGAGAAGCAATGCCCAGTCCGCTGAATAGATTGCAAGGTCAAAAAACTGCATAGAATAAAGACACAACATTACATATTAGAACGTTTTAAGTGTAGCACACCCTTTTTTTACGCGCAATTATCATTTTGAATCGTCCGATGGTTGATAGTTTGGAAATTTTTTTCTAACAAGGCTAAGAACATCTTCTTTATTGTGAAACTGAAACCCCTTCTTTTTCAGCATGTTATTAAGCAATGCTGTCAATATATGACCGTGAACGCTCTTCATGAATACATTACTAAGGAGAAGAAAAGGATTTACAGTTCGTTTCCGATTAATAAATTTTTGAAAAAGTAATTGTATGTCCTCCAGTGAGAAACTCGTAGAAATAAGATTTGCGGCGAGTGCAGCAGTGCGTTCCGAAGAGCACTTTTCCCCAACAATATCGAGCACTAAAGAAGAAATAATCGGACGCATAAGGTCGACCTCTCCGTACGATTTTCCTAAGTATGCCTTTCTATATGCTTGCTCGGGATAAATAAAGGGGGTTTGCCATATTGCAGAGATCGAGCCTGGATGTGCGCGTTTTAAATGATGATACACTCCTGAATGAGTAAGCCCAATAAAACCTAAAATAGTATACTCTGACT
>CAYJLM010000109.1:0-5110 GCA_964370875.1 uncultured Gammaproteobacteria bacterium | reverse complement strand
CGCTACGACAGAGTAAAATACCTTTCGAGTTCTTGCTTTTCGCAACTTTTTCTGCGAGCGCAAATGAAAAATCAGGATAATCATCCTCAGCATTGAACGTGTACGCACCAACATCAATAATCTTGTGACCGGATCGCGCAAGAAATTTTTTTATCTGTTCTTTAAGTTCAAACCCGCCATGGTCCGCACCAATGTAGAGCATATATTATCCGCGCCTTCGGGTTGGCCTTCCTTTCGCGTAGTCGTATTTTGGAATGGGAATAACCTTCTCTTTATCGATAAGTTCAATGACTTTTTCGACCAACGTTTTCGGGTCTTCATCGTAGACTACCTTGCCCTCTCCGCGGTGCGCGGTCTCAATAATTTCGCGAATCATTGCCGTTGTTCCGCCCGTTCCTTCAAGTACGCCGGTCGGTTTCTTATCCTCAAATGCAATGGTAAATTCGTTAAGCGTTCCGATGCGTCCGCATACTTCGATGACGCCGTCGGTCGTACGCACAAGGAGAAGATTGCGTCCCGAATATTCAAAGCCGGTATACATAATCAGGTCAAAATAGTCCACGGGCAGGCGATATTTTTTCACGTGTTCCAGTTCTGATGCGGCCGGCGAAATGCCAATGCTAATGCCGCCGGCCTCTTTTGCGCCAATCGCCGCCCAATAGGGAATACCGGTTGTCGCGCCCGTAACAAGCACGCCATTGTGAAGAACGATTTGTCGTCCCAGTTCTTTTGCCTTGTCCAGAGTTCCCGATCCGCACGACACGGTATCTGCGGATCCGGAGACACAGATTTTATATTTTAAGTAGCTCTGTTCTAGGAGCTGTTTACCTTCTTTGGTTGGCATAGAGATATGTGTAAATCCTATTCTAATTCTATCACGTCACCCATCTTTGGTACAGATGCGTGAATGCCAAGCTCATCGCGGATAACGCCAGCAAGCGTTTCGGAAGATGATTCTTCGCCCATGGTTACAAAAATATTTTTAATCGGTTTGTGTATGCCCGAGACGAAGTTTTTTAATTGTGCTTGATCGGCGTGGGAGGAATACCCTGAAATATGAGCAATTTGCGCGCGTACGGGAACAGTTTTTCCAAAGACTGATACTTCCGGTGCACCATCAACAAGCTTTCGGCCCAAGCTGGACACTCTCGCATATCCGACAAAAAGGATTGTATTGTTCGGATCGGGGAGTGCGCGAAGAAAATGATATGCGATACGCGAGCCATACCCGTGCGGATTTCCGGCGATAATTATTTTCGGGGAGGGCGCCGTATTGATGGTCTGTGATTCCTCGCGGGTTAGTGTTTGGACAAGTCCGGGAAAACGGAATAGATCTTTTTCGTGGGCTATTTCTCTTTGCGCTTCATCGTTGAAGTACGATGAGTACTCCTTATATACCTCGGTTGTGTGAATTGCGAGAGGACTATCCAGGTACACAGGGATACGAGGGATACGGTTATGTTCAATAAGTTCATTAAGCTCAGCAAGAAGCTCCTGCGTGCGCTCAAGCGCGAATGCGGGAATGATAAGCGTTCCCTTGCGCGTGACAGTATCTTCAATCATTCGTTCTAATTTTATTTTTCTTTCCGTGTTCGGTTCGTGAAAGCGATCGCCGTAGACAGATTCCATGAGAAGATAGTCGCAAAAATCGAGCGGGTATGGCGACTTTAATAACGGTGACGGCGTATTTCCAATATCGCCGGTAAAGACGAGTATGCGATCGTCGGCGTGCATTTCGATCATCGCCGACCCCAAAATATGTGCCGAGTCGCGCAAAAAGAACGATACGGAATCGTTTAACTTTTTTTCAGTGTTGTAAGGAAGTGGATGAAAGAGCTTGAGCGCGGCATTCATGTCCGCCTCGGTGTAGAGTGGTTCATCTTTGTGATACTCGCATTCATGACGCATGATTTTGAATGCGTCTTGCAACATGACACGCGCAAGCGCTGCCGTGGGTTCGGTAGAATAGATTGGTCCGGAGTAGCCGTCCTTGATTAATTTTGGCAGTCGACCAATATGGTCGGCATGCGCATGCGTGATACACACGACATCAATTGAGCGCGGGTCATAGGGAAGGGCTTTATGATTTTCCGCTTCAGCAAAGCGTCCGCCCTGAAACAATCCACAGTCGATCATGACGCGAAGACCATTCCATTCAAAAATATAGTTTGCGCCAGTAACGCCACCAGCCCCGCCGTAAAACCCGATTGATTTCATACTGTAAATAATGTTAGCGTCTATTTGATACAGTCAGTATAGCACAAAACAGGCCTGCATTCAACAGGCGCCTTGTTCACATTTATCGGTCGTCGTATCGTGGTATACTGTATTTTTCTTCTCACATAAGCCATGCGTTATTTTCTTCTCATTTTTTTTGGCGCGTTTGTATTTTTTCCCATCCTCGTATTTGCCGGTGAGTCGGACGTTGTTATTAATGAAGTTGCCGCATATGAATCCAGCGACTATGAATGGGTTGAGATCTTTAATAAGGGTACCGAAAAGGTAGATATCACCGGGTGGAAATTTTTTGAAGAATCTACGAATCACAAGATTACCGTTTTTCGTGGTGATTTTATTATCGACTCCGGAGAGTATGTCGTCATCGCAAATGATGCGGCGAAGCTCGCGGTGAAATACCCCGCCTATACGGGAACAATTCTTGATAGCTCGTGGTCTTCGCTGAGCGAGAAAGGTGAAGAGATTGGTTTGAAGAATGCGAAGAGTGTCAAAATAGAACAATTCACGTATGGTGTCACCACAAGCGGTTCGCTTGAGCGAAAGGATGCATCGTCGGCTGACTACACATCATCGAACTGGAAGGAGTATCCCAAGAATAATACGATAGGCGCAAAGAATAATGCGAGCGGTACGGGACAGTCCTCGCAAAATCCACCGCAACAACAATCGGATTCGTCTTCATCTGTTGTGACGAGTACACCTGAACCGGTATGGGTACCCGGAAAAGCCGACATGCTTATCAATGAAATAGTCTCCGATCCTGAAGAGGGAAGCCGTGAATGGATTGAGCTCTATAATCCAACACGGCACGAGACAGAGATTTCCGGATGGACGCTGGAAAACGGATCACGCACCACCGTTATGTTGACCGGCAAGCTCGGCACGGAAGATTTAAGACGTTTTTCAACCATTGATTTACCGGCAGGTTTTTTGAAGAATAGCGGTGATTGCATTGAGTTGCGTGATGCGCGTAAATTTCTTATCGACTCGGTCGTGTATGGTGACTGGGATGACGGCGATCTTCTCAATAATGCTCCACGCGCAACCGACCCAGACGCTCTTGCTCGTGCCGGCGATGGCGCACATACGTATAATAATAAAAATGATTTTCAGGTAACAACAACGCCGACAAAGGCCGACTCAAATCGAATAACAAAAGAAAATGACAGTTATACAAGCGAAAAATATTCATCACTTATGATTTCTGAAATTCTCCCCAATCCTTCATCTCAGAAACCACAAGATGAATTTATCGAACTGTATAACAAGGGAAGCGAGCCGGTGAGCCTCGAAGGGTGGACAATAAGCACGTCGGACGGCCGAGCGTACACATTTCACGCAAAAGACGCGTCGACACTGGTCGTTGCGCCAAAAACATATTTCGTTGCCGCGCGTACGATGACAAATTTAGCTCTTCGCAACAGTGGAGGGGATCGAGTGCGGCTGTACCCGCCCGATAGTGATGCGCCGACAAGCACTGTTATCTATCGGGACAATGCACCGCTCGGAATGAGTTATGCAATAAAGAGTGGAAATCTTTTTGAGTGGACGCGTACGTCGACTCCGGGAGAGGAAAACGTGATTACGGTTGAAAATCAAGAACCGGATATTGTGCTTGATGGTGAGATTTTTGGGAGGGTCGGAGAATTTATGACGTTCGATGCCTCGGATTCAAATGATCCTGACAGCGACTCGCTTGATTATATGTGGGATTTTGGTGACTTTGGTTCCGGGGCCGGGCCGATCGTGAATCACACCTACGGCAAGCCCGGGGTATACATTCTCCTCCTTTCGGTTGGTGATGGAAAGAAGCGAACCGTTTTGACAAAGCATATTACAATTCAAGAGGATGCCCCGGAAACACAGAACGTTGTCGAAGAACGGGAAGACCCTCAACAAAAGCAAGGAACTATCAAATCAAAAGCGCCAAAGAGCGGAGAGGGGAATAAAAAAGTGATTCGGATATCAAGAAAGTCATCGGTAGCAGTAAATACGGGGGCAAAACTTGATACGATCCGCTCATTGCCAAGCGGTTCTCACGTGACAGTGAGCGGTGTTGTTTCTGTTGAGCCGGGCGTCGTGAGCGAGTCGTATTTTTATATCGCCGGGTCAGGTATTCAAATATGGAATTCAGATAAAAAATTTCCATCGCTACACAGGGGGGACCACATAACACTGTCAGGGGCGCTGAAAAAGAACGGCGAGGATCTCGCAATTCGCATTACAGATTCCGCATCTGTCCGTGTTGATAGTTCTGGAGAGGAGCCGGTGCCGCATGATGTCGGTATTCATGATATCGGGGAGCAAAACGAAGGATGGCTTGTCCGCGTGACGGGAGAAGTACAAAAAGTTCAATGGCCGAATATCTATCTTAGTGACGGCACATCATCCATCCGTATTTATGTCGCGCAAACAACCAAAATGCCACGCCTCACCGTTGAAAAAGGTGAGACACTAATCGCGCAGGGCATTGTCAGTCAGACAAAAACAGGATACCGTATCTTGCCGCGAGATATTGATGATATTGTATTGCCAAAGAAGAAGGAGGGTGCTGATGGTGGACAGGAGAAAAAGGAAGCAGGCGTGCCAGATAAACAAGTTGCTGTACACGGTGCGTGGTATCAATACGCATTTACGGGACTCGCCGCGCTGGTGGTTGTCGTGGGCGGGTTGTTTTTGGAGTACTTCCGCAAACGAGAGAAGAAGGATGATGTCGTAGTTGACAAGAATCGAACCAGTTGATAATATAATATAAAATAAGTAACTGGTTCATATGACGAGACGGGAACAAGCTACAGCGCTACGAAGGCAGGGGAAAAGCTATCGCGAGATAACGGCGACTACCGGCATTCCCAAAAGCACGCTTCATGAA
>CAYJLM010000108.1:0-5128 GCA_964370875.1 uncultured Gammaproteobacteria bacterium | reverse complement strand
GGTATCAATCGACGGGTACTCAGTTGCGGTTTGGGATTGCTTCTCTGCTGATAACATTTCCCGTGTACTACGCGACCGTCTGGTATTTACTCGTCGACATCGCACAGCATCCGGAAAAGCGCGCGTTGTGGGTTCGCCGCTGGCTTGTGTACTTTACGTTGTTCGTAGCCGCGCTTATTATCATCGGTGATAGTATCTCACTGCTCAATACGTTTCTCGGCGGGGAGATACGCTTACGGTTTATCCTGAAAAGCATATCCATACTGTTCGTCTCTTGTGTTATTTTCGGGTATTACTTTTACGATATTCGCAAGACGGAGAAAAGTTTATGAAATACTTTGCCGCATTTGTCATATGTATCGTTGTCGGAGTGCTTATAGCGGGGATACTGAGTATCGGATCGCCAAACACGCAAAGAAAAGTACGGTTTGATGAACAGCGCGTCAGTGACCTGGCATCGCTTCAATCACAGATTATTATGTATTGGCAAGGGAAAAAAGCTCTGCCGGAAAATATCGATGCTTTGAACGACTCGCTGATTGGATTTGCAGTGCCTCACGATCCTGAAACAGACGCATCCTATAGCTATGTAGTAACTGGTGCGCTTTCGTTTCAGCTGTGTGCTGATTTTAATGTTGAGAGCAAGAATGGCGGATCGCCAATGATTGCAAAGCCCCGCATGCCGTATCCTGTTGGTATGATGGATCAAAACTGGGAGCATGGGGCAGGGAAGCACTGTTTTGACAGAACAATCGATCCGGATTTCTTTCCTCCAACGAAAGATATTTATAAATAGTGATTCTCTGGATCCCGGTCAAGACCGGGATGACATCAAAAAATAAGTTTTGTGATCCAGGGTAATTCAGGATTGATACCCTTGTTAGTCCTATTTCGCGATTCGGCAGAATAGTGATATGCTTATATGAGCATTCATTGGATGAGGCGTTTTTATGACCAAAAAAATTAGAGATTTGTTGATTTCAAAAAAGATTCTGACCGAGACCGATCTCGTTGAGGCAGAGAAGGAGGCTCTGGATAAAAAGATCGATCCGCTCGATATACTCTGCGAAAAAAAGATGCTGACCGATGAGCAGCTTGGCGCGCTGTTGAGCGAGGAGTACGGTGTTCCATTTGCGGATTTGCAAGTTGAAACAATTGAAGAGGGAGTGTTCAACCTCATCCCGCAGATTGTGTCCGAATCACAAGGTGTTGTTGCATTTCAGCGTACCCCTGAAGGGGTAAAAGTTGGCATGATCGATCCGAACGATCTGACCATGCGCCACATGCTCGAGAAGCGACTTGATGATCCGATCTTGCCACTCGTCATTACGCCTCACGGACTTGCAAAAGCACTTTCAAAGTACGAGGGAAGCCTGGCTGAAAGCTATAAGGGTATCTACCACCGCATAAAGGACACGTCATTGAGTCGTGAAGAGAGGGACGAGGCGTCCGTGGATCTTGTGGACACGCTTATGCATCACGGGTACAAGAACAGAGCATCAGATATTCATATTGAACCGTATATAAAAAAAATTCTCGTACGTTTTCGTATCGATGGCGTCATGCACGATGTGCTGGATATGCCAAAAGAGCTGTCCGAGGTTATTGTTACTCGATTGAAGATTCTTTCGAAGATGCGCACCGATGAACACCGCGCGGCGCAGGACGGAAAATTTCGCTTTACGTTGGAGGGGGAGAATATTGATGTGCGCGTGTCAATGATACCGGTTACAAACGGCGAGAATATTGTTATGCGCCTCCTTTCAAGCAAAGTCCAGCAATTCAATTTGGTTGATTTGGGATACGGGGAGAACGATTTGAAAATTGTCCAACGGGCTATTAAAAAGCCCTACGGCATGATTCTGGTGACAGGTCCGACGGGGAGCGGAAAAACAACAACCGTCTACGCCATCTTAAAGATTTTGAACAGAAGGGACGTGCATATTATTTCTATTGAAGATCCGGTCGAATATGATATCGAAGGTATCACGCAGATTCAGGTTGACTCTCGGACAAATTTAACATTTGCAAAAGGATTGCGTGCAATAGTTCGTCAGGACCCGGATGTCATTATGGTTGGTGAGATTCGCGATCCGGAAACCGCAGGCATTGCGATCAATTCCGCCATGACCGGGCATCTCGTGCTTTCAACTCTACACGCGAATGACTCCGCGACCACCCTGCCGCGCTTGCTCGATATGGGCATAGAACCATTTCTGGCAGCGTCTACGGTTAATATTGTTATTGCGCAACGTTTGGTACGTAAAATTTGTCCCAAGTGCCGCGCGTCGTACACGATTACGGCTGAGGAAAAGCAACTTTTGGAAGAGGAGGAATTACTAAAGAATCGCATTCTCTCTCGGGGCGTGAAGTCCATCGCGCAGATCAAGTGGTATCGGGGCATGGGCTGCGCGCAATGCAGTCAAACCGGATATCGTGGTCGTATTGGTATTTACGAAGTCATGGAGATGTCAGAATCACTGCGCGAGCTGATTTTAAAGCGCGCGACAAGTGATTCATTGATGGAAACGGCAACAAAAGAGGGAATGACGACTATGCTTGATGATGGCCTTGAAAAGGTATTTACGGGAATTACAACTCTTCAGGAAGTGATTCGTGTAACGCGTACTTAGAAGATTATTTATTGGATTTTAAGCGTGTGGCACAAAAGGAAAAAAAAACAGCAGGAGCCAAGAAAAAACAGAACGTCCTGAATATCACTATCGGGAGTGTGAGCTTGGGGCAAAAAGCGCTTCTTGCGCGTCATCTTGCGATTATGTTGAAGGCAGGGCTTCCTCTCACCGAGGCACTGCATATCGCACAGGATTCAGCAACAGGTAAGCTAAAAACTATTCTTGATGATATCTTTCGATCGATTACGGCGGGAAGATCATTTGCCGATACTCTTGCGGATCATAGCAAGGAGTTCTCGGGGCTGTTCATTAGCGCTGTTCGTGCGGGTGAAGTATCGGGAACACTTGAACAGAACCTTGAACACTTGGCAGTACAGCTTGAGAAGGATAAAGAGCTGGCTGCAAAGGTCAAGGGCGCTCTTCTCTATCCGATCATTGTTTTGGTTGCAACGTTTATTCTTGGCATGGTGATTGCGTTCTACGTATTGCCGCAAATCGTTCCGCTTTTTACGGGGTTGAAAGTTGCCCTGCCGCCAACGACTCGACTTCTCATTGCCTTCTCTCAGCTTATCCAGGAATCCGGTGTTGCTGTTTTTTTTGGCATTATCGCATCCATACTGTTTATGCTCTGGCTATTTCGTCAGCCCTTTGTCCGACCTATTACTCATTGGGTTTTCCTGCATGCACCGCTTGTCGGCCCTCTTGCGCGATCGACGAATCTTGCGCGCTTTTCTCGAACGCTTGGCATGTTGCTCAAGAGTGGCCTGCGTATAGATGAAGCGATTGAGATTATGAAACAGATTCTTGGCAATTACTATTATCAGCGTGTTATCGGAGAGCTCGAACGCAGGGTGACAAAGGGAAGCAGTATGTATGAAAATTTGCAGCGGTATCCTTTCCTTTTTCCGTTGGTTGTTGTTCATATGGTACGTGTCGGGGAAGAGTCTGGCCGCCTTGAGGATACGTTGCTGTATTTGGGAGAATACTACGAGAGCGAGGTAGATAACGCAATAAAGAATCTGTCAACAGTCATCGAGCCGTTGCTTTTGCTTCTTATTGGCGGTGCCGTTGGATTTTTGGCGCTATCTATTATCACACCGATTTATAGTATTACCGGGGGTGTCAAACAATAGAGCGCCAGTATGATTCCATTAGTACGTCCTGCACAGCGAAAACCAAATACAAAGAATCGTATAATTACTGCGAGATCCACTCAGCTCCAGCGCCGTGGGGGCGGGTTTACTCTATTGGAGCTTCTTCTGGTTGTTGCGTTAACGATTATGTTAGCGGCTGCGGCATTGCCGCTGTATAGCAATCTACAATGGACGACCCAGCTTGGTGAAATTGAGGCAAGAGCACTAGGTGAAATCCGTCTGGCGAGAGAGCTGTCCTCCGCGCGCTACAATGATAGTCAGTATGGCCTTTATTTTGAGGTTAATCCTGGTGGCGCCGACCGTATGATTTTTTTTCGCGGGACGTCATATGCCACGCGAGACCAAAGCTCCGATCGAGTTACGTCGCTTTCAGACATAATTGTTCTTCAGACAAACATGAGCGGCGGTGTGTCAGAGATTGTTTTTTCAAAGAGTTCCGGTATACCGTCCGCGACAGGAATAGTCACACTCACGCATAGCGGCAGTGGGGACGCGCGAGTTATTACAATAAATACCTATGGCATGGTTGACGCGCAGTAACAAAACACAAAACGGACAGACGCTTATGGAGTCCGTTATCGCGCTCGCAATTTTTTCATTGATTTCAGCGGCGCTTGCATCACTGCTCTTGGGCGGTTCGAGCGGTTCATTGGAGGGGGCTGAGTATACCCATGCAGACGCTTTGGCACAGGAGGGCATAGAGGCGGTTCGTTCAATTCGCGATCGCGCCTGGAATGAGCTGAACTATTCCGCGACAGGATTAGTGTCCGCCGGAGGAACGTGGACATTTGAAGGTGAAGGAACGAGCGACAGTGAAACTCCATACACTCGACAGATCACGCTCGAACCTGTGTGCCGTTCCATTGCCGGCGATGTGGCGGCGTGTCCTGGAATAGCAACTGATTTTGATACCCTCTATGTGACGAGTTCAGTATCGTGGAAAAGCAGTGGCGGTGCGGATCTTGTTCGTCTCCGTTCGTCATATATAACGAATTGGGATTCAAAATTCTGGACGCAAACTGATTGGAGCGGGGGGTCAGGGCAGGCTCTCTGGTCAGATGTGACGAAGTATGATTCTGATGATGGCGGGATTGATTATTCTGTTCCGGATCAGCTCTCGTTAACGTCATCATTGACGACCGGGACATGGTCTTCGGTGAGTTCCCCTGTCGACGATGAGGGGCTGAACAGTATAAGCGCAGTGTCGCCAACAGATATTTGGGCGGTGGGTGAATCAGGTAAGATTATTCATTACAACGGAACCTCGTGGAGTGAATTTACAGATGTCGGATCGGCTGAACTGTACTCTATTGCGATGGTGTCCTCGACTGATGGATGGGC
>CAYJLM010000107.1:0-5169 GCA_964370875.1 uncultured Gammaproteobacteria bacterium | reverse complement strand
CGCCAGGCGCTGTCCGTATTCTTCTTTTGTGAGCAGTTCAATGAACCAGCAATAGTTTTTATGGCGAAGGTTTACACAGCCAAAGCAACTAACACAATCGGCACAGTTGAGCAGAAACCATGAATCAATACATGAGGTTGCATTTTGTCCATACGCAACCCCGGCTGATTGATTTACATTAACAACGTCATAACAGCGTTCCATATTCACACCAAAATAGGCATCAACGGTATCGCGACAGTCCTTGATGCCGCGCGAGTATAGCGAATCCTCGCAATAGCTTGCGTTGGACAGCAGATAGCAGTTTTTGTTAAACGATGTCATGTTGGTGTAATCGCTATTGACATTGGTGCCGGTAATGCCCAATGCTTTTTTTGGCACCTTCTTCAATAGCTCATCGAATTGTTCAAAAAAAGGCCTCTCAGCGTCATATTCGCATGCGTATGATTTTGGATCCCAGTCATCGCTGTCATAACAGCTTAGACAGTACACCGTATAGGGCGAAGAATCACAAAACATGGAGAGGATTGAAGTATGGCACTTATCACATGTGCGATTGTACAATGTCCGCTCATTGCGAAACTGGCAGCGACGCTTAAAGCGACAATGCGGACACAGATACGGCGGGACGGCATTCATCTTTTCATAAAATTCGAAGTCCTCCGGCTCGATGGTGTAGTTTTCCGCGCACGCTTTGCACTGTCGATTTTCTGGGGAAAATGCCATAGGAATAACTATATGGTTAAGAGTCGTTCAAGCTGCTGTTTAACGGCCTCGGGATTTCCTTGTCCTTTCAGATCGCGCATGACTTGACCAACGAGAAACATAAGCGCGTTCTGCTTTCCATTCTTGAAATTTGCTACTGCATCCGGGTTATTGTCCAGTGCTTTCCTGCACGCGGATTCGATAAGGCCGGTGTCCTGTATTTGTTCCAGTCCTTCCTCCTGGATCATGGTCAACGGGTCGACACCACGCTCGACCATGGCCTCAAGAACTTTTTGAGCCGTGGTGCTATTGATCTTATCCTCGGAAATCAGCGCTACAAACTTTGCCATATCCGCCGGTGTCACCAGCGATTTTTCGATAGGTGCTTCACGAGTCGCCAGAAGATTGGTCAGCTTGTTGATAACCCATCCCGCGAGCAATTTATACGTTTTTGCCTTAAACGCGTCGTCGCACGAATCCATACTGCACAGCCACTCGTCCAATTCGGAAGCTGAGTTCTCAAAAAATGACGCGGTCTCCTTATCATCTATAAGAATGCGAGCGTCTTCCGGTGCTATGCCGAAATCGCGACCAAAACGCTCTCGTTTCTGATTGGGTAATTCCGGGATTTCGGATTCGGCTTGGGTGATGTATTCGTTCGTAAAATGCAATGGCGGCAAGTCGGGTTCCGGAAAGTAACGATAGTCGTGCGCCTCTTCCTTCCAGCGTTGTAATATCGTTTCCTGCTTCGCGTCATCCCACCCGACAGTTATTTTGTATGTCCGATTCCTGACTTCGCCGTTGGCCATCCATTCCTCGTAGAGTCGGTTGCCCTCATACTCAAGGGCTCGTTCAACGGCGCGGAATGAGTTAAGATTTTTAATTTCTGAAATAGGGGATTGCGTGACAATCCCATCGTCACCTGTCACGTTGATTGA
Source organism: uncultured Gammaproteobacteria bacterium (assembly GCA_964370875.1). Lineage (GTDB taxonomy): Bacteria > Patescibacteriota > Patescibacteriia > JACQRZ01 > JACQRZ01 > JACQWH01. The sequence continues at coordinate 3,526 of CAYJLM010000107.1, read as the reverse complement.
AACGTTTGCATCACAGCGCATGTGGCCCTTTTCCATATCCGCGTGAGATACGTTCAGGTATCGCGCAAGAAGCCGAAGGTCTTGCAAGAATATTTTCGCCTCCATCGGGTCGACAAAATCTGGCTCAGTAACGATCTCCATGAGCGGGGTCGATGAGCGATTGAAGTCAACGAGACTTGCGCCGGAGCCAGGAGCATGGAGCAACTTTGCGGCGTCTTCCTCCATGTGCAGTCGCGTGATCCCTATACGAGCCTCTTTGCGAATTTTTCCGTCGGGTATGACAATATCAACATACCCCTTGATTCCGATGGGCTTGTCGTATTGTGAGATCTGGTATCCCTTTGGCAGGTCGGGATAAAAATAGTTTTTGCGGTCAAATTTACTAATTTCGTTGATCGTGCAGTTCAGCGCGCGCGATGTCTTGACGCCCCAGCGGATCGCTTCTTCGTTCATCACCGGTAATGTTCCGGGATGCCCCATGCATACAGGGCAGACAGTCGTGTTTGGCGGTTGGTTTTCACCGTCGTTTGAGCAGCGACAGAACATTTTTGACTTCGTCTTAAGTTGTACGTGTATTTCAAGTCCGATTGTATAAGTGAACATAGATGAGTTTTGCTACCTGAATATATTAATACACTACTGCTGAATAGCATTTTTCGCAATAGATTAATTCCTGGCGTGAGGGCGAATACGAGGTACTGAACGACTCAGCGCAGGTGTCCGGTGCATGCCATGAATGATTGGGCAGTGCGCACATGCACGTGCGATCCCAGGTCTTGAGCGGACTTCGCTTGCTCATACGCATGGAGTGACGCGAGTTATGGCAATACGTCGGAAGGGGGATATTGAGTTTCTGATAAAAAGCTATTTCTTGAGGTATGTATCGGAACACGCGCGTGCAATTGTGGCGGAGTGCCAACGCTGGATTCTCGTCATACGCGCGACAGAGAAAGCGTTTTTGACAGATTGAGACGCGTGCCTCCTTGATGGAACCGGGAAGTTCATTCAAGTAAAGCGCATATGAAACACCGCCATCATCGCATTCCAACCATTCAAATCCCACACTCTGCGCGTCGTCCTTTGAGAGAGGAAGGTAGTCTTGCGCAAGTGTTTCATTGTACGCAAACGGTGATAATTCGGAAGGAAAAAACTCGCCATACCGATAGATCCGTCTTTGCGCGTCAATATATGGTTGCTCATTCATGTGCGCGATAATGCGCGGGACAAGCTCGTCATATTCCTCTCTCGTGTACTGCTTATTCAAAATACAGTACTTCTTTTTGCGAAGACCGATACATCCAAAGAGATCTTGGGAAGAATGACACCCGAAGCAATAGTTCCATACGCTAAATCGTATCGTATTGCACCCAAGTCCGCACCAGGCGGCTTCATACATTCGCTGAGATCCTATCCCAAACAAGCTCCAGTCATGCCCGTCGCTGTTTTTTGCGCCGACATGGCTCGCGCGAAGAAATTGGGCGTAGCGGCAATCTTCCGAATTGTTCACCGTATATGAGTCGTGGACGTTTTTTGAGCGAACAATATAGTCACCGGACACGTGTTCATTGTTCTTATTGCGGGTTCTGCGGTGTGGCTGAGTTAAAATGAAAGAACGCGCCTGTTCGCGAAGCGCCTCCACGCCTTCCCGTGTTTCCAGGTGGAAATCTGCCAATTTTTTTTCGTATTCTTCCTTTGAATACTGTACATTGAAAATGCGGTACGACGCATTGCGAAGATTGATGCATCCAATGCATGATGTACACCCTGTGCAGTCCTGGCAGAAAGTGAGGTCATTGCAATTTTCACAATCAGTTGAATAGCGTACATTGTAGCAGGTCGTGATATCTGAGCATTCGTAGCACAGTTCTGATTCACTCGCGAATGATATATCCGCTGAATTTTTTACATGTTCTATTGTGAAGCTGTAGTAAGTATCTTCGCACTCGTCTATTGCCATGCAGAGATAGCAGTTTTTAACGCCCGTCGCCGCGTTGCAGTACTCGCTGTTGTCCATTCGCGCATAATCACGGTGAAGATGGGGGAGTGGAACACGCTGTATTAATTCTCTAAACTGTTGGAAAAAACTTTTCGAAAAATCGTACGGGGCACTATAGTCAGCCATGTCATACGTGTCCCCCCACCAATCTTTATCCTCGACAACTCGAAACGGCTTGTCCGCTGAGTACATTGAAATCAATGATTTGCCGGAATCAGACGACGTCCTATTGTATAATTTTCGAATATTGATCCACGACAATCGCCTGCGCAGGCGACAGGGCGGACAGAAGGTCGGCGACGGCACGCGCATACCCGCCATGAAGGCACGATCTTGTTCGTCAATAACAAAACCCGCCGAACAGTGTTGGCAGGTTTGTGTTTGTTTCTCCATAAGCATGATGGAAAAAAAGAAGGTGATTAGAGGGTAACGCGAATGCCCGGGCCCATTGTGGTCGCTATGGTAATTGCCTTGATATATATGCCCTTCACTGGGGCGGGCTTTGCCTTTCGAACTGATTCAATAAAGGCGGCATAGTTAGCCAGAAGGTTGTCAAGCGGGAATGATCGGCGACCGATAACTTGGTGTACGATGCCCGAATCATCATTTTTGTAGGTTATTTTACCTCCCTTAACTGCGTCAATCGCCCCCTTGATATTCAGGGTGACTGTATCATTCTTTGGGGAGGGCATCAATCCGCGCGGTCCCAAAACTTTTGCAACACCCGCAAGGTTTTTCATCATATCTGGTGTGGCGATGGCAATATCGAAGTCGGCTTTGCCGGTTTGTTTGATTTCCGCAATAAGTTCAACACCGCCAATGATGTCAGCACCGGCCTCTTTCGCCTCAAGCGCCTTTTCTCCATCCGCAAATACGGCAACTCGCTTTGTTTTACCGGTACCATGTGGCAACGTTGCGCTGGAACGAACGATTTGATCGCCTTTTTTTGCGTTGATTCCGGTACGAACGTGCACCTCAAGTGACGCATCGAAATTTTCGTACGACAACTTTTGCGCAAGCTCGAGTGCCTCTCGTGGTGAAAAAAGCTTATTTTTCAGATCAAGGTCTTTGACCTTATCCTTATACAGGGGAGATTTTTTTCTCATACTGTTCTCCTTTGGTGGTGCAAGCCCTCTGTCGAGGTCCCACCTTATGATTAAATATTATTCAGGACTTTCATACATGAGTATAGTTCGAGGCGCCAGAGAGGAACAGAGTAAGCTGTACTGGCTGTACAGTGTCGAGTATCGGAGCTGGGAACGAAGAAATGTGCCATGTGTGTAAGTCCTGTTATTGAATAACTTCGACACCCATCTGACGAGCAGTACCCGCGATTGTTTTCATCGCCGATTCAATATCATTCGCGTTCAAGTCGGGCATTTTCTGCTCCGCAACTGCTCGCAATTGCGCCTGGGTTATCTTGGCTACTTTCTGCGTAAGTGCTTTTGGCGAGCCCTTTGGAATGCCGAGAATTTTCTTAATAAGAACCGATGCCGGCGGTGTCTTCAGGATGAATGTGTAGGTACGATC
>CAYJLM010000106.1:0-5221 GCA_964370875.1 uncultured Gammaproteobacteria bacterium | reverse complement strand
CGGCAGACAACCCTTGTGAATGTGAATCCGGCGTTTGTACCCCCGGCGGTGTTTGTGGTGGCCTTAAGGTGAAAGAACCGGAAAAATTAGCAAAGCAAAAAGGACTTTGCTGTTATGTTATTGATAATGCCGGTTCAAAATCACGCCGACAGCGAAATGCAAACAACTCAAAGGCGTGCCTTGATATGATCCTTGCGACGGACCACGTTTCTATGAAAGTCGACAGGTTCTTTTGTCCCGAAATAACCGGCGTAACCGTACCGCACTGCTGGAAGAAAGATGCCGGGTCCGGAACAGATCCTGGATACTATCAACGATCTACAAGCCTATGTAAGACGTATATAGATTTTAACTCAGAAACTGACACAAGCGGTGGGACACCAACCAGACCGCCTGCAGAACCAAATAAGAGCGGCCTTCCGGTTCCTAATTAACAGTATGAACATCCGAAAAATCTTTAAACAATATACCCGCGAGCCGCTGCTTGTGCTTTTTGCATTTTTCCTTTCTCTGATCGGTGCGGTCGCGTCAGCACAGAGCTCACCATCCATTACGCGATCGACAAGCGTCATTCCCGATTTTTTGTTCCAGATCCCGATCGGCGCCACCACATTTATTAGCGGTGCCGATATTACCTCGGGCAAAGCGATAGCGCTCTATATTAACACCTTCTACCCATGGCTCGTGGCGTTTGCCGCGGTGCTGGCCGTACTCGCATTCACCTTTGCCGGCATCCTCTGGCTCACTGCCGGTGGCGACCAGGGCAGGACAACCGAATCAAAGAAAATCATGACCAACGCACTGATTGGCCTTATACTTGCATTGGGATCATACACATTCCTCGCGGCACTCGGCAAAGATTATGTCAATTTCAAACCGATTACGGTAAAACCAATTACGCCTATCAATATTGATCTTGAAAGCGCGCAAGATGAACTCGACTTCGGCGCTTTTCCAAAAAGCGGTGATTTTTTCATGGTTCCTATTTCCGGCACAAAGGACAACCCAACCATCACCTACAATAGCAAAACATACACCAAAGCAATGTTTGGCGATTTCTGGGCAGATGTTATTGGTCGCCAGATCGGAAGCGGGGCTCATTTTATCATCCCGGATACCGGCACTATAGGTCAGTACGATGCGCCGACCGATGTTCATGAAGCTATTCATAGACTCAATAATGCTGACAACGGGCTCTATGTAGGGGGTGGAAAATATCTTAGATATGAAGAAAGTTCAAAAGCAACGCTTGACATGGTTGTTCAGCGGTTGTCCCCGGATCTGCAGAATGGAGATAAGGATAGATTCAACATATATCTTAACACAAAATACAGCTACAAGGGCAATCCGCGCGGATCCTTAGGTAAAAAGAAAATAGAAATTGGAAAGCAGAACAATCATGAACCGGTACAGGGAGTACTTGATGATTTTTCGGCCTATATTGGGAACTCAAAAGTTTTCTTGGAGGTATGGGAAAAAAACTTACCGGCAAAAAATCAACCAGAAATTGGGTGCTGTATCTTTGGTATACCATCATTTGTTGCGTACTCGCTTGCCCTTGCAAAAACACTAGAGGAAAAAGACCAGGATGCTCTTAAAAGTGGCGTCTTTAAGCAAACGCTCAAACTCCTTATTGAAGATGGAATGAATGTGTATCAGACCATGGGAAGAATTGACGCAAGAGAGATAAGCGAAACGGACAAAAAAATGGTTAAGGCGCTAAAAACTGATTCTCATCCAAAAGCGCAGGCGCTGCGCAGTCTTGCTAAGCGATGGTATACTGCCACCTGGACTCAAAAATGGCTCGGATTTTAAGCAGCAACAGGCGAGTCATTCCTTCTGAAAGAGGCTCAGGCCTGGTGCGCAATTTTCCTCATATCTGCTATGCTTATAGTACCATTCGCCAACTTACGTTTGTGTCTATGAAACCTGCACTTAAAAATGTATTCACTTTTGCACTTACCGTCTGGGGTCTCGCGATTTTTACACTCTCCCCTGCCCATGCGGCGGACATCAATGTTGCTCTCCAAATCCCTATCTCCGGAAAACAGTCTATTCAAGTATGCGTTGGCGACTTTTGCGGCGGGATAGGTGAATACGTTGCAATCATCTATCAATGGGCTGTCGCATTTGCGGCCGTCTTGGCCGTGCTGGCATTCTCATTCGCCGGCATTCTCTGGCTGACTGCAGGCGGCGACCAAGGCAAAACAAGCGAATCAAAAAAAATCATGGGAAATGCCATCATGGGCATCCTTCTAGCATTGGGCTCGTATCTTGCTCTGACGACCATCAACCCGAGCCTTGTCCACTTCCAGCCGATCAGGGTACCGGCTGTAAAAAGTATTACTCTCAATCTCACTCCCGCAACCATCACTGCCGGCGGCATCAATTTTAATTATAATGTCGAGCACTTCACAGCACTTGGTTTTCCCCCACCCAATACTGAGCCAGACAAGGGGGGGGTAAAAATGACTGGCGAAAAGTTAAACCGCTGGAATAAATATAAAGATTTAGCCGCGAAAGCAGCTCAGGCAACCGGCACTGATATAGGATTTATCGGCATGTGGCCGTTGCTTGAAAACGGCTTTGACACTTTTATGGATAACTGTGCCGATCGCGATAAAGACCCAAACACACCGTGCGCCTCATGGGGAAGCAACTGGCAGGTTGGGCTCGGTATTCATCCGGGCAATATGCCCTGGGCGTACGAAGATGCTTTTAATGCAATGTATGGCAATTCAAATAATACTACCGTTCAACAAGTCGGCCAAAGCGTCCTTGATGCGGCCAAAGCGGCGGGAAAACCGATCACAATCGTCAGTGATCCATTTCCGACAATCTCCTTGAATGATACAATCAACACGGCAAAGTCCGGCGATCAGAACTCCCGCCTTCTTATCGCAACACTGACAAAAGATCCTGCGCTGGGTCTTTATCTTGTCGGCGCGCATTTCGGATCGCGAGATCTTGGAGGAAATAAAGAAAAGCTCGCGTCGGTCATGGAAGGGTGGCCTCCGCCCGACACCTATACCCCTCAGCGAATCAGTAATCTTATAAAAGCTATCTATGATGCGAAGTAATATGATCTATGCCGGTTAAAAAATACCTATCACCCTGCCTATTTTCTGCTGTATTTCTTTTTATGGTTCTTTTTTTTATTGCTGCACCAGTGCGGGCGGCCAGCAATGTGTCTGTTGCGCTGCAAATTCCAATCATGGGGGAAGTAAGAATTCCGATATGCCAAGCCCATTCCGAAACAGGACCCGACGGCAGGCCCAAAGAAATATTCGAATGCACTGGCATTGCGCGGTACATCGCGCTTTCCTATCAATGGATTGTCGCGTTTACCGCCGTATTGGCAGTCCTTGCGTTCACCGTCGCCGGTGTTCTCTGGCTGACTGCCGGCGGGGATAGCAGCAAAGTAACCGAGTCGAAACAGGTCATGAGCAATGCACTCATAGGCCTTGCTCTTGCATTGGGGTCGTATCTACTTCTCAATGTCATTAATCCCAATCTGGTTAGGTTTAATGCGCTCCGCGTTCCGGGAATTGCAACCATTGATATCGACCTGCAGCAAATTGAAGTCTACGGTGAAGAAACAGGTGATACGGGCCCCGGCACGATCGAGATGCATATTGATGGTAAGCTGGAGCATCTCGATGAATTCATAAAAAATAATCAGCAATTTGGTCGCACTCCAGACCATTGTCTTGGATGGGTGCGGGATGCATTAACTTCGATATTTGGTAACACTGGCGTCAACGCAACCCCTCTCATGGGCTCAGGTCTCTATCCCGCAAATGCCGCAAAGGCATTTTCGGATGCTGGAAAATTTACGCCCGGCTTAAGTGGTATAAAAAATGGCGATGTTGTGTTCATGAAAACGATACGTTCGGGCATGGCTGACAAAAACACCTCAGCATTATCCCCTTATTCAATCACACATATCGGCATCTACTATAATGGATCGGTCTATCACCAATACGGCAGTAGTCTACGAAAAAGCAAGGTAGACAAAGTGCCAACGGTTGCCAATGAAGATCATGTGTTTTCTGATTCACCGGGAATGATCAGTGAAAAAGTTATCGGATATGGGAGTATGGGGCTATAACATACTGCAATAGCTATGAAAATTTTTTTTATGAAAATTCCACCTCTCATCCTCGTCATTACTTTTTTGTTGCTCACGGCTGTCATTCCCTTCGCAGTCCACAATGTACGTGCTGATGATGTCGAAGTTGTCTATCAAATTCCGATATCCGGAGAAACCAGTATCCCCGTGTGCGAATCAAAAACAGACCCTGCCGGAAAGCATCTATTGGAATGTGGTGGAATAGCCACGTATATTAATACCATTTACACATGGGCGGCCGCGTTTGCCGCGGTGTTGGCAGTCCTTGCGTTCACCTTCGCCGGCGTTTTGTGGCTTATCGCCGGTGGCGATGCGGGAAAGATAACTGAGTCAAAAAAAATCATGAGCAACGCAATTATCGGGCTTATGCTCATGTTGGGTTCATATAGTATTCTCTGGATTATTAACCCTGACCTCGTCCAGTTCAACCCAATACGACTCACGCCTATTCAACAAATTGAAGTTGATTTTAAGTCCATCGAAGTAACGGGGGAAGAAACAGGCGATACAGTGAAGGCCGATGAAGAGGAGGTGGAATTCGTGGTCGAGGAAGGAACGTTTGACCACCGTCGTCTGCGCACAAATACAATAGGTTTCTTTCTGCCCGCGCAGGCGGCTTATGCCGCTGTCAAAAAAAAGGTTGTCATTTCGCGCGGGACAACCCTCGCAAACCTTGACGCATATATAGCAAACGATCAACAATTTGGTCTTGCCCCAAACCGTTGCCTTGGTTGGACGCGCACATCACTGGAAAGCATTTTTGGAACAAAAAAGATAAAAGAAACAGCCATCTATCCTCGGTTGGAATACCCTGCCGCGACCGCACATCAATTCAACTCAAGAGGCATGTACGTCAGGACTCGATCCCTCGCGGGGATCAACAATGGTGATGTGGTATTCATGAAAATTGCCCGTTCGTTTCTTGTCACGCGCGGTGTTGACAAAGGACCGGGAGGCGACTCAATTTCCCATATCGGGGTATACTATAACGGTTTTATCTACCATCAATTCGGCACAAAATTGTCAAAAGATACAATTGAGAATGGAGTTCTTAAAGACAGGCGGGCACGCGATGGAACAACCGTAGAC
>CAYJLM010000105.1:0-5409 GCA_964370875.1 uncultured Gammaproteobacteria bacterium | reverse complement strand
TGCCAAGTTGCTCGGACTGAATGCTCCTGTGCAGGTGAAGGTCGATTACAAGGCCGAATTAGTTCATAGGGTGCAGCTTGGCGAAATTACCATAGACCAGCTACGTGCGGAGCTAGGGGACGAGTATACCGAGGAGTTGCTACGCAACATGCCAATTGCTGAGTTACCTGATGCCAAGTTGTCAGACAATGAGATTACGGCATTACCCGAAGGGGACGTAGTCGATGCGGAATTCAAGGAAATTACGGGTAATTCTGCTTAACTGCTTAATTAATGCTTATTACGAAATAAACTTTCAGGGTTTGTCCAGTATAGTGGACAGATTACCCGTAATGTACGGGTAGAAGCTCCTTTGGATGCTTTGTTACGGGTAAAGTTCAGCTACGATAACTTGACCTGACTGGACAAGCAGAGGGATAGCAATCTCGCTGGTTGAGTACTTGAGTTTAACGTTCACCTGATAGTTTCCCGCGGCGAAATCGATTCGAATGGTGTTTGCGCCATCGGCGGCCTGGCTGATATAGCCTATCACGCCATGGCCTAGGTCTACATAGTTAACTAGAACGGTACGACTGCCTAATGCGGCGGGTAGGGTGGGAGTTGAATAGACGTTTATAGTTGTATGGAATTCTTGATAGTACTGAGCGGGATGCAAGTTATAGCGGAACTCATAGCCCCTGCTGCCCAAGTAGTTGGGTTCATCGGAATGATTGGCATCGAAAACAACGTCTTCTCGCACCGACCAGTCGGCATAGGGCAGTCCAAGCTTCTCCCACGTGATTACGAAGTCTCTGCTGCCAACTATGGCACGTTCTAGAAACTGATCAGTAGCAATCGGGGACTGCTGGACACAGAATGAGTTCACTCCCAATAAACAGAGGATAATCCAAAAAGGGTTCATAGCTGTATGATAGCTCTTATTCGTAGTTTGTCAAGTATACTGGACAGAGGGCAATCTAGATGAGGGGCAATTTGGCATCGATCTAAATGAAAAAATGGCTGTTTTCACGGAGATCCAGATGAAAAATGGCTCATTTTAAAGTACGCGGGGGAGTTGAAAAAAGTCGATTTCAAAGTACGCGCGCCTTTTTCCGAGCGGCGATTGTTCCGTTTGAAAATAAAAAAGTAGAACGTCCGTCCATAAGTAGAACGCGCGTCCACGGTTTACGGCTAAAATCCGAACGAATAGACGCACCGTTTCCATTTGATACGGTCAATCCCCACTAGAATATAGAACACTATAGAACATCCGTGCGGAATTGTTGGGACAAAAGTCGGGACATTTGACACGTCCCAATAGCCGCCCAATGTGGGACAATGACCCCACAACGGACGGACACGCAACCGACCGGACATAGCACGAGGGGGATAGGATGAGGTAACACGGCGGGACGCCCCCGCCCTAAATCCCCCGTATCAGCGGGGGGCAAATGAACCAAAGGCGAACGTAGACGGGACGCACCCGACTACCTAGGCAAGTCGAATCGGACGGCCCGAAAATCGCGGCGCGCACCGGACGGAACGACGCATCGCGCGCAACCCAACGACCCGACGACATACCCTAGACTCAAGCAATGGCGAATTAACACGACGCGCCGCTAACACGGAAAAATAAATCAAAGTCAAGGACTACGGATACAAATCCCCGCGCCCCCGTATCAGTACTGGTAAGCGGGACAATGAATAGCCCGCGGTAAATCAATCGTAACCACGCAACTTAGCACAAACGTTTTATAAACTATACCCATGAAAGGAACAGCCCCCAAATGTCCGACAATGTACACACAACAGCACCACAACGGCGCACGGTTAAATTCAGCACGCGATTCACCGCTGACGAAATGGAACGCGTCCGCATCGCGGCAAAACTAGACCGGCGCACCCCCGCGCAATGGGCGCGACTCGTCCTAAACACCGCCGCGCAACTCGCGATAGACAACGCGGTCGATGCGGACGCGCGGACAATCGCACGCGCACGCACTGAACCTTAAATAAATTTAAGGTAGCTTAAATAATGTTAAGGTTGAATTCGTTAAGGTACGCCCCGCGCAACTTAAACAAGGAGTCACAAAATGAAAATCACAATAGACTTAACTAATGACGAATGGCAATTGCTTAGGGGATTAATAGCAACCGCCGAAATAGATTCATTAGGCGCGCCTGAACATCCAATGTTTGCGAACATCGAACGGGAACTAATTCGCGCCGACCGCAAAATAGAGTCCACGCAGTACACCGGATATTTTGATGTAGGAATCTACCAATACCCCGATGGAATGATAGGTGAACGCCAACTAAACGATGCACGCGAACGCGCTAAGATGGAGTCGAAATGAAACCCACGCAACTCAAACGAATCCTACGCACCATCAATAGCGCCACCGCGCGAGTCGATGGAGTCGTAAATGAACTAGAGTCGGCGATGGACATGCCACTTACCCCGCCGCACGCGCCAGTCGAATACGACGACGCACCCACCCGCGCACACTACGCGCACACCCGCGCGAACGCGCGCAACGCCGACGACGCTGAACCTATCATAGCGACGCGATGCAACGCGTGCCACTACCACGCGCGATACACATTCACTCGATGCCCGAAATGCCATAGCATCGACGTTGAAATCGCGAACGTCTACTAATCGAACCGCGCGCAACATCAACCAATAGGAGTCATAAAATGAGTACACGATGCTTAATCAAATTCGCGAACGCCGACGACAAAGTCGAATCCACCATCTACCAACATTATGATGGATATCCCGAAGGCGTACTGCCTGAACTAAATAAATTCTACGCGGCAGTCGAATCAGAAACTAACGATCACCGATATAACGACGCACCCTACTTAGCCGCGAAATTCGTAGTCTGGCTGGCGCGCCAAAACGCGCAAATAGAATCCAAGGCCGACGATTGGCGCAAGCCGAATCAAGGCAACCTTAACTTCCTAGGAGTCGGCGTACTAGATAGCACCGCGGGAAACTACGGCGCGGAATACATCTACACGCTCAAATGCGCCAACGGCGCGCGCCCGACGATAACCTACTTTCAAGTAGGCGATGGACTCGCGGGATATACTAGCAACTAGGAGTCATACAATGAACCAATACTTAATAGCAATTGATGTTAACACCGACCGACCACGCGGCCAGCAACAAGTAATCGTGGACGCGACCACGCGCACCGCGCGACGTACGACCGTCTATCGTAACGTGACTCGCGCGTCTATGCATCGACTTACATGCATACTAGACGACGCATGGGAAGTCTTAAAACGAATCGATAACGTTAGCTATCCCAACTGGTCGCGAGTCTACTACCGGCGCATTAGCAACTAATCGGCGCAACTAATCGCCAACCCAAACTCAGGACAGCCCGCATCGACCGCGACTCACTCGCAACTCGATGTGCGGCTGTCCTGATAACGGTCGGCGAATATATGTCACTCCCCTTAAGCATAAGCATCGTTTTTCGGAAAGTTGAATTTCCTATAGCACATACGTTCCAGAGTAGCTAAAAATAGTTATCCGCGCAGCTGTCCGCGCAGCTGTTCTGAGCAGCTGCTTTGAGCAGCTATACGGAGTAGTTGCTATACCCCACTATCGTCAGATGTTCTATATCTGTTCTATGTTCGATTGCAGGTTGACCAGCAACTGATTGTGCTGCGGTCAAAAAGGGTGTACAATGCAGCCTATGAGCGAGGGACATCTACCTCAAACGTCCAAGTTACGTGAACAGCTGCCCACTGACTTATTCGAAGCGATTCAGCAAGACCGTGCTAAGTTTCTACTCAAGAAGCGGGTTAGCACCATAAACAGGGCCTACGCGCAGTTTCAGCGGAAGTATCGGAATGACCGAGTGGCATTCGTGCATGACATCTTCAAGTGGCGCGAGGGAAGTGGGCCGACTAAATATCAAGAAGAAATTCTCGGACTATTTGATAGTGGCATTCGACGTGTAGCTGTACGAGGCCCACATGCGATTGGAAAGAGTACGAGCGAAGCATGGATGCTTTTGCACTTCGCTCTGACTAAGGACGGAGCAGACTGGAAAGCTCCCACTACCGCGTCGGTCTGGCGACAGCTTACTAAGTACCTGTGGCCTGAAATTCACAAGTGGGCTCGTATGATTGAGTGGCGCAAAGTAGGACGTAATCCATTCGACCATCGACTGGAACTACAGATACAGACCCTCAAGCTGGCAACTGGTGAAGCATTCGCTGTAGCTTCAAACGACCACACGGCAATTGAAGGTGCTCATGCTGACTATATCCTTTATGGATTCGATGAAGCCAAATCAATTATTGATGCTACTTGGGATGCTGCAGAAGGCGCTCTAGCCGGAGCAGGTGAGAACTCGTCCTTGGAAGCACTGGCATTTGCTATCTCGACTCCAGGCGAGCCTCTCGGTAGATTCTATGAAATCTCTACTCACAAACCTGGCTTCGAGGATTGGACTACGCGACATGTTACCGTCGAGGAAGCCATCGCTGCTGGACGTATCGATGATGAGTGGGTCGCTCAACGGCGTCTGCAATGGGGTGAGAATAGCGCCCTGTTCAAGAACCGCGTACTCGGCGAGTTTGCCTCTGGCGACGCTGATGGAGTAATTCCGTTCCCATGGGTCGAAGCTGCCATGCAGCGACACGATGAGTGGCTTGATTCGTTTAAAGCAGGAACAGATGCTCGACTAGAACCAAACGGACTTGGCGTAGATATTGGTTTGGGTGGCGAAAATAGCGATAATACTATCGAAGCACTTGCACGTGATTTACTCGTATTAGAACTACGAGAATTTCCTCGTGGCGATGTTGATACCGCTACAATGCAAGAAGCTGGACGGTCTGCTGCATTATTGCGCCGTTATAAGGAATTACAAGGGTTCTTTGACGTTATTGGGATAGGAGCAGGAGTTGTCCATCGATTGAAGGAACAGGATGATATTAAGCGTCGTGTGAATGCCTTCAATGCCAGCGAGAAGACCAGCCGATTGGATGCTAATAAAGAAATGGGTTTTCTCAATAAACGTGCTGCTGGCTGGTGGATGCTTCGAGAAATGCTTGACCCCAATTCTCCGGTCAAAGTACTCCTTCCGCGCAACGACAAGCTCATCGGCGAACTGACCGCCCCTCGCTTCACCGTTCGATCTGGTGGCGTCATTCAAGTCGAATCTAAAGAGGATATCCGCAAGCGCCTTGGGCGCTCTACAGACTACGCTGACGCGACTATTATGGTGCTCACTGGCCCACAGCTTGCTCAAAGCCCCCATACTCGCATCTACGTTGTCGGACAAGGTTACATCGATGATGAATCCTAACATTTCCGTAAGGAACTCACTAAAATGCTATTAAAGTGCTTATTACGGAAAAAGATTTCAGGGTTTGTCCAGTATACTGGACTTTTAGAACACA
>CAYJLM010000104.1:0-5517 GCA_964370875.1 uncultured Gammaproteobacteria bacterium | reverse complement strand
GCATTCCGGATGCAATTGAACAAGAGGTGCGCTACGTGGATAGCGGACAGAAGACAACCATGCTGGATACTCTGCTTAAAGAACGCGAAGGGTCGGCGATTGTTTTTGTCCGCGCAAAATACAGCGCAAAAAAACTGTGTATAGAGCTTAACAATCTTCGCTATACTGCCACGGAGATTCATTCAAATCGTACGCTTGCTCAAAGACGTTTTGCACTTGATGGATTTAAGGCGGGAAAAAAACGTATTTTGGTTGCGACGGATATTGCCGCCCGAGGGATTGATGTATCTGGTGTCGCGCTCATTGTCAACTATGACATGCCGGAAAATCCCGAAGATTATATCCACCGCATTGGTAGAACAGGACGCGCGGGGCTCAAAGGACAGGCAGTGTCTCTTGCCACTCAATCGCAGCGACATTTGGTGTATCGTATCGAACGGCTTTTGCAAAGTTCACTGGCTGTGACCGGTCGAGTGCCGTATAAAGGTACGGGAGATGTGTCTCAGGGTAGACCTGCCAGTCGAGGAAGGGTAAAACAGACATCCTATTCTCAAAATTACGGATTCAAGAAAAAATTTGCCGGAAGTCGTTCCGGTGTGCAGAAAAAGGGACATGCATTTTCTCGCGACAATCGCAAACAGTCCGGACGATAATTTGGGCGAACTATAAAAACAGAGGGTAACACCTCTGTTTTTTGTTGTCATTTTTGAGCTCCGGTATGGTATACTGAAAAAGAGGTCCTCACGCCCATGATGGGCTTTTTGTATACGATATGAAAGATTTTTTTCAGGCACCAAAACGCGAGTATAGTATTATCGCAAGTATCGGGATCCTTTTTGTGATAGCGCTATTTTTTAATAGCGCCGCGTATTCTCTATTGTGGATCGTTGCAGTGATCGGTTCTGTTCCGGTCGTTTTAGAGTCCCTTTCTTCGGTTCGTCGGCGCGCTATCAGTATCGATACGTTTAATCTTTTTGCGCTCGTCGTAGCATTTTTTACAACCGACGTGAAGTCGGCATCGTTTATCGTGCTTATGCTTGCGTTTGCGCGACTGCTTGATTGGCGGACGGCAACGCGAGCGCGTGATGCCGTATCCGAACTGCTCCGACTCAAGCCATTGACGGCAATCCGCGAAAAAGACGGCATTCAAGAGGAGATTTCCGCCGACGAAATCACGCAAGGGGATATAATTATTGTTAAAAACGGATCACGACTTCCGGTCGACGGGGTAGTTATCCAGGGCACTGCGTCTATTAATGAAGCTCCTGTGACTGGAGAATCTGTGCCGGTGGAAAAAGGGGTTGGTGATACGGTGATGAGCGCAACGCTTAATGAAAGCGGGTTTCTAAAAGTGCGCGCAACTCATGTCGGGAAAAATTCAACGATCGAGCGCATGGCAGAGCTGATACGCCAAGCCGCAAAGCATAAATCGCAGTCCGAGAAGCTGGCTGATAAATTCGCCGGCATTTTTCTGCCCGTTATCATTGTCATCGGTATCGTGACGTACGCCGTGACCCGAAATATTCAGATGACCGCGGCGCTCTTTCTGGTTGCGTGCGCAGACGATATGGCAGTGGCTATTCCTTTAGCGGTCACTGCCGCAATCGGACAGGCAGCAAAGAGAGGAGTTATTATAAAAGGAGGGCAATGGCTGGATGCTCTGGGGCGCGTTGGCACGGTTGTCCTTGATAAGACAGGAACGCTCACATACGGGACGTTTGCCGTCCGTGCGGTATGGAAGGATAACTCATATTCAGATATGGAATTCTGGAAGGCTGTTGGCATCGCGGAAAAATATTCAGAACACCCCATCGGTCGCGCGCTGTTCCATCACGCGCTGGAAGTGTGTTCTTCATTGCCGGATCCGGATGAGACGCAGGTGACGCGCGGTGTTGGTGTAGATGTGCGATATGGCGACATGACTGTGAGTATTGGCAATGAGGCAATTCTTTCTCGTATTCCTGAGCAAAGCGCGCAGGAAATAAGGGCGCGCCTCGCGCAAGAAGTCGAACAGTATCGTGCGACAGCATCAATTGTGCTGATAAACGGAAAATGCGCCGGCATTATTTCTGTCGCGGATACTCCTCGGCCCGAGGCGCAGAGCAGTATTGCGCGCCTCAAGCACATGGGTATTGAGGTTGCGATGTTTACCGGCGATAATGAAGCAATTGCAAAAGATGTGGCAGGCCAGCTCGATATTCAAGACTACCACGCGAGCATGAAGCCGGAGGACAAGCTTGAACAACTTGCCCGATTGAGTGAGAAGAAGAAGGTCGCGATGATCGGAGATGGTATAAACGATGCCCCGGCCCTTGCGCGGTCAGATGTTGGGATCGCGATGGGCGGAGGGACAAACGTATCACTGGAATCTGCCGATATTATTATTCTCAATGACAATCTCGCCCGTATTCCTGAAATGATTCTTTTGGGGAAGAAGACGACATCTATTATCTGGATCGATATCATTCTCTGGCTTGTGACAAATGTACTCGGATTTGCGCTCGTGCTCACCGGTATTGCAGGCCCTGCCCTGGCTGCGTTCTACAACTTCATTACTGATTTTATTCCACTGATTAATTCATCACGACTATTCATTGCTGATAAAAAAAAGTAACGCACTTCTTATGAAAAATATATGTATCATTGGTATAGGAGAGCTGGGCAGTGCGATTGCGCGTATTCTTGCAGCGCGCAAAGATATTACAATTAACTGCTGGGATGTCGACCAAACGTGCGTTCCGCATCAGAAAGAGCTTTGCGAAATCGTTCCCCGCGCGCAGATAGTTTTTTTGACTGTTCCGTCCGCGTCTTTGCGACCGGCGATCTGTTCGATTGTGCCATATCTTTCCAAAAAGACCGTTGTTGTTTCGTGCGCGAAAGGTATTGAACAGAAAAGTAAAAAAACAGCCGACCAAATCCTTGATGAGCTTTTGCATCGTGGGCAGTCATGCGCTGTTATTGGCGGGCCAATGCTGGCAGAAGAGTTAAGTGGTGGTGGTAATGGATATGCGACTGTCGCGTCAAAATTAAAAAATGTCGGCGTGTTTGTACAAAGTATTTTTAAGAAAACAACACTTCATCTCGATTATTCAACAGACGTGCGCGGTGTTTCGCTCTGCGGTGTATTAAAAAATATCTACGCTATCGGGTTGGGAGTTGTTGATGGGCTCGAGCTGGGTGATAATTGTCGGGGGAAGATGATTACGCAGGCACTTCGAGAAATGATGATTGTCCTGCCGCTCCTTGGCGGAAAAAAAGAAACCGCTCTCGGTGTGTCTGGCATTGGCGATCTCGTCGCAACGGGCTCAAGTCGGCATTCCAGTAACTACATGGCGGGTATGGATATCGGAGAGGGGAAGGAACGAGAGCGGCACTGCGAAGGGCGTCCGTCGATTGCCGCCTGTGCGGCTCTGGTCGAGAAACAAAAAAGAAATCTGCCACTTCTTTTTACCATTAAGGATATTCTTGATGACAGGATTAATCCGTTAAGCGCGTTTAAAAAATTTTGAAATAATGTATAACATTTTGGTATATGGGCATTGAATCATTAGGAACACTTCAGAATATTCCCCATTCTTTCAATGAAGATCTTCTTTTGCCATCCGAGAAAAAAAACGATTCGGGAAGATGCGCGTGACCGGCTTTTGCAGATGTCCAATGAAATTAGAGACCCACATCGTCGGAGCGAGGAAATATTAAAAATTTTGGATCCCATATTTCGCAAAATTGTTCAAAAGAATGTACTTGCCGACGAGGTAATTGAAGAGATGCGACTGCGCATTGAGCAATACGCAGATATTAAAGACGTCACTTCATTTGTTGATAGAATTATGTCGGAATTGGATCCGGTTTTTTCTTTACTCAAAGAAACGCAGGAAGAAATTCAAACGGATGTAATGAACGAGCAGGGCGGGTTTATCCCGCTTAATCGGCTTTTGTCGTATGGGGTGTCCAGACCTGAAGTACATATTTATACATCATCTAGTGAAAGTGTCCGCGGTGAGTCCGGCACGCACGGAACGTCTGGATCTGAAATTCATATACACGCATCATTTGGTGAAAGTGTCGAGGGTAAGCTCGCCCTTTATCGTTCCGGCATGAGGAAATTGGCAACAATAGTCAACGACGACCCAAAGATAAAGGAGATAACCGCAACATCATGGATTGTCGCGGCGCATCCGGATATTTTTACAAAGTGGGGGTTTGATGTTAAAAATATTTCATCTATGTATCACAAGTCATCATTCGGCCATGACCGGAGAAAGGTGCAAAGGGCGACAATCAGCCGCGAAAAATTCTTAAAGAAGTTTTTAAAAAATAATTAAAATACTATGGCAAATCTCATGGATTTTTGCGAGGCGCTGGCAATGGAGGGGCGGCTCGCACAGCAGTACGTTGAGTTTTTAGATGAGGCAGAAAACAAGCAAGCAAAACGGGATTTAAAAAAACTTGTATCTCTCTCAACGCAGAAAATGAAGATTCTTCACGGTATTGTGAAGGATGCACCGTGGAATTTGAAGTAGGGTTATTCCGTACCATATATGAATCCTCAGCTTATCATTTCAAAAAAACGATGGGATCGCGAGTTCGCCGGCGGCACCTGGGATTATTTAGATTCCAGTCCGATTGAGCGCGCGCGACACGCGGTTATCGGCATGTATTGTCAGACACACAAGCCGGCGGGCGCGATCCTTGATATTGGATGCGGTGAAGGTACGCTTTTTGATTTTTTGAATAACGTTCAGAAAAGCACCTACCTCGGAATTGATATTTCAAGCGAAGCAATTGCAAAAGCGCAGAAAAAGCGAAGCGGATCTTTTGTTATTGGCGATGCACTGGAATTTCGAGCAAAAAAGAAATACGACGTGATTGTTTTTAATGAAGTGCTGTACTACCTTGACGAGATGGCAGTATTTGAAAAGTACCGACACTTCTTGAAAAGAGGCGGGATAGTAATTGTTTCATTGTATAGAACAAAACATCATCAGTATGATGCGCGGGTGTGGAGGAGCGCAAAGAAATACTTCAAAGCAATTGATTTGCTTGAGTTGACAGGAGCGGCGAAGAAGATGAAGGTGATTTGGAAAATAGCAATAATGAAAACATTATGACGCTCGCTACACAGCCAGTGTATTCGATTGGTGCGATAATGTTTACAATTTGGGGAATAGTGATATTCTGAACCGGAAGCATTATAAAGAAAATCTCGTATATCTTATGCACAAGAATGCAAAAAAAGACGCGATTGATCTTGCGTACAAAGCCGGTGATATTATGCGCAAGTATTTTACGTTAGGGATAAAAAAAGAATGGAAAGAGGATTCGTCTCCGGTCACCGAGGCGGATACGACCATTAATGCAGTGGTGCTGGAGGATCTTCGCCGCGCGTATCCGGATGATGATATTCTCAGTGAAGAGGGGAGCGACCGACGCGAAGGAGCAGAGTATGCATGGGTTTGTGATCCGCTAGACGGGACGATTCCGTTTTCTCATGGTATTCCAACAAGTGTGTTTGCG
>CAYJLM010000103.1:0-5550 GCA_964370875.1 uncultured Gammaproteobacteria bacterium | reverse complement strand
CTGATGGACTACGGCGCGCTTGCCCTGTCAGACATCCCGAATCCGAACAAGCGGAGTCGGCATTATACAAAACAGTCACGGTTCGAGGGGTCACGGCGGTATGCCCGTGCGAAAATACTCGATTTCTTGTTGAAAAATAAGAGCGCAACTCCTTATACGCTGCAGCGGTCTTTTCTTACCGACAAACATCTTGAGTCGTTCTCAGATGAAGACAGTATCACTGGTCTCCTGAAAACACTTGCAAGGGAGGGGTTTATTGAGTCAAAGAAGGGTGTATGGTTGTTGATTGCTCAGCCCTAGTCACGCCTTCTTCAATTCTCCCTAGTTATACACAGAAAAAGCCCTTGTTCTTTTTTCCAGAGTGCTATAATGCAGGCATGAAGAAAAATATCTTTTCTCCATATTTTAATATAATAAATACGGTTCAAGACGTGTTCGACGTCTTTTTATTTTGTAAATATTAGTATCTATGCTGCCTATGTATCGCACTCGTCGACGGATGGCTGAGAAAGCTATCTATACTGCAACGATAGCTTCAATGGTTTTTGGGTCACTCGGCCTGGCGGGATTACCAACGCCTGCTTCCGCGGGGATCACAATTTTGGTCAACACTTCCAGTGTCGCAACCCCGCAGACAATCGGGCCATCCAGCGCGCCAACCGCGGTACAAAACATAAATATTGTAAGTAACGCTGCGGATACACTCGATGTGGTCAGGGTCGCGGTTTCTCCGTCGGCTGGATTTGTCATGAGCGATCTTGCGCCGCTTGGAACCGGAGCAAGCTCTGGAATTGCGCTTTATCGCGATGATGGCGCGACACAAGGGTCGTTTGATAATACGGACTCGAATGTCGCGCTCGGAAATATCAGTCTGACCGATGGTTCAACGCGCATTTCAAAATTAATGCCATCCTCATCGATGTTGCCGGATAGCCTTTCCGTGATAGATGTTGGCGATCTTCTCTATACCGATGTAAGCGCGAATGGCGCGCCAACGACAGGATTTGGCTGGCATGTTATTACCGCCGGTTCGGCAACTGTCCTTGGCGGTCCCGATCTCCGTCTTGACGGTGCGGCAGCCGCTCCAACATATCGTAATGGCAACGCGACACGTACTTCACATTTTGATGTCGATAAGACAGGATTGTTTGTCGTGAATGGCGCGGATGCGATTGTTCCGACAAATGTGGCCGCCCCCAGGACATACGCCGCGCCCGCCGTTGGGGATATTGTTTACTACCAAACAGGGGCCAGTGCCGGCACATGGGGGCTTGTTACGGCATCTGCATTAACATCGGGAACATTTGCGATTAATGGCACTGCCCTTGCCAACGGAACTTACCGAATAAGTAAAATCGTCGGCCAGACAGGATCATTTGTTCTCCCGGGAGAGGGAGCGATTCCCGCACCGGGCGCGGGATATACGGCACCGGCACTTGGAGATATCGTTTTGTATCGTCCCGCAGGCAGTCCGGTATCGTATTGGGGAATTGTGACAAATGCCACACTTACCGCAGGCACCTTTGCTGTTGATAATATGGCGTTGTCGCCGGGAGGAACCTATCAGCTTTCCAAGGTGACCGCGTATAACCCTTCAACTGCTTTAACAGGCGCGATTCCGACGGGTGAGCAGGCGGTCAACACTGGAGATCTGGTTTTCGGGCTTCCGACGCGTAGTCCCGTGACTGTTGCTTATAATTGGCATATTGCGACTGGCGACACCACGGCAAGCGGAGCAAACCTTCGGTTGGATGGGGCGGCAAGCGCGCCGGTATTTGGATTTTCAGTGTTGTTTGATCCGATCGCCGAAGCGGTGCCAGCGAACGATGCCGGCGCCAATGAGGGTGCTGATTACTATATTACATTTCGTACATCGGCTGGCGCAGTGAACGGTCATGCGTTTACCGCCGGCGTTGCACCCGGGACGTTTGAGTCTGGCGGCACTCCGATTGCGGGATTACCGACAGAGACACTCTCGGCAACGTATACCATAGCCACCTCTGCGCAACAACAGCAGTCGGCCGGCGCAAATACCACGGTGATTGATCTGACGAATGGTTTCCTGAAATTGAAACAGGGTAGTAATTTCAAGCCCGTAGCTCGAGTTCAGTTTGGGAGCAATGAAAATACAAAAACGCTTACATCAATAACCACATCGTTCACGGCTGTGGATGGCACGCCAACATGGCCGGCGAGCGGTGCGACATCATCCGAGCTCCTTGATCTTGCAACAAGTGGCGGTGGTGTTTCACTTTGGAAAGATGGTGGATCACCGGGATTTGGGCTGAATGGAGCCGGTGACACGCAAATAACGCTTGCGGCAAGTCCGGTGTACGGTGCGAGTAATGCATTTACAATCACGCCGGAAACCGCGCCAACGTTGGCAAGCGACGATGTATACTTTATTGTATTGAAGTCAGATACATCGGGCGTGACGAATAATAATTCGTTTCGGATGAGCATGGCCGCAAATGCCATTGTCACGAGCGGAACGTCACCGGCTATTCCGGTATTCCAGACCCCCGCGATCCGAATGGATACCTCGGCACCAACGATTTCAAGCGTTGCCCCGGTAAATCTGGCAACGCCAAACCAATTACGGGTCCAGTTCAGCGAGCCGGTGCAGAAAATAAGTAGTGGTGGCGCTATTACGTTCGCAAGTGCAACCGATCCGTTTACCTTTACTGATGGTGGCGGAACGGCACAGACAATCACCGCGATTTCGCATAGCGCATTCAATGCAGAAGCAACTTTGACAATGAGCGCCACGCTTGATGTGGAGGATTTTGATGGAACTCCGGCAACCCTTGCGGCTGTCGCAAATAAGATTGAGGATGGTGCGGGTAACGTTATGGGGACAGTAGCGACTAATCTTGGAAGTCCCTTGACCCTTACTACGCCAACCATTCCGGGAACGTACGTCGGTGCCGTGTACACCGCGGATGTGCCCCTTGTAACATTCGCGGCTGCCGGCGGTACCGCACCATATACATTTACGGGAAATACACAAGCAGATACGGACGCGCTTGTTGCGCTGTTTGGCGCGGCTCCCCTTGCGGGGGCAACAGGAAAGCTTACGGGTACTGTTCAGGCAAATACGGCCGGTACCAGAAATGTGACGATTAAAGTTACTGATAACGTAGCCGCGACAGCTGTAAAACAATTTACGATCAATGTTGCGGCGACGCAAGGAGGTGGTGTTCCGGGTTTGACGAACATTACACCACCATCGGGTTCGCAGGGCGCGACAGATTTGTCACTGACTATTACCGGCACCAATACGAATTTTACCGGAGCGTCCACCGTTGCATTTGCATTTCCTCCGGGTGACGCGGGCACGAATGGCATTACGGTCGGTACGGTCGTGGCTAATAGCGCGACATCAATAACGGTTCCTATCACGATTGCGGCAGGTGCGACACTGGGTGCTCGCGATGTTGTCGTGACGAGTGGCAATCAAGTTGCGAACATGCCACGTGGGTTCAGTGTAACGGGAGTGGTTGCGGCGGGTTTGAATCTTGTATTCCCGACCGATGCCGCGACAGGGGTTACGTTGCCCCAGCCGGGATTTAACTTTAATCCTTCAACAAACGCAACATTTACGAATTATCGCGTTACCGTAAGTACGGCGCAGGATTTCTCGACTACAGTATGGGACTATGCTTTCCCGAAACCGGCCGACGCGCAGAACACGAATGGAAGTCACTGTACTTCGACAGCATGTAACGCGCGATACGGAGAGGGCAAGTTTTATGTTATTACCCAACCGACGCCATTAGCGCCAAATACAACGTATTACTGGCGCGTGCAGACATATCAGGGCGCGTTGACTTCAGCGGTGTTAAGTAATGTATTGAATAAGATAGAAGATACTCCCGTCAGAAGCTTCACAACGGTGACGTCGGTCACTGACACTCGCCCACCGCAAATTGAGCATCGCCCTATCTATGAGGCACGAGCCAACGCGGCCCTCACCGTCTACGCGCGTGTCATTGATGACATTGCGCGAACGAGCACCAGTCCCGCATTGAGCGCGACGCTGTTCGCGTGTCAAGGCGCGGCCTGTGTTCTTCCCGCGACATCTGTCTTACCAGGCGCAAGCGCGACTGATGGCGTGGTTGCCGGCGATGGGACTGTTGGGAGTAATTATTTTAGCTTTGCGATCCCTAGTGAAATTATTGGAGCTGCCGCCGGAACAACGATACGATACTATTTGAGCGCGACTGACGGCACAAACACGAATAATTTCTATCAGCCGGGCGGATCGACTCCGTTTAGCTTTACAACAACGGCACCGGCGGCCGCAACGATTACCGGCACGGTGAAAGATTCTTCTGATACGTGCTCTGCATCTGTTCGCCAGGCAGTGGTATTTGCCGAAGGCACCGGATTTAGCGCGACGTCAACGAACGATGAGAACTGCACGTTTTCATTAGGCGGATTGACGGTTGGCGCTCCGTACGATCTTATCGCGGTGAAAGACGGGTTTTCTGACCGCCGGCGAGATGGTGTCCCGGCAGGGTCAACAAGTATCGGATTTCAGCTTGGCCAAGGCGTTGCCGGTGGATTCGGCGGTGATACGACGCGCCCGCGCGTGATGCGCACAATGCCCGGAGATAAAATGCAAAATCTTCCGGGCGGCGATTCGAACATGAAGATCTTCGTCGTGTTTGACAAGCCAATGAGCCAGACATCTGTCACGACAAACGGAAATATGTCGGTAAACGACGTTAATGTCCAGACGGGTGAATTGACGAATATTACGACGACAAAAGGCGCGTGGGCGTACAACGCGACATACGTGATGCCATTTGGCGGCACCGAGAGCAACGTTGCGGTGTGGTCGCTTTCCGCCGGGCAGACACTTGGAGACAATAAAACAATCTCGGTAAAAGCAACGCCGAGCGTTACGGATACCAATGGGAATGCCATCCAGGGAAACCTGTCGGATGGAAGTTTCGCGTTCACGTTTACGACAGGATCGACGGCGAGCTTTAATGATTTTAATGCAAATACAAATACATTTTCCGGCGGTGGTACATTTGGAGAGGGGAATTTTGTTCCCCCGCATGTTGTGTCAACAACGCCACCAATGGGCGCGCAGAGTGTTCCGCGGAATACAAAGACGATGATTAATTTTGATCGCGCAATGGCAGATGATGGAGGCGGATACACATTGCTGAGCGCATTGAAATTGTTTGAAGTAACGGCACTTGGTGTCGCGACGGAAGTAAGTTCTGCCGCATTAGATACGGCGACGCTCACTTCGGATAAGATGGGCGCGCAGATTACATTGAAGGCGACGTATCCCTCCGGATGTGTCGGTGCCGCGTGCGCGGCATTTAAAGCGAGCACGCGATATCGCCTGCAGGTGATTGGGTCGGCAAAGGCAGCCAACGGTATGACGATGCGCGCGCCGAATCAAGCGGCGGAGGTCGCCTATACGAGTGAGTTCAATACATCTGCCACAACCGACGATGTTGCGCCGACAATAACCGGCTCAATACCGGATACCGGAGCGACAAATGTACCTTCCTTGTTGGGTGCGGT
>CAYJLM010000102.1:1669-5646 GCA_964370875.1 uncultured Gammaproteobacteria bacterium | reverse complement strand
AGGCAAAACTATTTTGGGCGAGTGCTCACCAACAAAAAGAGGTTGTGCCGCGGAGAAACCTTTATCCTGAACCCTTTTTGGTCGACGAACGACCAGAGGGCGCGCCCATCATTAACGGTGATGGTGACGGACTCTACGCCGAGTACTTCGGGGATGACCATTTGGGCCGTTCAATATTGCATCGGATTGACGACACAATAAATTTCGACTGGGGAAATGGCCCCCCTGATCCTACCGTTCCATCTGATTACTTTTCTGTCCGATGGACTGGATGGATTGAGCCACAATTTAGCGACCGATATACGTTTACTACAAAAGTAGACGACGGCGTACGACTATGGATCAGTGACAAAGATCAAAATAGCATCCCGTCCGGGACTCTCCCCTTGATTGACAAGTGGGACCCTATTTATGGGGAATATAGCGCTGAAAAAACACTTGAAGCCGGCCATCGATATTTCATCAGAGTGGAACATCATGATTCATTTGGACCAGCGCAGGCAAAACTATTTTGGGCGAGTGCTCACCAACAAAAAGAGGTTGTGCCGCGGAGCCAACTACATGCAGCTCCCGAGTTTATCATGGGACCACCTCCCGGAAATGGCACGGGCTTACGCGGACGCTACTATCGCGGAGGAAACACTGCATATGACAATGCCCTCCCCTATCCTGCCGTAGAGCGCATTGATTCTCTGGTTGACTTTGCATGGCGCTATGGGGTTCCATACTACTCCCTCCCCGCAACAAACTTTTCTGTCCGCTGGGAAGGGTACATTCAGCCGCAATTCGATGGCGATTACACATTCTCTCTTCAGGCTGATGACTCAGCTCGGCTGTGGGTTGAGGAATCGAATATCTACGATTCCATGCCACCCCTTATCAATCGTGGTGCCGATGTTTTTAAAGAATATTCGGCAATAAAAACGCTCAAGAAGGGGCACCTCTACCATGTTCGTGTTGATTACTCTCAAGGAGCAGGTGACGCGTATGTTCATCTCTGGTGGTCACATGCCCAGCTCCGTAAACAGATCGTCCCCCAGTCGCAGCTCTACCCCCCGGGAACAACTATTCTCTCACCGCGCTAACATATGATTGGAAAACTTATTGTTATCGAAGGAGCCGACGGGTCAGGGAAAAAAACTCAAACAGAGCTTTTGCGCAGTCGTGCGCAGTCAGAAGGATTTCCTGTTGCGTCATTATCATTCCCGCAGTATGGCAAAAAATCTGCCGGACTCGTTGAAGAATATTTGAGTGGCGCATACGGCGCGGCTAGCGATGTTTCCCCTCACGCATCATCACTGTTCTACGCGCTCGATCGCTATGATGCGTCATTTGCAATTCGCGCTCTGCTTGAACAAGGAACGCATGTCATCCTCGATCGCTATGTCGACTCGAATGCGGGGCATCAGGGCGGAAAAATCGCGAACGAGAAAGAACGCGAGCACTACCTGGAGTGGCTGTATGAACTTGAATACACCATATTGAAGTGCCCAAAACCCGATCTTGTTATTGTGCTCCATTTGCCGGCCAAGGAAAGCCAGCGACGCATACGAGATCGCGCTATTCAAAACAACACGGAGGTCCTCGATATCCACGAAGCGGATATTGACCATCTTTCGAACGCGGAAAAAACTTACCTCTGGACAGCGCTACACAATCCTTCCTCGCATCGACTTATCGAGTGCATGGAAGACAATCGCGGACTGACCCGTGAAGAAATTCACGAAAAAATTTGGAGCATTTCGCTTCCACTCCTTACCGGGCAATCATCTTCTTAAACTCTTCAACCATCGGCACCTGCTCGGACTCCAACCCATACCGCGTGGCCGTGTAATATGCCGCCCAATCAGCCAAAAGAAGTGATAAGAACATTCGCTGGAGCCGTGTCGCTCCGCTTAGTGTGATATTCTCACAGTGCAACCCTCGCTGCACATACAAGCGCTTTACGATATCCATTCGACGAATAATGCGCGGGTGGTCAGCGGCATCTCTCAAAAAGAGTACGTGAAACCGTTTCGATAATTTTTCCGTTTGCGGCCGGATATCAAATCCCGTCATTTCATTGTGATTCAGCTCCGGCAATACGTTAGAGAATGCGGGAATCTTTCCGGTTTCATTGAATTTTATTTTCCAGTTGTACGCCAGAGATTCATTCGCGCTTGAAGCATATACAAGCGGAACCGCGCCTTTGAGTCGTTTTGCAAGATCCTTTCCCTTCTGTTCGAGCGCGAGGGGTTTCAGCGTCTTTGCAAGACGAGAAAGATCGTCCGCGACACTGTCCAGCCCCATAAGCGCGACAAGCGCTTTCATACTAAACCCCAACGCAGAACGCGGCTGAATGCCAGTATCCGGCATCTGGATGTACGGCACTTTTTCTTTACGTGCAAGTTTCATAAGCGTGCCGCCAACAGAGAGCGCCGCACGGTCCACTCCCTGCCTCCCTGCTTCGTGAAATGCATCGATTGTTTCTTCTGTATTTCCAGAATAGGAGCTTGCGATAAGAAGGGTGTGCTTTCTTTTTTCCGGCGCGATAAACGGAATACCGTATTCACGATGCACGGATACCGAAAGTGTCGGGTCGTACCCCTTCAATACATCTGCCGACAAATGCGACCCACCCATACCCGCGACAATGAAGTGCTGATATTTTTTTCGCGATGGACGCTCAACTTCCGGCGCGTAATAAAATTGTTTTGCAAATTCGACGATGGCATCTCGCATCATATATTTTTTGTTAATGCGTAATCAATTAATAATTTAGCGATATTGCGCGGCTGTCCTGTTACGGGTACATGGTGCATGTCGATATATGGTTTTGAGTTTGCCTCAATAATTCCGCATTCCTGGTCGCGCCATGATTGTGAAATGTCCTGAAATATCGCATCAAACCCAATCAGTGGAGCATTCCAAATCTTCGTCACATCTTCAAAAAGCTTTATATTATCGCAATGTATCTCGTCGGTACGATCATGAATATCCGCCCCGGCCCCGAGAATAACCTTGGAATGAAGGTATATTTTTTTTCCTTCCTCGGGAATACTATCAAGTGTCATTCCCAACATCTTCAGTCTTTCAAATGTGGCGGGAGTGAGAGAAATGTGGTGCAGTGTTATATTTTTTTGCCCAGGAGATCCCCTTCGCGGATCTGTATTTTTTTTAGCAACAAGCTCGCGAATGGTCTGCTCTCCGTCCCCCACCACGTGAGGCGCTTCCCGCAAACAACATCCCCCAACTCTCCCGCCGACAACCGTTATGCGGTATACATCGCCAGGCACATGCCTCTCAACCACAAACTCCCTTGCTATTATTTTTGCACTTTCAACCGCTTTGCGCAAATCGTTTTCAGTCAAAATATTGCATGTCGTATGTTTACTTAGCGATCCGCACCGCGGCTTTATCACAACCGGGTACCCAATCCGCTTCACTGCGCCGAGCGCCTCTTTGTATGTTGAACAGCTCACCCCATCAGGCACTGGAAAATTATATTTTTTAAGCTCCTGTTTAAAAGTATATTTATCAGAGAATGGCACGTCGTCACCCCGCAATGAAACTGTTGGCAATTCATCGAAAAGTATTTTTTTTCCATTACACTCTAGGGAAAAAAATTTTGTGCATTTCCTCCCGCACATAAAAATCTTCATCACTAGTCCTTGTATCCGCGCCTCGTGAAAAACAACCAGTGTTCGATTGTATATCTGCCGCTCAATCTCAGGGGTAACCGCCACCTCTTTAACTATGTGCGCAAGAACAAGCGCGCGCAAAAAAAATGGTGTAAATTCCGTCTCGACTACCTTAAACAAGGCGAGCTTCTTTAGAGGGCGAAACATCAGACCGAGAGAGCTATCAATAAAATTCGAAACTCTGTCGGAAACATGCCGCGCATCATGTTTGAGCGGGTCACAATCCGAACAAGCCCTTAATGTCAAAAACTGTCCTTTGCGCTGCATACATTAGCCAATCGACTTTGAGGTCGTGAC